>NZ_JAHKPW010000043.1:83525-139507 GCF_018860755.1 Colwellia sp. D2M02 | reverse complement strand
AAGCTAGCGATTCAGAAAGTGATTTGTTTTGATATTTCAATGTGTTAAATATCTCTTAAATCTAAACCGATCTCAGGTTAACTTACCGCTAGTTAAAAATATGCTCATCGCCAGGGAAGTTACCTGCGCTTACTTCACTAATATATAGCTCTACTGCGGCTTTAATATCGCCGGTATCTTTTAAAAAGTTACGTGAGAATTTAGGCATGTAGTTACAAGCAATACCTAAAGCGTCATGCATAACTAAAATTTGACCGTCGGTATCCTTACCTGCGCCAATACCAATAACAGGGATAGTAAGCGCTTGTGAAATTGCTTTACCTAGAGCACTTGGAATACATTCTAATACCAATAATTGTGCACCAGCGGTTTCGAGGGCTTTGGCATCTTCAATCATTTGTTGCGCTTTGTCGTTTTCACGACCTTGTACTTTAAAACCACCAAATACATTAACCGATTGCGGTGTTAGTCCTAAATGCGCACAAACAGGAATACCACGCTCTACCAAAGCGCTAATGGTGTCATTTAACCAAGCACCACCTTCCATTTTTATCATGCTAGCACCGGCTTGCATTAATTGAGCAGCACTCGTGAAAGCTTGCTCTTTAGTGGCGTAACTCATAAATGGCATGTCGGCGATAATCAAGGTGTCTTCAACTCCGCGTTTTACGCACTGGGTATGATAGGCCATATCGTCAACAGTCACAGGCAAAGTGCTATCTTGTCCTTGCAATACCATACCCAATGAATCGCCAATTAAAATAGCATGAATACCTGCTTGGTCGAAAAGCTTAGCAAAGCTTGCATCGTACGCGGTAATCGTTGATATTTTTTCGCCTTGCTGCTTCATTTTAAGCAAAGTCGCGGTGGTTATTTTAGCCATAAGTGTTCCGGTTTTTGTGTACTGTTACAAAGTGTTAGTGTTGCTATTTGAGTCGGTGAAAAAATGTCTTTTTAAGTAAGCTTTTGAATGCCATTAGTATTAACTTTATTTACCAAGCTTGCTACGGCTTCATTACAAGGTAAGCATAATTTTGGCGCAATTTCAGCTAAAGGCAGTAAAACAAATTCACGTACTTTCATACCATAATGGGGGACAATTAAACGATCATTATTAATAACTAGGTCACCATATAATAGAATATCTAAATCAAGAATGCGTGCGCCCCAACGATTATCTTTACGAACACGACCCGCAGCATTTTCTATCGCTTGTAGCGCATCTAATAAATCAAGAGGTGCTAATGTCGTTTCAAGAGCAAGTACGGCATTAATATAATCGTCTTGATCTTGAGGTCCCAATGGGCGACTTAAATAAATACTCGATGTTGCTAAAACACTGCTGTGAGGTATTTTAGCAACTTCAACTATTGCTTGTTTAACTTGTTCTGCTGGGTCTGATAAATTACTACCTAGCCCAATATATACTATAGTCATTAGCGTTACTTAGTCGTGGTTAGCGCTATTGTTGGCAGCCGCTGATTTAGTTGGCTTACGACGTTTTCTTGGTGAGCGTCGTTTTGAGCCTGGTACCATTTTAATGCCTTTGATCATTTGAACACGAGCGTCATTTGAGACTTCTTGAAAGTCAGTCCACCACTGAGCAAGTTCTTTAAGTTCGGCACTTTGTTCTATTTCAGCTCTCAATAATAAAAAGTCGTAGCCCGCTCTAAATTTAGGGTGCTCAAAGGTTTTAAAAGCACGCTTACCTTCACGACGAGCAAGTTTGTCTTGTAATATCCAAATATCTTTCATTACGCCCTGAAAGCGCTTAGGAATAGCAATACTACGTTGCTGCTCTGGCATCACTTCACTTAACGCAGCAAAAAAAGCATCCTGTGGCGCTAATTGCTGTGCGGCATTAATTTGCTTGATGTGCTTTTGCAGTGGATACCACAATAATGCGGCAAACAAGAACGCAGGTGTTACTCGTTGATCGTTATTAATACGTTGGTCGGTATTACCCATTGCTAAGACAATTAATGCCAGCAATTGCTGTTGTTCGACTTTTGCTTGCTCGTTTTCGGGCTGAGCATTGAGTGCTTGCTCAACGGCTGGGAAAAAGTAACCAAAGAGGTTGTAGTGACGTAATTGTTCAAAGTTTGCAATGGCTTTGCCTGAAATAAACATTTTCAAGAACTCTTCAAACATACGAGCAGCAGGAATGCTCGCCATTAACGTTGCTAGCTCTTGAATTGGCGCACTGGTTTCAGGGCTAATTTGCATATTAAGTTTAGTCGCAAATCGAATTGCTCTTAACATGCGTACAGGGTCTTCACGGTAACGCGTTTCAGGATCGCCGATTAAGCGAATCACTTTATCTTCAATGTCTTTTACGCCATTAGCAAAGTCAAATACTTTGAAGTCTTTGGTTGAGTAATATAGCGCGTTGATAGTGAAATCACGACGTTCAGCATCTTCTTCAATAGTGCCGTAAATATTGTCACGTAATAACATACCTTCATCATTTTGTTTTGATGTTTTAGTATGTTCTTTAGTTGGTTTTTTGCTTTTTTCAGCAGTACTGTCGTGATGACCTCGAAAGGTGGCAACTTCAATAATTTCACGACCAAAAACAATGTGTGCTAAGCGAAAACGACGGCCAATCAAGCGACAGTTTCTAAATAAGCCTTTAATTTCTTCTGGCGTTGCGTTGGTTGCAATATCAAAATCTTTTGGTTTTAACCCTAAAAGAATATCGCGAACACCACCACCAACTAAGTAGGCATCAAAGCCTCCTTTGTTTAGGCGATACAATACTTTAAGTGCATTTGGACTTAATAATTGGCGTGATACTGGGTGTTGATCTCGAGTTAAGACTAAGGGCGCATCAAATGAGGCGCTAACATTATGTTGTTTCGTACTCGCATGCGCTTTTTTCTTGGGTGGAGCACTCGTCTTATGAGTTGTTACTTTTGAGGTAATAGTTTGCGCATTATTACTGGGTCGAGTAAAAATTTTTTTACATAAATCGATAACACTTTTGATAATCACAGGCCTTTAAAGAACACAGATAAATAGTGGCGCAATGATATAACAGCGTTGAAAAAAATAACAGCGTAAAAGCAATTAACAAAAACTTAATTTGTGTGAAAAGTCGGCAGATGTCGTCACATTTTTGTCATAGTTTTTGATTAAGCTTAACTAAATTAAGCTATTTCGAATTCACATGCAGTTAAAAAGTACGCTCGTTAATATTATTCAACGCCAACAGCTCACCGCCTTCTTTCAACCCATTTATGCAACTAACGCTAATGATGTTTATGGCTATGAGGCACTAATACGTGGACCATCAGATAGTCCGCTGCATAACCCACAAGCTTTGTTTGATGCAGCATTTGAATTTGGGCTGTTGTCAGAGTTGGAGTTAGTTTGCCGTCGAATCTCCATTGCTCGCTTTGTTGCATTAGCATTAAAAGGCAAACTATTTTTAAATGTTAGCCCGATGGTGTTTCTACAAGAGGATCACCCACAAGGAGCAACGCTATCTTACTTGGCTGAGCATGACTTGCAGCCAGAACAAGTAGTGATTGAATTAAGCGAAAAATACCCAATAGAGTCGCCTGAGTTACTACAACGTGCGTTAATGCATTATCGTGATTTAGGCTTTCAAATAGCTGTGGATGATTTAGGGGCAGGTTACGCAGGTTTGAAGTTATGGTCAGAAGTAAACCCAAACTTTGTGAAAATAGACCGATATTTTATTAACCAGTGCCATCAAGACCCAATTAAACGCGAGTTTATTAAAAGTATTATTAGTCTAGGGCGTAGTATTAATGCACAAGTGATTGCTGAAGGTATTGAAACAGTAGAAGAGTTTGAGCAATTACAAGAATTTGGTATGAATTTATATCAAGGTTTTCTTTTTGCTCGTCCAGAGCCATTTCCAGCTGTTGATTTGCCCGCTATATTAAGAAGCTATGCGAGAGCGCAGAACTTTCCAGTACATTTTGAGCAGATGGCTTCATCACTATTGCAGTTTATGCAACCGCGTCATGGTAATGAACTGACAAAAGAGGTGGTAGAGTTTCTTTATAAGCACCCGAAAGTACATTCGATTCCTGTTATTGATAATGATAAGCCTATCGGGATGATTTTACGTGATAACTTATTGGAACTTTTTTCAACCCCTTTTGGTAGGGCACTGAATGAGCGTAAACCGATTAGTGAAACCATGACTAAAACTCCCGTTATTGTTGAGGCCAATACCCAACTTGATGAAGTGGCACAATTGGTAACTTCAGAGCATGATGAAAAGCTATTATGGCATTTCATTATTACCGATAAGGGGCGCTATATTGGTATTGGCTCGGTTCGAGATTTACTTCGGCAAGTCACTCAGCAGCAGCTGCAACATGCTCGCTATGCTAACCCTTTGAGCATGTTGCCCGGTAATGTGCCTATTTATCAAGAAGTAGACTCATTAATATTCCAGCAAAAGAACTTCCATTTTGCCTATTTTGATTTAAATAACTTTAAACCTTTTAATGATATTTATGGTTATGCTAAAGGCGATCAAATTATTCAGCTCGTTGCAGGGCTTATTAAAAAGTATGCTCCCAGCCAGGATTTTGTTGGCCATATTGGCGGCGATGATTTTGTGGTTATTTTTAAAGAAGATTATCAGAAAGAAAATTGGAAAAAGAGTTGCGAAAAAATTATTAGTGAATTTGATCAACACATTGAGCATTTTTATGATGACGCACACTTGAAAGCTGGGGGGATTGAAGCTAAATCGAGAACGGGTGAGTGGCAGTTTTTTTCGTTACTGAGTTTAGCTATTGGCGTTGTATCACCAGATCTTCACTTATGCCATTCACATCATGATATTGCTGAGCTTGCCAGTGATGCTAAAAAACAAGCCAAAAAGTTGCAGGGTTCAGCTATTTTCGTTTGTCGCCGTGGTAGTCCGTCATGCTGCAAGGTAACAGAAGAAGTGGCATAAAAGCATCATGCAATAGGCGCTATTACTTGATGCCTTGTGCAATGACTAATGGGAGACGCTCTTGCTTTGAGTAGTATCAACTACCAAGGAAGAGTTTCTCCATTAGAGTGCTTAAATACGCCTGTTTCAACTAATGATAAGTTGTCCATTAAGCCAATTAAACGTTCGGCTGCAAGGTCACTGCTAATATCACCGCTATGATTTACCATATCAGTTTGTACGTAACCTGGGTGGTAAATTCCTACGGCAATGTTATCGGCTTTTAAGTCTTGTGCCAGTGACATTGCAGCAATATTTAAAGCAGCTTTAGACATACGATAGCCATAACGCCCACCCGAAGTGTTATCAGTAATTGAACCCATGCGAGAGGTAATTAAAGCAATTTTACTACCGTTAGTTAAGTTAGGTAATAATGCATGACTTACTTGTAATGGCGCTAAAGCATTAACATGAAATTGCTCGGTAATGGTTTCAGCGTTTAAGTCGTTTAGTGATTCATTACGTAAAATACCGGCATTATTAATTAATAAATCAATGGTAATACCTTTTAGGGCAACAACTGCGTTGTTAATGCCAAACTCTGTTGATACGTCGATATTTTCGATGATAGTTAACTTAAATGTCGCTTGAAGCTGGTTCAAATCGGCTGAGCTTTTACGGCATAAAGCATATACGGTATCGCCACGCGCTAAACATAGTTTTGTCATGGCGTACCCTATACCGCGGTTTGCGCCAGTGATCACAATTGTTTTTGACATGTTAATTTCCTTTAGTTGTCGCTCTACTTAGAGCTGATAGGGTAAATAAATCTTTAACTAATTTTCATTAATGCTAATTTTGGTTTTTTGAGGGACAGCGCTGCGCTGCCAGTTGTTTATGGCCCAACTGATAATCTTTTCCACTGATTCGAAAACCAATGCCTTGGGGGGATTTTGTCCAAGAAAGCTCAATGCTTTGACTAATGCAGGTTGTGGCTTATCAGTGTCAATGGCGAGCGCTTTATTTTGCTTACTGAGCTTATAACCTTGGCTCGTGACTGCCAGTGGTATATGACCAAATTGTGGCGCAGTGCTGTTTAGTGTTTTAAATAACGTTAATTGTCTTGCCGTGGGCTCTAGTAGGTCACAACCGCGTACTATATGGGTGATACCTTGTTCAATATCATCTGCTACTACTGCTAACTGATATGCGAATAAGCCATCTTTGCGATGAATAATAAAGTCTTCATTGGCTAGTGCTTGCTCACAGCTAACCTTTCCTTGAAATATATCACTAAATTGATAGAGCCCATATTGATTAATTAAACGTATAGCACTGTGTTTAGAATCAATATTTAGCGATTTGCAGTGACTTTGATAAATGCCACCTATGGCTTTAATATCTGCACGCGTGCATTGACAGTAATAACTTAATTGTTGCTGGTGTAGGTGCTCTAATAAGGCGTTATAGCGAGAGCTTTGCTGGCTTTGGTAAAGTACTTCTTCGTCCCAATGCAGACCAAATGCTTCTAATGTGGCGAGAATTTTTTGACTTGCGCCCGCTTGCTCTCGTGGAGGGTCAATATCTTCAATACGTACTAACCATTTTCCTTGAGTACCACAAGCGCTTACAGCTGATTTGGCATCGAGAAAGCTCGCTAAAGCCGTAATTAATGAACCAAAATGGAGTAATCCAGAAGGAGAGGGAGCAAAGCGACCGCGATAATGGCTAGCAGAGCTAGTATTTTCGGGTCGCTGAATAGACGTTATGTGCATAGGTAAAGTTTAACTCACAATAAAATTGAAGTTAACTCTTAGCCTGCCATTTGACGCTCTTTTATTTCAGATAAGGTTTTACACTCAATACAAAGATCGGCAGTTGGGCGTGCTTCTAAACGGCGAATACCAATTTCAATACCGCAAGAGTTACAGAAGCCAAAATCATCATCTTCAATTAATTGTAACGTTTTTTCTATTTTTTTGATGAGTTTACGTTCACGATCACGAGTACGTAATTCTAAACTAAACTCTTCTTCTTGAGCTGCTCGGTCAACAGGATCTGGAAAGTTAGCTGCTTCGTCTTGCATGTGTGTTACGGTACGATCAACCTCTTCACGTAACTGTATACGCCAAGCATCTAAAATTTTCTTAAAATGCGCTAATTGAGGCTCACCCATGTATTCTTCGCCAGCTTTTTCTTGGTATGGCCCAACGCCAGCTAACGCAAGAATCCCTAATGGTTTGTTTGTACTTGTTGGCATGCTTAATCTCCTAGTGCTACATAGACCAAGTCAGCGACTGTATTCATCATTTAATTGTATGATGAGCTAACTTAGTTGTAAGCGCCAATAATATATATGGCCCGATGAATTAGGACTATATTGTGTCGCTCTTGATAAAAATCAACTGTTTAATAGTAAAAAATTTTTAAATCTAATTAAATCAATTGATTAGGTGTTTTAAATGCGAGTTTTAAATTTACTAAACATTTTTAGCAAGCTCTTTTAGCAAGTTTTACTAGGCTAAGTCAATCTTTATTGGTTCTTTCTCAATAATAAGTGGTACCTTGTTTTGCAAAATCACCGTAAATTTTGCATCGTTTTCGGTGAATTTCGCCTTATAAGCTATCACCTCGACACCCGCTGCCATTGCTTGTTTTAGCAGTGCTGTGTATTTTTCATCAATATGCTCTGCAGGACTAACACTATTAATGCCGCTATGAAGTACCGCGAATAATAAGATGGCTCTATGTCCTTGCTCTGTCATTTCTATTAACTCTCGTAGATGCTTTTGCCCACGGCTGGTTACTGCATCAGGAAAGTAGCCTTGTTGGTCTGTGAGTAAGGTGACAGACTTAACCTCGATATAGACCTTAGGCTTGTTATCGGCTGTTAGTAAAAAATCAATACGACTATTTTCGCTACCATATTTTACTTCTCTTTGTAGTTGGCCGTAATCAGCAACTTCAGTAATGACTTTGTTGTTAATTGCTTCTTCAACTAATTGGTTGGCGCGTAAAGTATTAATACATATATAGTGGTTATTTTTATTCTGTGTTATTTCCCAACTAAAAGGGTATTTACGCTTAGGGTTATCAGACGTGCTATACCATATAGTATCGTTGGGGGTTGCACAGCCGGTCATTGCTCCTGTATTGGCACAATGTATAGTTGTTTGTGTGTTATCGGGTAAGGTTATGTCGGCCAGAAAGCGTTTGTAACGTTTGATGAGTGTTGCGGGATATAAAGTAAATTGCATAGATAATGTTAAAAGTAATGTAAAATAAAATCGAGATTATGCTTACTCTACGCTAAAAACTTTATCAACGCTGTGCTTTCTTACCCTTTATCTTGGCGACGGGTTATAAACTGATTGAGCCAAGACTTGGCACGGCTCACCTCGCTAAAAACATGAAAATCTATACGGCATTGACGATAAATGCGTTGTAATTGCATTTGTTGAATATCAGCATAGGCACTATTAGTGATTACTACAGCAATCGCTATCATACCGCGCTCTTGTCGATAACGTGTCGTTTCAATTAATTGTTGCTCAGCGTCGGGGGTAAAAATACTGTTACCATGGAAAGTGACTAATGAGCCCCACGCCTCGCCAGATAATTCATTAATTAATTGTGTTATATCTTGGTGATAATGCTTTGCTGTTTCGTCATTAAAAGGGCCAGCGGCATCAACAATCAAAATGTTGTCTTGGTGTTCTATGGTGTACTGTCCATGTTGTGAAAATTGCATAATAGTTCCTTATAAGTAAGCCAAGAGGTACAGGTATACCAGTTTGAAGTAAACTTGCAAGTAAGCATGGATTTTTATATTTTCAAGATTATTTTTGATAAAAATTAATGATAACTTAGCTGTTGGTTTGTAAAATTTAATCCATGAAAGTAACGAGTATTTGATATTTATAGGGATATTAACGGTAAATTTTTGGAGTTTGTTTTACTTATCTTGGGTGTCAGTGAAATAATTGCTATTATGCTGTTATTATTTACAGTGATATGATTTTATGTCGTCTTTGCCTGCATTACCTATTACCGCTATTAAAGCTGAATTTGAGCAGCTTTTAACTCAGCATAATACTGTGGTTTTATCTGCCCCCCCTGGAGCAGGTAAGTCTACAGGGTTGCCTTTATGGTTATTAACCTTACCAGCCCTAACAAACCAAAAAATTTATTTATTGCAACCACGACGCTTAGCGGTAAAAAATATTGCTAATTTTTTAGCAAGCCAGTTAGGTGAACGTGTTGGTGATACTATTGGTTATCGGTTACGACATGAAAAATCAGTATCAGCATGTACACGTATTGAAGTGATCACTGAAGGTATTTTAACGCAAATTATTCAACAAGATGCCGAGCTTGTTGGTACTGCCTTAATTGTTTTTGATGAATTTCATGAGCGTAGCCTACAGGGGGACTTAGCATTCGCTTTAGCTAGAGAAGTGCAAACTGAGTTACGCGACGATTTAAAAATTCTCCTGATGTCGGCAACCCTCGATAGTGATAATTTATTGGACGTATTACCTGATGCTGTTTCAATTACGAGTGAAGGGCGCAGTTTTCCCGTCGACATAGAATATCAAGCACCAACTAATGCACAGTATTGGCGAGAACATGCCGTTAATGTGATTAAGCAACAAGCGCAACAACATGATGGTGCTATTTTAGTCTTTTTACCTGGGGTTGGCGATATTCGCTTTGTGGCTGAACGATTAGCATCATCACTACCTGATAACACACTTATATGCCCTTTATATGGTGAATTATCGTTACGTGAACAACAGCTGGCAATAGCGCCATCTGAGCTAGGTGTTAACAAAGTCGTACTAGCCACCAATATTGCAGAGACTTCATTAACTATTGAGGGGGTTAATTTAGTTATTGATAGTGGTTTAGAAAAAGTGGCTATTTATGATAGCGCCAGCTTGCTTAACAAATTAGTGCAAAAACAAATAGCAAAAGCGTCTGCCATTCAACGCGCTGGACGAGCAGGGCGATTAATGCCGGGCAAATGTATTCGGTTATTTGCAAAAGACAGTTTTGATAGACGTCCGCAATACCCAGAGAATGCTATTCAGCAGGCTGATTTATTACCAACATTAATTGAAGCCGCCCGTTGGGGTGTTAGTGCATTAGCAGAGCTGCCAATGTTAGAGTTACCAAGTGCTAGTAAAGAGCAACAAGGCTGGCAAGAGCTTGAAAGCCTATTAATAGTTGATAGGCAAAAACGTTTAACTGCACATGGTGATTTAGTTGCCGCTTTACCTTGCCACCCTCGCTTTGCACATATGATTTTTGCCATTAAAAACTATAGCAAAGCCAATAACCAAGTGCTCAATAGTGATCCGTCGTTAGCTTGTTTAATGGCGGCGCTGTTAGAAGAACGTGATATATTTCGTGCAGAGCAAGCACAGCATAATATTAATTTAGTGCATCGTTTACAGTTATTTACTGAAAACTCTTTTACGAATAATGGCTTGATGAAACGCATTGTCAAGCAAGCACAAATAGTCGCTAAACGTGCTGATATTAGTTTCAAAATTAACAATATATCACTTGAAAATACGGGGCTTATTTTAGCACTAGCCTACCCTGAGCGTGTTGCTAAAGTTCGTGGTCGTGCAAATGTAAACTCAGGTGTTAGTGCTTGTAGTTTTTTATGTGCTAACGGCAAAGGGGCACAGGTGAATAGTGATGATGCCTTAGCAAATGAAGAGTTTCTAGTTCTTGCACAGCTAATGCAATTTAATCACCAATTGAGTGCTAAATTAGCCGCAAGCATTGATTTATCGGCGATAGAACTGCTTTTTAGTGAACAGATTATCGCGCAAGACAATGCTACCTTCGATACAACTACAGGTAAAATTATTGCCCGTCATCAAAGCAAACTTGGCGCTTTAGTGCTCAATGAACAAAAAGTCTCTACAGGGCTTAATGAGCAAAGTATTAGTACCATGTGGTGTGATTTAGTCAGACAAAAAGGTTTGTCTTTTCTTAATTGGCAAGCAAAAGATATTGCTCTTAAGGCACGCTGGCTGTGGCTTAATCACTATGTGTCTGAGTTGAAATTTCCAATGATAGATGAGGATTATTTACTTAATCACTTACCGATATGGTTCGCGCCTTTTGTTGGCGCTATTAAAAGTAAAGCACAGTTAGATAAAATTGATTTAAGTGCAATGTTATTGTCACTACTTGATTATCAGCAGCAGCAACAACTTAAGCATGCTGCACCTACTGTATTCATTGGGCCAACAGGACGACACTGCCCCATAACGTATAACCAAGAAAAATCACCGAAAGTGTCATTGCCCATGCAAGAGCTCTATGGTTTAACGCAAACTCCTTGTGTGGGTATTATTACAGGCAATACCGCTATTGCAGGTATTCCATTATTATTAGAATTGCTATCACCCGCGCAGCGACCCATTCAGGTAACGCAAGACTTAGTACAATTTTGGCAAGGAAGTTATCAAGCGGTGCAAAAAGACATGAAAAGTCGTTATCCAAAACATTATTGGCCAGATGATCCCGCTAATGCGGTTGCCACTAATAAAACTAAACGACATATTAAAATCACATAATTGATGGTACCAGCTAAATAAAGTAATTTGCGATTTAATAAATTATTACCCGAAAATAGCCCAATGTGGCTGAGAAGATAAATTAAGTTATATGACAGACAATAAAAAAACACGCGCTAAAAAAAGTAAAAATACTAGCGAAAAAAAATCAGCGATTAAAACAAATGATGGGCAAGCGAAAGGTTGGTTATCGTGGTGCCTACGTACTTTTTTTAAAGTATGCATTGCCGCTTTTTTTACCTTGATTATTGTGCTTATTTATCTTGATGCAAAGGTGAAAAAAACCTTTGAAGGTGAACGTTGGCAAGTACCTGTGCAAGTTTATGGTAAGGTAGATACGTTACATGTTGGTGATGAAGCTAACCTTAGCCATATTGCGCAAGAATTAAAATTAAAAGGTTATAAAAAAGTTGCCAAAGTTAGTGCACCGGGGCAGTTTGCGCAGTCGAGCCATCGGTTGATTATCTTTCAGCGAGCATTTACGTTTGCGCAAGGTTTTATGGGGGCTGAGCCGTTAACTATCGAAGTGGAAAATAACCACATTACAGCCTTATATGTGCAACATAATGTTGTGCCGAGTATTCAGCTGGAGCCGCAGTTAATCGCTAGATTAGTACCAGACAATAAAGAAGATCGTGAATTAATTGTTTTACAACAGGTGCCAGCACAGCTCATTGATACATTGTTATTAATTGAAGATAGAGATTTTTATCACCACAGCGGTGTATCACCATTAGGTATTCTTCGAGCCTTGTATGCAAATATGCGTGCAGGCAGAACAGTGCAAGGGGGAAGTACGCTAACACAGCAGTTAGTTAAAAATATGTTTTTAACGCGAGACCGCACTTTAACCAGAAAAGCGCAAGAAGCCTTAATGGCGCTTATTTTAGAGTTTCGCTACAGCAAAGATCAGCTACTTGAAGCCTATTTAAATGAAGTTTATTTAGGACAAAACTTTGCTCATGGTGTTTATGGTTTTGGCTTGGCATCAAACTTCTATTTTGGAAAAAATATTGCGCAGTTAACAAACCATGAAATAGCATTACTCATCGCACAAGTGAAAGGCCCGAGCTACTATGATCCTCGGCGCCACCCTAAACGCGCTAAACAACGCAGAGATTTAATTTTACGTTTAATGCTTGAGCAAGACATGTTATCGCTTGCTGAGTTTAAATATGCGGTAAATGCACCGTTAAGCGTGACAAATAAGCGACAAAGTAGAAAGAAAAAATACCCAGCGTATTTACAATTAGTTAACCAAGAATTAAACGAGTTGGTTTCTGAAGATCTTCGCAAATCAGGCATTAAAGTTTTTACTGGTTTCTCTCATCGTAGTCAGCAATTAGTTGAGCAAACTATTAATACGCAGTTGCCGTTGTTAGAAAAAAAATACCAACAAAAATCTTTACAGGCCGCTATGGTGGTTAGTGATATTTCAACGGGAGAAGTAAGAGCTTTAGCGGGAGATCGTGTTAGCGGTTTTGCTGGCTTTAATCGCGCGTTAGATGCAAAACGTCAAATAGGTTCATTAATTAAACCTGCTATTTACTTAGCTGCGTTAGAGCGTTTTGAACAATATAATTTAGCAACATTACTTGACGATAAAGCTATTACATTAAGCCGTGAAACCGGCCAAAATAAAAAGAGTGATACACAAGGAAGCCACTTGTGGCGACCGAAAAACTATGATGGTAAATACCGTGGTCAAGTGCCACTTATTACCGGCTTAGTGAATTCATTAAATATACCAACGGTGAATTTAGGTATGGCGCTAGGGCTTGATAATGTCGCAGATGCTATACATTTATTAGGCTATCAGCAAGATATTACGATGCGCCCAGCAATGCTGCTAGGCTCGATGACTATGTCGCCAGTAGAAATTAATCAGCTTTATTTACCTATTGCAGCGAATGGTCAATATAAGAAAAACCATGCAATTACTCATATTATGTCAAACCAAGGTGAAACCTTGTGGACGTATAATGACTTGCAAGAGCAGCGTCTATCTAATTATGGTGCTTATTTATTAAATTATGCGTTAGGGCAAGTTACTCAAATTGGCTCGGCAAAATCACTTAGCTGGCGCTTACCTAATAACAGTGTTGCAGGTAAAACCGGTACCAGTAATGACTTACGTGACAGTTGGTTTGTTGGTTATGATGCCAAACATCTAGTGACCACATGGCTAGGCAACGATGATAACAAGCCGACAGGGCTAACAGGCAGTAGTGGCGCATTACCTTTATTTGCTGATTTTATGAAAGCGCAAGGTATTAGCGATAGAAAAGAGCATATGCCTGATGGGGTTATTATGCTGCCATTTGAACAAAAAACAGGGCTAGCGGTAAACGAGCAGTGTGAAGGTACTACACTTTATCCTGCCGTTGCTGCGGGGGTTCGTATTTCTAAAAACTGCTTACAACCTAAAGTAGATAAACGATCATGGTTTGAAAAGCTCTTTAGCACAAGCTAATTTCAGCGTCGCGAGCTAAGAAAACGATTTTTAATTAATAGTAAAATAAGCAGGTTAATAGCATGAGTTACTCTAAGCATGCTATTAACGATAACTTATTCAAGAGCCTATTAACTTTCATTTAATCTTATTGTATTTTCACGCTCTAGAAAGTTACATTTAACTTTTGTACAGAAGCAACATCAGTAATACTAACTCGTCCGATACTTTTTTGCAGCGTAGCTGCAGTTTTGTTTGCGCCATAGCTTTCAGCAAAAGTAATGACATCATCACCGTTACAAACCAAACCCAAAGCAACGGTTTTCGTTTTTAAGCGGTAATATTTGGTAGTGCTTTTAAGTTTAAGTACGCTATTACTTTTCGCTGCTTTACAAACATTAATTAGCGCTTTCTCCATGTAAGAGTCCATAACAGCATGGCTAGGTAGTGATAAAGCCACTAGAGGTAGAATTGCTGCAGCGGTTAATAAGGTTTTTTTAAAAGTAGTCATTATATTCTCCAATAATAAGTCAGTTAAATTATATTTTTAGCTAGTTAATTGCGTTAACTAACAACCGTGCAGTTATTAATGCAATGCCCTCTGCACACTTATAATAGTGACTGGTTTTTATAGAAAAGTTGTAAGCATTTCGGTTACGGATGTAAGTAAAAAATGTCAAAGAGAATGATTAATATTTATTAAGTAGTTGATTGTTTTGTTGCTTATTAAATAAACAGATGTTATCTCTGTTACGAACATTTACATTTAGACGTATTTCAACATACGAAATTATTAGTATATGCAGTTGGTCATCAGTTGAATGTCAGTTCGTTTAAATTAATTATTGTTAAATTTGGGGAGTGCGTCATAAATGTAACTGTTTTTATATACAGTTTTTGTTGAGTCTGTGGTATTGTGTGAAATTAGGTAGCGTGACGCTTTGTTTACTTTAGAGGAATAGGAAAACGCATGGCAGTTGAAAGTCGATTTGTAGTGATTAGACATGGGGCAGAGGTAAAAACGTTTATGGATAAGAAATCAGCAGATGAATATGATCGCATGTTGGATATGGCTGATAACTTAGCAGAAGTGTTTGCCGAATCACCTGTTGAGCTAAGCGATGGATTAGCAGAAGAGTTGAGCATTTATTTAGCACAAAAACGTGAAGAAGTGCTTGTTGCTTTACTCGCCAAAAAGCCTGCTAAAAAGGCAACGAAAAAAGTACCAACACCAGCGAGTGAGCCAGTAGCTGAACAAGCAGCAGTGGATAAGGTAACGTCTGATGTTGAGAAAAAAGCGCCAAAAGCTAAAGTAAAGCCTAATTAAGAGCGCTATTTTTTGATTGATTTTAGACTATCACACCGTTTTTGTTGATGCTTGAATATCAATTAATTCGTAGTGAGCGGCGTAAAACCCTAGGACTACAAGTAAAGCAAGGACGTATTATTGTTCGCGCACCTTCTTTTGTTGATGATGCTTTTATTAAGGGCTTCATCAACAAAAAATCAGCTTGGCTACAAGAGAAGTTGCTAGCTCAGCGTGAAAATTTGAGCCATCAATGTCATTTTGTTGAAGGGGCAAAGCTGTATATTTTAGGCGAACAATATACGCTAACTATTGCGCAGGCTAAGCGTAGTGATGTGAGTGTTGTTTATAACCACGCAGTCATTAATCAGGAAAGCACTAGTCACAAAAGTACTCATCACAAAAATACTGAGCTGAATTATTTACAGGTTAATATTAGCCATCGTATTTATAACAGACTCAGTAATGAAGCAGCATTAGCTCGTTCGGTCAAAAAACATATCGAAAGCTATTTAAGTGAGCAAGCTAAAGAATTGATGCCAGCGCGAGTTAAGCAGCTCAGCGAGCAAACTAAACTTGTTCCTGCGCAACTTAATATTCGTCAATATAAAGCTCGATGGGGAAGTTGTAATAGTCGTAAAGAAATCAGTCTTAACTATTTATTAATGATGGCGCCGTGGTGGGTTATTGATTATGTGATTATTCATGAGCTTTGTCATTTAGTGCATTTGAACCATTCAAATAACTTTTGGCGTTTGGTTGCTAAACACTGCCCAGAATATCTAAAAGCTAAGCAATGGCTTAGTGAACATCAACAGGCACTTTATTGGCCAACGTTAAAATGATTTTTAACAAATAATTGTTTTATATGTCAATTTCGAACTATACACGGACCTACATCTAAATGAGATTTTAGCCCTTTTCGTTATCTTGTATTAGTGTTAATTTTACAACCCCTACTACATATCACCCTAATGTTACTTTCGCGTTGATAGTTAAGTTATCGATTTTGAACCTTTACTCAGGCAGGTCTTCTCATGGTGTTGGTTGATGTTAGTTATGCTGAGTATTTATAGTAGGGCTGTTAGTAAAAACGTCAATCCTGCTCTTAATAAATGTGAAAAAAAAGCAATTGTTGATTAACAAATGAGGCTTTTTAGGGTAAGTTATCAGCAATATAATAATAATGGCGCAAGGATCCCCCCTCTTATGAGCCCAGCTGTACTTATTTGTGATGACTCAAATATGGCTCGAAAGCAAGTGCTTCGAAGCTTGCCTGAATCATGGCATGATAACCTTCAAACTGCGACTAACGGCGTTGAAGCCTTAACAATACTGCGTGCCAGCAATATTGACATACTCTTTCTTGATTTAACTATGCCAGGTATTGATGGTGTTGGTGTGCTTCAAGGCATACAAAAACTGAATATTGAATGTAGTGTTTTTGTTATTTCGGCAGATATTCAACCTGAGATGCAGAGTAAAGTTCTGGCATTAGGAGCAAAAGCTTTTTTACAAAAGCCAATTAAAGCTGAACGTTTAACCCAAGAGCTACAACAGCACGGCCTACTATGAACGCATTTCATTTAACAGAAGATCAACAGGACTGTTTGCAAGAGCTTATCAATGTGGCGATGGGTCAAGCGAGTGATCAACTTGCTCGTTACCTTGACACCTTTGTTTATTTAAAGGTCCCTAGTATTGAAAGTATTAGCACCAGCAGCTTAACGCAAACATTAGATGATAAAGAAAGTGCTGTTGCCATTGTTAGTCAAGGCTTTTTTGGCTATGAAGGTATTCGTGGTGAAGCCTTATTGGTTTATCAAGATGAAGACTCGGGTCGTATTGCTGATTTATTAGGTTATGAGCCAGATGAGCTTTCGCATGATGAACAGCTAATCGATATTAGCTCAATCCTTACGACCACTTTTTTAAATGTTTTTGCGAGTCAAATTGACAACCAAATGTCGTATAACGCACCGAAACTATTACCAAGTGCACAAAATAGCTTGTCTGAACATTTACAGCAAATGACTTTTAGTTGGGATTTTGCTTTAAAAGTAAATATTAATTACCAGGTAACAGATTACTCTTTTAACTGTAATATGATTCTGTTAATTCCAGAAACGGCAATTATGAATATCAAAAAAGTCATTGATAGAATATTGGAAGACTTCTAATGTCTAATACCAATGAAAGTGCTCCTTCAACCACCTCACTGCCCAGTGATGTGGTTTCTTCTATTACTAATCAAGTTTCAGATCAGCTTAATACTGGGGTACTTGTTGTTGATAGAGACTTTAAGGTAGTAATGTGGAATCGCTTTATTCAAGTCCATGCTAATAAAAGCTCTGAAGAGGTGGTAGGGCGCTTAATTTTTGATGTCTTTCCTGAGCTACCTCAACGTTGGTTCGAGCGTAAACTTTCAGGGGTATTACAGCTTAACACTCCCAGCTTTTCTTCATGGGAACAACGACACCATTTATTTGAGTTACCTCATACTAGACCCATTACCACCGATAGTGAGTTTATGGCGCAAAACTGTACTTTTCTACCGCTAGATGTCGCCGGTGAGCACAGTTATATTTGTATTCTTATTGAAGATGTTACTGACGTATGCCATTACCAAGGTCAACTGCAAAAAACCTTAAAAGAATTAGCACTAATTAGTCGTATCGATGGTTTAACACAAATATTTAACCGTAGGCATTGGCAAGAGTCATTAGAGCAAGAGTACGCAAAAGCGCGTCGTCACAATAAAAAATTAGCGCTGATAATGTTGGATTTAGATCACTTCAAAAAGCTTAATGATAATTATGGCCATCAAGGTGGTGATAAAGCTCTGATTGATGTTACTCAAATAGTAAAGTCGGTATTACGAATTGAAGATGTTTTTGGTCGTTATGGCGGTGAAGAGTTTGCTATTATTTTACCTGAAACAGATATTCAGGGGGCGCTTGATTTAGCTCAACGTGTTTGTAACACCGTTGCTAAAACGCCTGTGCTTTTCCAAGAGCATATTATTCAATTATCAGTCAGTATTGGTGTTTCTCAGTTATCAGACAATGATACCAGCTATGAAAAGCTTATTGCTAATGCTGATGCCGCTTTATATCAAGCAAAAGCCAATGGTCGAAATCAAGTCTTTAATGCCCTAGACCTCTCTGATGAATCTCTTTCTGCTTAACTTCATATAACAATACTATTTACGGTTGAAGTAAGACATACATCTACCGTAAATAGTACCTCTATGAATTTTTATGCATAAAATATAATTTTTTATACGGTGTTTGTGTCGATTAGTGCTTGACAGTTCTACTCTGTTAAGGCATTTTAACTGCATGAAATTCAAAAAAAGCCACATTATCATTATTACCACCACCACCCTTATTAGGATGGCGGTCGCTGGCTAACGTGTAAAAAATACTATTTTTATCGAAGCCCGTGACCTATAAAGGTTACGGGCTTTTTCTTTATCAGAAAGGAAGAAAAACAATGCGTGTACTTAAATTTGGTGGCTCATCATTAGCTTCAGCAGAGCGTTTTCGCCAAGTTGCTGAGATCATTAAAGACAAAAGCCAAGAATCTAAAGTAGCAGTAGTCGTTTCTGCTCCACAAGGTGTTACCAACCATTTAGTTGCTATGGCTGAAAATATTAGCGATGAAGCAAAACTTGTGACAGATTTAGGGCACTTTAAACGCGCAATTACCACCATTATCGATGATCTTTCTGCCAGCATTAGTAACTTCAATCATCAACATTGTGAACAAGCATTAGTTAATTACGAACATCAATTAAGTCGCTATATGCAAGGTGCGACAATGCTATCTTATTGTCCAGACCATATTCGCGCACGCATTATCAGTACAGGCGAACGCTTAAGTGTTGCTATTTTAGATGCCGTATTACAAACGTCTGGCTTACAGGTGTCACTATTAGCACCAGAAAAATTCTTATTTACTAATGATTCATCATTAAATGCGGTGGCAGATTTAGTACTATCAAAAGAAAAATTCTCACAAGAGTATAGTCAGCTTTCTCAAGTTGCTTTAATGCCAGGTTTTATTGGGGTTAGTGTTGAGAGTAATGATGAACTGCCACAAGTTACTACTTTAGGACGTAATGGCTCTGATTATTCAGCGGCGGTATTAGCGGTATGTGCGCAAGCAGAGTGTTGTGAAATTTGGACTGATGTAGACGGTATTTACAATGCTGATCCTCGTATGATCAAAGAAGCAAAATTATTAGATTATTTGTCGTACCAAGAAGCAATGGAACTCTCTTATTTTGGCGCCAGTGTTTTACACCCTAAAACCATTGGCCCTATTGCCCAGTATCATATTGATTGCTTAATTAAAAACACTAGCAATCCAAGTGCACCAGGGACATTAATTTCTAACGAGAACGATCAACAGAAATGCGTAAAAGCAATTTCTAACCTTGACGACTTAACTATGGTTAATGTTTCAGGTCCGGGTATGAAAGGTATGGTTGGCATGGCAAGCCGCGTTTTTGCAGCAATGAGCCGTGAAAATATCTCGTTAGTATTAATTAGTCAGTCATCAAGCGAATACTGTATCAGCTTCTGTATATACTCTAGTGATGCTGCGCTGGCTCAACAAAGCTTACAAGACGAATTTGAATTAGAGTTACTAAATGGCTTACTTGAGCCAGTGTCATTAACAGGTGACTTATCTATTGTTTCATTAGTGGGTGACGGCATGCACCAGCAACGTGGTGTAGCAGCTAAGTTCTTTAGCTCGCTAGCACAGGCACGCGTTAATGTTATTGCTATTGCGCAAGACTCATCAGAGCGCAGTATCTCTGTGGTAATAGAACAACGTAAATGTACTGATGCGATGAAAGTGAGTCATCAAAACTTCTTCTCTCATAAACCGACGATTGATGTATTTCTTGTTGGTTGTGGCGTGGTGGGCAGTGAACTTATTGCGCAAATCTCTCGTCAGCAAGAAAGCTTACACGAGCAAAATATTGATTTAAAAGTATATGGTATTGCTAACTCTCAAGGCATGGTCTTTGAAAAAGAAGGTATTGATTTAGATAACTGGAAAGAAGTTATTGCGCAAGGTGTTAGTAACAGCAAAGCACAGCCTGTAAATATTGATAACCTAAAACGATTTGTTCGTGAAAACCACTTGATTAATCCTGTGTTTGTTGACTCAACATCAAATGAGCAATTAGCGATGAGCTATGTTGATTATTTAGCTGAAGGGTTCCATGTGGTAACACCGAACAAAAAAGCGAATACCGATTCGTGGGAATACTATCAAGCATTGCGTCAAACAGCACAACAAACTAACCGTCGATTTTTATATGAAACAACAGTAGGTGCTGGCTTACCAGTCATTGATACCTTACAAAGCTTAATTAAAGCGGGCGATAAATTACAGCGTTTTGAAGGTATTCTGTCGGGCTCGTTATCTTATATGTTTGGCAAGTTAGACGAAGGTATGGCACTTTCAGAAGCGACTGCAATCGCGAAAGAAAATGGTTTTACAGAGCCAGATCCTCGTGACGATTTAAGCGGAATGGATGTTGCGCGTAAGCTATTAATTATGGCCCGTGAAGCGGGGATGAAGCTTGAGCTATCAGATATTACGATTGAGCCGGTACTACCTGCTAACTTTGATGCAAGTGGTGATGTAGATACTTTTATGGCTAACTTAAAAGCTATTGATGGTGAGTTTAGTGAACGTGTTGCTAAAGCAAAAGCTGAAGGTAAAGTGTTACGTTATATTGGTAATATTGTTGACGGAAAGTGCCAAGTTTCTATTGAAGCGGTAGATGCTTCGCACCCTTTATACAGCATTAAAGATGGTGAAAATGCTTTAGCTATTCATAGTCGTTATTATCAACCATTACCGTTTGTATTACGTGGCTACGGTGCTGGTGCATCAGTTACTGCCGCAGGTGTTTTTGGTGACTTATTAAGAACTTTAGCTTGGGAGCAACACTAATGTCTGCACCTTCAAATAGTGTTTCAGTTTTTGCGCCTGCTTCTATTGGTAATGTAAGTGTTGGTTTTGATGTTTTAGGCTTAGCTGTTAAACCAATCGATGGTACTTTATTAGGCGATGTAGTCACAGTAAGTGCAACGGATGGCGAGAGTAACTTAACCGTTGTTGGTCAATTTGCTAATAAGTTGCCAGCCAATAAAGAAGATAATATTGTTTGGTCTTGTTTACAGTTATTTAACCAAGCATTACAAGCTAGTAATCAAGCTGTTGCTAACGTTGCGCTAACACTAGATAAAAAAATGCCTGTCGGTAGTGGTTTAGGGTCAAGTGCTTGCTCAGTTGTTGCAGCGCTGGCAGCGCTGAATGATTTTTATGCAAAGTATCATGATTTTAGTTTTGATAAAAAAACAATATTGAAAATGACTGGCGAAATGGAAGCACAAATTAGTGGTAGCTTGCATTACGATAATGTAGCCCCATGTTATTTAGGTGGTTTACAATTAATGGTGCCCGATGAAGATATTATTTCACGTGCTTTACCTCTGTTTGATGACTGTTATTATGTTATGGCATACCCAGGTATTGAAGTGTCAACTAAAGCGGCACGTGAAGTATTACCGACCAATTATAGCCGCGCTGACTTAATTGCTTATGGTCAAAACCTAGCAACCTTTGTTGATGCTTGTCATCGTCAAGATAAAGCACAAGCATTTTCGGTATTACATGATGTTGTTGCTGAACCATACCGCAAAGGTTTGTTACCTAAATTCCAACAAGCGCATGATTACTTAATCGCTCAAGGTGCACTTGGTGTAGGCATTTCAGGCTCAGGACCGACACTTTTTTGTATTAGTGATAGTGAGCAACATGCCAAGCAGTTTGCTTTATGGTTACAAGACAATTATTTACAAACAGAGCAAGGCTTTGTTCATGTGTGTAAAGCCAGTGATGATGGTGTAGCACAATTATAATAGAACGCGATACAAAGAGGCTTCTCTATCACATCGCTTCGACCAGATAACCGTGGTATTAACCGCGAAAACTTATTAAGCTCTATTAATGAGTTTATTGATTAGGAATAGACAGTGAAATTTTATAACTTAAAAGAAAATGATGAACAAGTCAGCTTTGCTGGCGCAGTAAAGCAAGGTTTAGGTAAAAACCAAGGATTATTTTTTCCAACTTCAATGCCTGTTTTAGACAATATTGAAGAATTATTAGCACTACCTATGGTTGAGCGTAGCGTTAAAGTATTATTACCATTTGTTGAAGAAGACTTATCTGAAGCTGAGTTAACTGAAATCATCACTGATGCGTTTAACTTCCCTGCGCAATTGCAACCTATCAACCCAGAACGTGCCATTTTAGAGTTATTTCACGGTCCTACCTTAGCATTTAAAGATTTCGGCGCGCGCTTTATGGCGAAGTGTTTACAAGCTTTTTGTGCTAAAGACGCTAAAGCCAGTGGCGAAGATAAAAAGCTAACTATTTTAACCGCAACATCAGGCGATACCGGTGCCGCGGTTGCTCATGCTTTTCATGGTATTGATAATATCCGCGTTGTTATTATGTACCCGAAAGGTAAAATCAGTTTATTACAAGAAAAAATGTTTACCACTTTAGGTGATAACATTGAAACCTTAGCAATTGATGGCGACTTTGACGATTGCCAAGCTTTAGTAAAACAGTCTTTTGATGACAAAGAGCTAGCAAATACTATTGGATTAAACTCAGCAAACTCTATTAATATTAGTCGCCTACTGGCACAGGTTTGTTATTACTTTGAAGCGGTAGCGCAATTGTCTCGTGTTAAAAGTGACTTAAGCAGTTTAGTGTTTTCAATTCCTAGTGGTAACTTTGGTAACTTAACAGCAGGTTTGTTTGCTAAAGCAATGGGCTTACCGATTAAGCGCTTTATTGCGGCAACGAATGCGAACGACACTGTACCTCGTTATTTAGAAACAGGTGAGTGGACACCACACGAAACCGTTGCCACTATTTCTAATGCCATGGATGTTAGTAACCCTAACAACTGGCCTCGCGTAGAGCACATGCTTAAAACGGGTATTGTACCGCAAGACTGTGTTAGCTCGGTTTCTATTGATGAAGAACAAACACAATCAACCATGATTGGCTTAAATAAGTTAGGTTACATTAGTGAACCTCACGCTGCCGTTGCTTATAAAGCCTTACAATATAGCGCTCAAGAAGGTGAGTTTGGTGTTTTCTTAGGCACAGCACACCCAGCTAAATTTAAAGAAGTTGTTGAAAGTATTTTAGGTAGTCCGTTAGGGTTACCAAAAGAGTTAGCTGACTGTGCAGGTGAGGTAATATTATCTACGGATATGCCAGCAGACTTTACTGAGCTACGTGCTTATTTATTAAAGCAATAGTATAATTAGATGCTATTAATCTCTTCGGGTTAATAGCAATACTAAGCTTGAATAGTTATTGACAAGCATTATTAAAAACGCGACATGGTTCGCGTTTTTTTATGTTTCAATATTGGTATTAACTTAGGTATTAACTTAGGCATTAACTTAGGTATTAATTTAGGGATTAACTTTATGATTAAACCACAATGGCAACAACTCATTAATAGCGAGCAGCGTAAACCTTACTTTGAAGCCTTATTAGCTGAAATAAAGCAACAGCGCTCAGCGGGTATTACTATTTTCCCCAAAGATGATGACATTTTTAATGCCTTTAAAGCGGTAGATTTAAAAGAAATTAACGTGGTTATTTTAGGGCAAGACCCTTATCACGGTGAGCAATTGGGTGTTGCACAAGCCCATGGTTTAGCTTTTTCGGTGCAACCGACCATTAAAATCCCACCTTCTTTAGTTAATATTTATAAAGAGTTAACAAATGATATTGATGGCTTTATCGCGCCAGAACACGGCTGTTTAACTACTTGGGCTGAGCAAGGTGTATTATTATTAAATACGGTGCTTACCGTGCAACAAGCTAATGCGCACTCACATGCTAAACTTGGTTGGGAAACCTTTACCGATGCAGTGATTGACAAGATTAGTGAAGAAAATCCCCATTGTGTTTTTATTTTATGGGGTGCGCATGCAAAGAAAAAAGGCCGTAATATTGATGAAAGTAAGCATTTAGTATTAACGGGGCCGCACCCGTCTCCACTTTCTTCTTATCGTGGTTTTTTTGGATGTCAGCATTTCTCTAAAGCCAATAGTTGGCTGCAAGCACAAGGACAAGCCACTATTGATTGGCGACTTCCAGTAATAGCAGGGTAAGTGCCTTTGAGTTTATATAACTCGGGTTTATGTAACAGAAAAAACGTGAATTTATTGAATGAATTCACGTTTTTAATATTGGGTTTATAATTTACGTCCTAAGCGCTTCTCTACTTGTTTCTTTTCCCATTCAGGGCTAAAAAATGAGAACACTTCAAAAACTTGTATACCATGGCTTACTATACCTATGCCCCAACCGAAAATAACCCAAAGTACCCATAAATAGCCGGGGGTAAGAAATAAGTTTATTAAGGTCAATACAATAATAGAGCTTACAAAAGAAAATAAATGCCCATAAAAGCCTTTAATACCTTCTACATACTTCATTGCCTTTCTTTCATCATCAGACAGTTGAGTTGTTTGATGGTTAAGAGGGGATGAAACATTATCGTTAACGGTGTTGCTTGTATTCATATCATGCTCCGGCTGTAAATCGTTAAGGTCTATTTGAAATACAGCAGCTAAAGCTTTTAAGCTCTCAATACTTGCTTGATGGCCACGTTCAATTCTTTGAATAGTCCGTACACTCAACCCGCTAAACTGTGATAGTTGCTCTTGTGACCAACTTTTTTGTAATCGTAATTTTTTTACTATCATATTTTGTTCCAATATATGTTATCTAAGTTCAGCTCGCAGTATTAGTTTTTGCCTTAGTGCTACGGTATTGGCTAAGTAAAACTCAAGTTAAACCAGCTCAACCCCCCAAGCGCTGCTGTCGAGTTAACTATGCAGATTTTTAGCCATAACCACCACGACAGTTAGGTGACAACTAAGTGACAATGTTTGTTTTTCAATGGCTTACAGTGTTTTTTTTCTAGCTTGATTAGCTTGTATGTTTTGGGTGTTACGTAGATTTTGAGTATTACTATTGACCTAACTGTTAACGTTAATCGAAATAAATGATCATCTCGGCGGCTTCACAATGGCAGTTATAACCACATAAAACACAATCATAACCTTGCTTAGAGTCTTCATGCCATTTATCAGGATGAGAAGCTACATGCTCACCTCCACAATGCGTAAAGTAAGCAACGGCGCTATTATTTGGGCTTTGTTTCCATAAATGGCTTACCCCGGCAACAGCACCTTGTTGTTGAGCCGATGTGATAGCCAAATTAAGTAATTTTTTGCCAATACCTAAACCGCGAAAATCATCATCAACGGTATTACATTTAAAATAGCAACATTGTTGTTTAGGTACTTGCCACTTTTCAGGGCTACACCATTGATCTATATGCCAGTTATCGGCTGAAAAAGTAATGCGAAAGCCAACGACTTTTCTATTATGTAATGCAACAAAACTGGTATTGATATTGTCGGTGATACCAGTGTTGACCCAGCTTATTAATGTTTCATTATTGAGGTAACCATCACCATGCACTTTATTCGCGAGTTGTATAACCTCTGCAAAATATTGCGAGGTAAGTACTTGGTAATTTATTTGATAATCTATTACCTTTTTTGCTTTATTAGCCATAAATAGCCTTTTATATTTGTTAGCATCAAGCGTGTTTACTACATGAAAATAGTGCGTGTAAGGCTAGTCACAAATCCTTTAGGGCTAGTGATAGTAATGATTAATACCGCTGAAGTAGAGTTATCTTCTACAGGGTTGGTAATTGAAAAACTCATATTGCTAAAACCTGCTCGGTTACTATTACCAACAAGGTAGCTTGTTTGCCCTGATAAGGTACCTGCGCTTAATTCAATAGCTACGGTAGTGCCCGCTGGCATAATTTGATTAGGTGTACCAGTATCAGCAAAGTCAAAATTAAACGCTTGTGTGCTGCCGTCGGCAATAGCAGGAATATTAGCGACATCGTTTGTTATGCTGTCATTATAAATAGTACTGTAGTCAGAATTACTTAAACGGTATTCTGCTGCAGAGCTTGCCATAACTAAACGAATGGCTTTTCTCGTATGAATCGTTTTTGCCTGAGTATTGGCGCATTTTGTGCCTGTGCATTGCGGACCATTAAATAAACCATCGGCGCTGTTAAACTGGTTATCGTTATTAAAGTCGATAAATATTTCGCCACTATCATAAATACTGTTTTCATTATCGTCACGCCATGCCTCAGACATATCAATAAAACCACTGCTTTGAGCTGGATAGTTATCTAAACCTGAATCAATAGTGAAGTCATTAATACCGGCAACGTCAATAATTGCGCTACCGTCGTTATCATCAAAGGTGTTATTACCATTAGTATCAAAAAAACTTTCATGACCTAAAGCCGTTGCCAAAATAGTAATGCGATGATCTGCAACACGAGGCTCTGCACTTTGCCATGCAACAGAGCAACTGCCATTAACGGTTGAACAGGTGGGGGCTATTTGGCCACCCTCAGCAGTGAAGTTTACGGTGGTACCGTCTGGGGCAGGGTTATTAAAGTTATCAGAGAGCCACACCGTAATAATTGACCCTTCACCAAAAACATTATGTGCTTCAGGATTTAATACACTGGCGGCAATGCTCATAGAGCGCTGCTCTGGCAGTCCAGTATTAATAGAAAGTAAGTCTGATTGGCTTTGGACTGTAATTGTTTCGCCGTTAAGGTCCATTGCAGCGCTGGCGGTAACTCTGACCGCTGTTGGCACTGTACCAGCGCTAACTTGAGTAGTAATAAGCCCTTGACTATTGGTAACACCAGAGTGACGACTTAGTGTAATACCACCAACCGTTGTGCTTAGTGTAAAGTTAACTTCTTGTTGGGCAAGCACATTATTAAGCTGGCTTTTAACGCGATAGGTGAGTGTTGAGGTTTCTTGCAGATTTTGTCCACCTGTGCCTTTTAATACAATAGATGTTGGCTCCGCAGAAATAAACTCGATAGAGCCAATTTGCTCTCCTTGGATGCTAATCACTTTGCTTGCTGTTGTGGTAACACCATTAATAGTAATACTCGCTATTAATACATCGTCAGTACCATTTTTACCGGCACAGCTTGTATCTTCAAAAGTTGCAGTTGCGCTCCCGTTAATGCTTAAGATTGACTCATCTATGATGGCGTTTTCATTTTGTACACAATTTGAGGAAAACGAAACAGGAATTGGGGTACTAATTAAGGCGTTATTGTCGTCAACTAAATCAACACGTAAGCCCAAAGTACCACCCGCACTAATACTATTATTAGCTACTGATAGGGCAATTTCACCTTCAACAAAGCTACCCGCATCGTTAAAATGACCAATGCGAACATTGCTATTAATAATAGCGCCGGCAGATAATATTTGATAATTCACCGTGCTGGAAATAGTGCTATTTTCATCTTCGTTATTGGTAAGGTCATAAGCGCTAGTCATAACCCCTGCGCCAATGATGTCACTGTCACTTGTCAGATAAACTGAAGCAATACCTTGAGCATTAGTGAGTGCGCTTTGTGCACTTAATTGCCCAATATCTGCGGTAAAATTAATTAATTTATTTTCAATGCCTTGGCCATTACTATCTAATAATGTGCTGAGTACTTGTACTTCTTGGTCAGTTTTAAATTGGTTAACTAGCTCACCATTTAATAATATTTTTGTGGCAATTGTTGGTAGTTCAACAGGGGAGCTATTATCTATAAACTCAAAATCGAAACTGTCACTGCTTATTTCCCCAATAGTAGCTGTAGCGCTACCTGCGCCAAGCGTTAATTCATCATTGGTTAAGGTTACTAAGGCGATACCTTCACTATTTGTTAACTTAGAATCAACGGTTAAGGTTCCTAGCGAGCTTGAAAAAGCTACTGCTTTGTTAGCAATGCTTTGCTGTTTATCATCTAGCACTGTTGCTATTAATGTTACGGTTTCATTTTTATCAAAGCTAACCTTGGTATTACCTTCACTGTCAGTGATCGACAAACTAATAGTTGCCACTGTTTGTGGTGTTTGGGAGTCGCCATTATCAGTATGACCATTACAGCCAATGAGTAATGACAGGTACAATGAAATAAATATAAAACCAAGCTTTCTCATGCATTATTTCCTAAAAATAAGTAGAACTACACTTGCAAGAATAGAGGGCTAGTGAATGAAAGTCCATGAATAACCTTGTAAAAAAATGACTAATGGTAGTTAGTCTAGACGATTGAGTCTTTCATCGGTTTTAAACGATAAAATGTTTTGCGCGACCAACTCAAGTAAGCGTTGTTGCGCTTCAGAACTGGCCCAAGCAATGTGTGCAGTAATTTTAAGGTTAGCTAATTCAGTATTTAATAAAGGATGGCTCGCTGGGGGCGGTTCTTGAGATAGCACATCAAGAATAGCATAAGCAATTTTTTTATTTTTCAGAGCATCTAGCAGTGCTAATTCATCGACTAATGCACCACGCGCGGTGTTGATTAATACCGCATTGTTTTTCATTCTTTCCAGTACATTGCGATTAATTAGGTTTTCAGTGTCTGCGGTTTGCGGACAATGTAGGGTGAGTATGTCGGCTTGTTGAATGACCTCGTCAAAACTCAAGCGACCTTCTCTAATAATATTGCTATTAGGGCGCTCACTAATAATAACCTTCATTGAAAAGGCGCGTGCAATAGTTGCTACAGCTTGCCCTAAACTGCCATAACCAATAACGCCTATCGTTTTACCTGCTAGTTCAGTAATGCTGTTGCCGTGGTAGCAGAAAGTATTGCTACTCGCCCATAAACCTTGTTCTGTATTCGCATTATGGTGTGTGGTTTGTTGGTAATACCCAAGTAATTGAGCAAATACATATTGCGCCACAGAATTGCCAGCGTAACCGCTAACATTGGTAACAGCAATGTTATGTTTTTTGGCTGCGATAATATCAACATTATTAAAACCCGTTGCGGTAATGCAAATGAGTTTTAAGTTAGCAAGGGAGGCAAGCAATTCAGCATTGAGTACGACTTTATTGGTAATAATAATATCGGCGTTGCGCGCGCGTGATAGCACCTCATCAGGAGCTGTTATCTCATAACAAGTAAGCGTTTCTACTTGTTCACTTATACTTGAAAGTGATGTTGAAGTGCTGAACGTTTGAGTGTCTAAAAATACTGCATGCATAAAGAGGCGCCTAAAAATAGCTGAATTTATCATTCTGGTTTTAGACTATTTTAACGAGTTTTTAGGTAAAACTCGTTAAATATTTTTGACGGCTTATTGTTTACACGTAAAGCACTATTAAAGCTAGCCAGGTCTACCATCTTTACGGGCAGTCATTAACATTGGACCATAGAACGCGATAAAAATAATAAACGCTAGCATCCACAAGGTTGCGCTAATATCGATAAACATCATGGTTTTTTCAGGCATAAACCACGGACCAAAAGCTCGAACTACTGCGGCGAGAGATATAGCAATATAAGCAATAGTCATCGTTTTAGGGGGAACTAAGTTACGTCCAGTATGACCTAGTGATACTCGTGAAATCATCGCTAAAATTAAGCCACCCATGCCACCCACGGTAAGTAGGTGCCAAATATGGTTAGTGGGTACCGTTGGTATTAAATAAGCAATGCCTAGTAGGATTAAACCAACACTAATAAACTTCATTGAAGCATGTAAAGACCATAACAGTGGCACTTGTAATGTTATCCAAGGACGCCATCTCAGCCAACGTAAAGTTTGAAAACAACCTGCAATAATTAAGAGTGCACCAAAAAATGTTGCAGAGAAACCAACAACAGGCTCAAGCAATAAGCTAATCATTAAAACGGCTAAACTGCCATTAGCGGCAATATCTAACCAAGCGATTGGCGTTACTTTGGTGGTTTTAGTGCCGTTAGCGGTAAACATAGGGGCGACCCGACCCGCCATAACAGACATTAAAAAGGTCATTAGCATTAGCCCCGCGTAAGCTGAATAAATAATGCTAAAACTATGGTTATAGACTGCAAGATGCATTTCTAAGTTGGCTAAGGTAAATAGGGTTAATAGGGGAACAAAAAACAAATTTCGGTACTGTTTTATCGCTAAAATAGGCTTGGCGAGTACATAAGCTACAGCAGGTAAAAAGCTTAAATCAAGGATCGTTACTAATATATTACCAAAAATTTCAGGTGTTAATAACGCGATACGGCCAGCTAGCCATAATAAAAAAAGTAATAATAGCGTTGTTCCTTGTACGCCACGCATGCCTGTCCAATTTTGCACGGCTGTGAGCAAAAAACCTGCAACAATAGCGCAGCCAAAACCAAAAATCATTTCATGTATATGCCACCAGTACCCACCACCTAAGGGCGATAAACTAATTACACCACGGTACATTAATACCCAAAGCAGTATCGCAAAAACACCGAAAATAGCACCACTAAGAAAAAAAGGTCTGAAACCTAAGCGTAAGAGTGGGGGAGTTTTTTGTTCTTCTTTTAAGTCAGTTATTTGCATCATAGTTATGCCTTCGTTAGCACTTTGTCGTTATTGTATTACAGCGATTAATATAATCCTTAGTACAGATCAATAAAAGTGCTAATGAAGGGGAGCCTAATATCCGTTTATTAATGCAAACCGATAAACTTTTTTACTTGTGTAACAGATGCCGCGCCAACATTGGTTGAAAGCAGTTGCCCTTGTTCCATTAATAGCAACGTTGGAATGCCCCTAATGCCAAATTTTGTCATCAACTCTTGGCTATTATCGGCATTAATTTTAATAACTTTCAGTTGTTGATGCTCTTGAGCAATTTGCTCAACCACGGGCGCAAGCATTTTACAAGGTGCACACCAAGGGGCATAAAAATCGACCAATACCTTTCCTTGGTGTTGCTCTACTTCTTGCTGAAATTGCTCTGCTGATATCTCATTAACTTTGCTTAGTGTTGTCATATTGTTCTCGCTATTTTTATGTTGATTGAATGCTGTTTAGAGCTGTTGTATCTAGCTTTTGCTCGATGAAAGTAGTTTACGCAACTTGCATTACTTTGATTAGATAGGTTTAATAGAATTCATTGTTCTATATTTGCAACAATTAGTGTGATTAATATTACTATCAATAATACGGATTCAGATTAAGTACGGGAAAGGTGATGAAGCATAGTAACCTAGATGATTTACAATTATTTGTCGCCCTTGTAGAAGCGGGGTCTTTTACTATTGCGGCCAAAAAGTTGAATATGGCTAAGTCTAAAATTAGCCGGCGCTTGGTGCAGTTAGAGCAACAATTGGGCGTTGAGTTATTAATTCGTACTACCAGAAATAAACAGCTAACCGAAAGTGGTCGCTTACTTTTTTGCTCCTGTAAAACTCATATTGATGCATTATCGCAAGCTCAAGAAGAGCTAAGTTCGCTACTACATGAGCCGCAAGGTAAGTTAAATATTTTATTACCATTAGAGTTTTTTAATCAGGTTATTGGTACGCTAATCTCAGACTTTTGTTTGTTATATCCTAAAATTCAATTGAACTGTCAGCATTACTCAGGTGCTGTTCCTGAATTTACACCTGAGTTTGACTTATCATTTGTGTTGCACGAGCAAGACTTGCCACCCTCAAACTGGATAGGTAAAGAATTACTGAGTTTCTCTCAATCTATTTATTACGCGGCGCTTGATAATAATGATGGAAATAGCTGCTTAGCTAACTTACTCAAACAAAAAATAATTAAACCGGAACACTTATCGGGCTGTGAATGTATTTTATCTGAGCCAAACCAGCCTTGGTTATTTCGAGATAAACAGAAAGTACAAACGGTGAATGTAAAAGGGCGGGTAATACTCGCTAGCCCTGAAATGCGCTTGCAGGCGAGCCAACAAGGTATAGGTTTAAGTAAACTTCCTGATTATTTATTACACCAAGTACAGGGTGAAAAGCTGCATAAACTTCATTTAAATAATCCAGTGGTGGCGCAGCGCTTGAGCGTACTTTATCAAAGTCGCAATATTCCGATTAAAACACGTACTTTTTTAGATTATTTTCAAAGTAATATTGGTCAATTGATTTGATGAGTCGTGTCCAGCTATAACTGAAAAATAGCACTTTAAAATACCACCTAATTACTTCTAGCTAAGCGAAGTTAACCGTGGTAAATCAGCTGTACCTGCTGTTTTTTCTAACTGTAAGCTGAAAACAAGAAAGTAGCTACTTAAAGGCTGCTTGGATACGAAAGCGGACCTTTATGAAAATTCTATTTTAATACTTAATTTGTTCTGTAGACATAAAAAACAAGATTCAAAGTGGGTCTGCTTTCTGATCATACCGCGGACATAAATTTATTTGCTCTATTTCACTATGGGGCACTTTACGCGATAATTTCAATTATAAATATATTAGATCATCTTATCTAACCATTCTTTCGGAGCCATTCCTAGCTTCTTCCTAAACACTCGCGCTAAAGCTGAGCCATTTTCATAACCAACAGCATTGGCAACTAGCGCAACAGGTTTGTTTTGTTTTAATAAGATTTTTGCGACAGCAATACGCCAATCAATCAAATAATCACCAGGACTTTGGCCAACAACACGTTTAAAAAGCTCGGCAAATTTAGAGCGTGACATTAAGGCAAGTTCGGTCATAGTCTCTAATCCCCATTGCTGCTCAGGCGCTTCATGAATAGCAAGTAGTACTTTAGACAGTTGAGGGTGAGCTAAGCCAGCGAGCAGTCCATAATGCATGATATTGTTATTGAGCACATGACGAAGCACATGAATAAGAAACATATCGGTAAGTAAATTAATCATTGGAATTCGTCCGCATTGCTCTTGAAATGCCTCTTCAAATAAACATAGCGCGGTTTGCTTAAGCTTTTGACAATCACTGAGTTTAAAACACAGTAGTGACGGCAGTGCATTGGCAATAGGGTTAGAGCTGCTTTCGTCATAAAGAATGTTGGCACATACCAATTCAGGCGGATTTTCTTCACTGCCAATAATCCGGTGCGCATGAGGCGTTGGAAAAAACAGTACTGTCGGCTCATCAATTAATTGAGACGTTCCTTTCTCGTCAATAATGGTTAGCGCGCCACTGCGTAATAAATGCAAGTGTCCTTGGTTGGGCTCTCTATTGAAATTACTGATCCCACATAAATTACCAGTGAAGAAAACTTCGGTATTCATCGAAAAGCGCTGCAAGATTACTGAAAGTTGATCCATGTTCTTCTCATTTTGTCTACTTTGGACGATCGGGTTCAATGTTAGGACTATGTCATTCCTTTTGGCTAATTGAAAGCCCTATATTATCAACCAAGGACGACATCCTTATTAATTATTAAACTTTGAACATTACATACTGGAGAAAAAAATGAGACTTTCATCATTTGTTAAAACAACATTCGCTACCTCGGCATTATTGGTAAGCAGCTTAAGCTTCGCAGCCAACATTGAAGTTAATGCCAGTGCTAATGACTTGGCACTAAAAGGTTACGACACAGTTTCTTATTTCACTAAAGGCGCACCTACTAAAGGTTCTGATAAATATACTGCGGCATACAATGGCGCCATTTACCAATTTTCAAGTGCTGCAAACCGTGACTTATTTCAATCTGAACCAAGTAAATATGCACCTCAATACGGTGGTTACTGTGCCTTCGGTGTTACTATGAATAGAAAATTTGATACTGACCCAACAGCATGGCATATCCGTGGCGACAAATTATATCTGAACCTAAACAAAGACGTGCAAAAGAAATGGGCAACTGACATTCCTAGTTATATAGAAACTGCACAAGTTAAGTGGGTTGATATTAAGGGCTTAACTGAAGCGCAAATCGAAAAAGTGTACGAATAATAGTTAACCATTTAAGTGAGATTTTAATTATGAAACAACTAACATCTGCCAATGCTATTGAAGATCTGTTATCACAACATGAATATTCATTACTTTACTTTAGTGCCTCGTGGTGTGGGCCTTGTAAATCAATGTCGCCAATAGTTGAGGATATAGCCAGCATGATGAGTGACCGATTTAATACCATCAAAATCGATATTGATAGTGCTTCAACAGTAGCTGCTGATTATGGCATACGTAGTGTGCCAACAATGATGTTAGTTAAACATAATGAAATCATTGATCAACGTGTTGGCAGATTACCGCCACAACAATTAATGCAATGGTTAGAGCAACATACCTAGTTGCTCACTTTACCCAACGAGAGGATTTATTATGAATAATAAATTATTAGTTAGCGCGGCATTAGCGGCCGTGATTTCTACCGGCGTAGTTGCACCGGCAGAAGCCGGTGGCAAGAAAGAAAAATGTTACGGCGTAGCAAAAGCGGCCCAAAATGATTGTGCAAACTTAGCAGGAACACACTCATGTGCAGGGCAATCAAAAGTCGACAACGACAAAGGTGAATGGAAACTAGTAAAAAAAGGTACCTGTTCGACCCTTGGTGGGTTGTCTAAAAAAGAAGCCAAGAAATTATATAAAGCAACAAAAAAAGCGTAGGAGAATGAATATGTTGGTAAATAACAAAAAGCTATTAGTGGGCGTTGGCTTAAGACATCCGCATTTTACTGACATATTAACCACGCCTAAGCAAGTTGACTTTGTTGAAGTGCATTCTGAAAATTTTTTCGGTCAAGGGGGCGCGGCATTATCTGTGCTTAGCCAAGTAAGAGAAAAATATCTTGTCAGTTTGCACTCAACTTCAATGGGGCTTGGCTCTATGCATGACATTCCAATGGCATATTTAGAGCGCTTAAAAAGCTTAACGCAAACAATTGACCCATTTTTGATGTCTGAACATGCCTGCTTTACCTGGGGTAAGCAACATGGACAAACCATGCATAGTGGAGATTTATTACCTATTGCCCATACCCACTTAAATTTAGCGCGTATGTGTGAACAAGTCGATAAGGTGCAATCGTTTTTAGGCAGAGAGCTGATCATTGAAAATGTTTCTGCCTATGTGAAATTTGATGGCAGTTATTTATCTGAAGCAGAATTTTTAACTGAGATTTGTCAGCGCACGGGGGCAAAAATATTGTTAGATATTAACAATATTGCTGTTAATAGCTTGAACTTTGAAGAGGGAAACATTCAACAATCTGTCGCCGATTATATCAATGTCTTACCCGTGGAAAGGGTTGCACAAATTCATCTTGCTGGTTGCCAAATGCCAACCTTGGGGCAGTTAGTGATTGATGATCATGCTCGACCCGTTTCTGATGAAGTTTGGCAAGGATATCAATTAGCTATAGAGCGATTTGGCGCTGTACCTACCTTGATTGAATGGGATAACGATTTACCTCAATGGTCTGTATTGGTTGATGAAGCGCGTAAAGCACGTGATATTGCGCAGGCTGTTTTACATAAGGAATCAGCATGAATACTCAATGTGAGAGTGAGTCAGTGATAAACGAGCAACAGTGTTTGTTAGAGGCTATTTGGAGTGATGATCCCAAGACTATTGCTGAAAGTGGCTTTGATGTTGAGGGCATTTACATCTATCGACGCAACTTGTTGGCTAATGCACAGCGAGCTTTAAGCATCAGTTTTCCCACTGTTTTTGAATTACTTGATAGTGATGCCAGTGAGCATATTACTCAACAGTTTTTGAAATCATCACCTCCAACACAGGGTGATTGGGCTCAATGGGGAGCAGCATTGGCAAGCTTTATCGAAACCACAGATGTTGGTTATGAATATCCCTATCTTGCAGATTGTGCTGCGTTAGATTGGCATGTTCATTGTGCACTGCATGGTATCGATCAAATTTTTCAGCAATCGTCATTGCAATTACTGGGAAATTGCGAGCCTGAGCACATCTTTGTCAAGTTCAATCATAACGTGAAATTGCTTGAAACTAAGTATCCGCTTACCGACATTTTTCAAGCACATCATGATGTTGATGAGCAGCAACGAACAATCTCAATGAATAATGCACAAAAAGCTCTGGCTATAGCGCCGAAAGAGCAAACCGTGATGATTTATCGGCCTGAATTTCAGCCAAAAGTAACAACACTACTAATGGCTGGTGAAGATGTGTTTATGCGCTGTTTAATCTCAGGTCAGTCACTGGCTAATGCGCTCAATCTGGTAAGTGAGAGCAAGCATTTTTCATTTGAAAACTGGCTAATGAAAGCCATCGAACGAAATTTAATTTACACCTTTAAAGAGAATTAATTATGAATACTTTAAAACAACGCCTGATACCTATTAGTCAGCTTTATATTGCAATTTCCAGCAAAATTAGCCTATTAGAGCCGGTAGCTTTATTAGCTGCTCGCTTCTATGTTGGCTGGGCATTTTTCGCTTCTGGGCTAACTAAGCTTAGAGACTGGGACAGCACCTTGATGCTTTTTGAATATGAATATCAAGTACCAATATTACCTTTTGAATTAGCCGCTTATTTAGGCACCGCCGCAGAAATCATATTGCCCTTGTTATTAATGGCGGGCATAGCTAGTCGATTTTCTGCCTTAGGGTTATTTTTTGTCAATATCGTGGCGGTGATTAGTTTAGAAGATATTGCCGCGGCAGCCTTTGCAGAGCATGTTCTTTGGGGAACACTTTTATTACAAGTGGTTATTTTTAGTGGCGGACGCTTTGCCTTGGATCGCTTAGCAGAAGAAAAGTTATTCAATGCGAAGGTAAAGTAGAGGAAATATAAGATGACGATACCAATTCCACATCGCCCAAGCGGCTTTTTACTTGGTGACGCAGCAGTTCAAATAACCATTGATGCCTTCATTGATATTCAATGTCCGCATTCACGAAAAATTTGGCCAACCTTGCTTGAGGTTGCAAACTACTATAAAAATAAATCTGTCAGTTTAAGGGGCACTTAATAACGTTGAGTAATCATAGACAAGTTTGGGATATGAGTTTAGCTCTCTTCGCCTTTGCAGAGGGAGATGCCGATAAATTTTATGATTTCACGATATTTATTTTTGAGCGGCAATCACAATTTTACAATGGTCGTTTTCTCGATAAAACACATGCCGATCTATTACAGCTTGTTGCGAGTTTTGCTCAGCAGCATTCAGGCCAAGAGCGTGAAACATTTCTAAAGAGAATGGCCGACAGTGATATTTATGAACAAGCGCGAACACCCATTCGTTATGCCGCCACCAAGGGGGGTTGGGCTACACCAACTCTATTTATCAATAATGCTAATAAAGTACCGGTTGATCACAAGTCAACCTTTGCTGATTGGCAGGCCGTTATCGAGCCATTGTTGCTTGATTAGTATTTGAAATTAAAAGGTTTAATAGAAATAGGAGATTAAAGCAATGAGAGCAAAGTAGAGTTTTCTAGTCAAGGACAAATACTAGCAGGATTACTTGAAACGCCTGACAGTAAAGTGCAAGCTTATGTGTTATTTGCTCATTGCTTTACCTGTGGTAAAGATGTTGCAGCAGCCTCGCGCATTAGCCGATTTCTGGTGCAGCATGGTTTTGCCGTTTTTCGATTTGATTTTACCGGTCTAGGCAATAGTGATGGCGATTTTGCCAACACTAATTTTTTATCCAATACCGAAGATTTACTGGCAGCACATTATGAAGCGTCGCAATTACTCATTGGCCATAGCCTTGGCGGGGCTGCGGTACTAGCGATGGCAGCACAACTTCTCAAGGTGAAAGCGATAGTCACTATATTCCAACGGCTAAAACATCGACGATTAACCTAGCTAAAGGGCATGTAGTGGTGGCTGAGCTTGATCATAAATTTCAGCAGGAAATTTTTAGTGCTCATCATCATTGTTATGCCGATGAGCCCGTACAAGTAGGCGGAAAAAACTCAGGCCCCGATCCCTACGAGCATTTACTAGCTGCTCTAGGCACTTGCACCGCGATGACAATTCGAATGTACGCTGATCATAAAAACATTCCACTTGAGCGTGTGGAAGTCTCTTTATCACACCAACGTAATTATTTGGAAGATGCCAGCAGTGCTGAGCAGCAAGGTTTGTAAATGGAATCATTACTCCGTAAGGTTCAGCTATTTGGAGTAATGAACGACTCAGAAAAAGCACGACTAATGGAAGTTGCTGGTCGCTGCCCAGTTCATAGGACTTTACACAATAATCCTCAAGTCATTACCTCACTGATTGTAGGGTAAGTAACTGTAATATGTTCTTAGATGAACATTAGTTCAATTACTTCTTCTAAATAAAAGTGAGTATGAATTCTACCTCGCTCAGGGGGAATTTGTGTCACAAAGTATATGTTCTAAAAACTCTTATTCTAAAAGCCTCTATGGCGGTTTGGGGGCGAAATGCGAGATAGAAAAATATTGCTAATGTCAGCTACTCTTGAAGGTAGTAGACATAATATTGGTGATAATTGACATGAAAATTAGGACCGTTTTGTGATAATAGTTAGCATTTCATATCCAGGAAACAATGTCCGCAACTGGCTAATAGTTGACCTAAAGATCAATCCACAGTTAATGTCAGGAATGCGTACAAAGAGCTCGTAATTTATGCCATGCATACTCTGTTTATTATGGTGAGGCTACTTTAATCGAAGGAGTATATTTTTCTAAAATACCCTTACTGAAAAAATATGGCTAAAAGCTCCGTTGAGCGAATGAAGTGATTGGGTTAACGAATATTGCCTGATAAGATGTGGCAAATTTAAAAAAATAAGGTTTATTATGTCAATTTCTCCTTTAGAGCGCGTAACCATAGAGCCGAAAAGCCCTGCGACAGCTTGTGTTATTTGGTTACATGGTTTGGGTGACTCGGGTGATGGTTTTGCTCCTGTGGTCCCTGTTTTAGGTTTGCCACCAAATCACAGTATTCGTTTTATTTTTCCTCATGCGCCTGAGCAAGCGGTAACCATTAACCAAGGCTATGTGATGCGTTCTTGGTACGATATTAAGAGTATGGATTTACATAATCGTGCAGATATGGCTGGCGTGCTTGAGTCTGAAAAACTAGTGCAGGCGTTAATTCAAGAACAAATTGATTCAGGTATTGCAGCCAGTAATATTGTACTCGCTGGTTTTAGTCAAGGCGGGGTTTTAAGTTTGTTTACTGGCTTACGTTACCCTGAAAAACTCGCGGGTATTTTAGCGCTGTCTTGTTATTTACCTACCGCAGATAAACTTCCTGAAAACTGCCATGAAGCTAACAAAAATACGGTTATATTACAGCAGCATGGCGAACAAGATGATGTTGTGCCAATGAGCGCTGGGCATATGGCGCATCAATTATTAAAAGCCGATGGCTATAATGTTAGCTGGCAAACGTATCGCATGCCACATAGCGTTATACCTGAGCAGTTGGCCGATATTTCGGCATGGTTACAAGCGCGTTTAACCTAAGTTAACTACGCACTTTTTGGTACTTTATGCGCTGTTCACTCTTCTCGATATGATTCAGGTATTAAGTGATGGCGATTAAGTAACTTGTAAAACTCTGTGCGGTTACGCTGCGCAATACGGGCGGCTTGCGAAACATTACCGGCGGTAATTTTTAAAAGTCGCGCCAAATAATCACGTTCAAAATGCTCTCGCGCTTGTTGAAATGACGGTAATTGCGTTGTTTTATCACGCAGAGCATTTTTTATTACTACCTCACTAATAACATTTTCACTACACAGGGCAATACTTTGCTCTACCACATTTTGTAATTGTCTGATGTTACCTGGCCATGGCGCAGCAATTAATAACTCCATTGCTTCCACATTTAAGCTTTTTATCGGTGAGTTTGAACGTTGTACCGCTTGATTGAGGAAATATTGCACCAATAATGGAATATCTTCTCGGCGCTCAGCCAGTGGTGGTAGCTCTAATTCAACAACATTGAGTCGGTAATATAAATCTTCGCGAAAGCTATTGTTGATAATGGCTTGTTGTAAGTTTTTATGGGTGGCAGAAATAATTCTAACATCAACCTTAATTGATTGCGTGCTACCAACGGGGCGTATCTCTTTTTCTTGTAAAACCCGTAATAGTTTTACTTGAAAATTTAACGGCATATCGCCGATTTCATCTAAAAACAGCGTACCGCCATCGGTTGCTTGGAATAAACCGACATGATCTTTAGCGGCACCCGTAAAAGCGCCTCGGGTGTGACCAAAAAGCTCAGACTCTAATAGTTGCTCAGGAATTGCAGCACAGTTTATTGCGGTAAAAGGTTTGTCTTTACGACTACTGGCTAAGTGTATTGCTTTTGCTAGCAGCTCTTTACCGGTACCACTTTGACTGTGGATTAATAAACTAAAATCACTACTTGCTACTTGTTTAGCTTGTTGTAATAACGAGGCCATAACAGTGCTGCGACTGATGATGTTAGCGCGCCAATGATCTTTATCAGCATTATCTTCGTTAGTTGATGGTTGCAATAAAATAGCTTGTTGTACTGTGTCTAATAACTGCTGACTTTCAAACGGTTTAGTCAAAAAACTAAATACACCTTGCTTAGTGGCGCTAATTGCATCGGGAATGGTGCCGTGCGCGGTCATAATAATAACCGGCATATTAGGGTGTTGTTGCCTAATTTGCTGAAAGAGCGCCATTCCGTCCATACCTTCCATGCGTAAATCACTGATAACCACTTCAGGTAAAAAGCTTTGTAAGGTACCTAAAGCAACTTTGGCATTAGCAGCCGACTCTACATCATAGCCCGCGGCTTTTAAGCGAATACTGAGCAACCTTAGTAAGCTTGGATCGTCATCAACAATTAATACTTTTGTTGCTGCATTAGGTAAGTCTTGTTGGCTCATGGTTACTCTCTCATTTAAGCTGTAAGTATATAATCTACACGGTGTACTTTAAATAAATGTCACCACTTTAATAATTTCTTTAGTGGTGCTTTTACGAACGTATTTATTGATGCTTTGTTAAGTTTTCTTCTATTTTTTTCAATTGATGTAACTGCTTTTCAAGTTGTTCTATTGCTGCATCTTTTCGAGCATATTCTTGTTTGGCTTTTGTTTTTAATGCCGCTTGCGCGGTCAGTAATTTTAATTGTGCATTTAATTGGTCTTTCAGTAACAACATAAAAGCTAAGTTATGCAGAGAGTCACTATTATCGCTTGGAGAAGAGTAATCATCGTCAGAAAAGTTGGCATTGTTAAGTAGTGTTTTTGCTGCATAAGGTTGATAAATAGGTGAGCTAGGTAAGCTGTAAATAAGCATCATTTTAGCGTGGTGCTGAGTAAATTTGTGATTTGTTCCTTGCTCAGTAATGGTATCTGATTGTAGGGAAAGTGCTTTTTTTCGACTGTCTATTTCAGCAACTAACTCTTGTGGTGATAACGTTTTTAACCATAAATAGTAATGACTATAATGCAACGTTTTATGGGTATTTTTGGCTACCTTTGGCTCCGCTTTGGGCGTTAACTGACAAGCGCTTAGCATTGTTATGAGTATAAGTGCGATGACAGTGGGCAATAACACTGAATTAAATGCTTGTGATGTATTGCTGTTGTCGTGTTTAGTGCTGAACATATCTATTTACCTGTAACCTGTTGTGCTAATTATTTTGGCTTGTTTTAAGGAGCTGTTGATTTAGCTTTATTTTCTTGTGGTAGTGTTATCGTAACGCAGCTGCCTTTACCATGTTGTTTTAATGATGATTTGTCGTGGTTCGATGTGTGGTTGTCACTTAAATCGATAAAGCCATTAAGACGCATTAATAACTCTTTCACTATAGTTAACCCTAAACCACTACCCTTTATTTGGTTATCTTGCGGTGGAGGACCTTGGTAAAAGGCGTCAAACACCTTGTCTTTTAAATTATTGCTCATCCCAGGGCCTTGGTCGGTGATTTCAATAATTAAGTTGTTTTTATTATTATGAGTACTGTGATATTTAATGGTGATAATGCCGCCCAGTGGTGAAAATTTTATCGCGTTAGATAATACGTTATCTAAAATCACGCTTATTTGTTTTGTATTACTGTAAAAATCACAGTCACTACCGCTGCTATCTATAACTAAATTTTTACGTTTTATATCTAATTTTCGTAATGCTAAGGCGCTGTCAATTAGCGTAGGTAAGTGAATTTTTTCAGCATCTTGTAAGCTTGTTGAATCAAGAACAATATTAAAATCGAGTAAGTCTTCAATTAAACGCTGTAAGCGAGTAACGCTACCGCGAATAATGTCGCAAATCTCTTGCTGGTCGTCATTTAAAGGGCCAACGCTATTATCATAAATTAACTCAGTGCCTTCTCTAATCGCTGCTAGCGGCGTTTTTAGCTCGTGAGAAATATGACGAATAAAACTTGATTTTTGAAGCTCTAACGCATGCAACCTTTTACGCATCATCTCAAGGGCTTGAGCTATTTCTTCTACTTCACTCGTTCCTTGGACATCAATTTTCTCACTAAAGTTGCCTTGCTCTAAAGTGTTAATTTTTCGGATCAGTGCCTTTAATGGTCTGGTTATCAATAATAAAAATATTAAGGCAATTAATAATGTTATTGGAATGGTATAGAGACTATTTAAAATATTTTGGTTAACTTGCTTAGCGGTAAAGTCAATGTTGGTGGCTTGTTCGTTGATAATGGTATTGCTTCGATCTTTAATTTTATTTTTTAAGTTAACCAGTATTTTAAACTTTCGCTGTACTATATCTAAGGTTAAATTACCTGAGTTTTCATCACTATCTTTTTGTATTTCATCTTTTATTAGCTGGCTCTCAACACTGAGCTCTTTGAGTAACGCAACTAATGTTAAATCCTGCTGTTGTAGTAAAAAATGCTCAATAATATTAAGAAAGCTTCGTTGTTGTTCGGTGAATGTTGTGAGTAAAGCAGTATCTTTCAATACAACATACTGACTAGCAAAACGCTCTATAGAGACCAGTCTATCGCTGAGTTGATTATTTAATTGGGTTAACTGAGCAACATGGTAAACCGAAACAGTGCTTTGCTTAGCGAGGTCACTTAATTTACTGACGCTAAAAAGTAATGCTGCGGTTAATGGCAGCGCAACTAATAAAAAACCTAGCAAGGTTAATTTACTGATAGATACTTTTTTCAATAGTGACTGGCAAAGTTGCTTAGCGGTTAACTTACTTGGCACGTCATGTTTCCTTTCTTGATTACTAGCGGAGAAATTTAATAGAGTGCCTTTTTATGCTAAAAGCGCGCGAAAAACAATGGTGTCACCTTTTGGCGACATGGGTGTTAGGGTGTTTTTTTGTTGTTTAAGTTATTGTAATTTAATGTTATTTTTGTTTTGTTATATGTTGTGGCTCGGCAAAAAATTTATAATTTTTATTACCTGTCTCTAATTAACTACAGTTGTGGGGTTTGAAAAGCTTGCTGTTTAATTAAATTCCTTTCAAATCAATCGATTAAAAAGTTGGTACACACTGTGCTATATCCTGTTTGAATAACGGTGATTAATAAACGACTTTCCCGCGTTTAGTGTTGTTACCGTTATATATTTTAATTAACTGTTTATACCTAGCAGTTTAAATAATCAATATGAAATTAGATTTAATCAGACATAGCTAATTACATATTGTGGTGTCATAACTTTTACAGTGAATAAATAATAAGGAAGAACAATGAAAAATATTAGCTTAAGCCAAATTTCCGTAGTGGTTGTAACTATGTTAGCAGCATCATTTTTTGTGAGTGCTAATGAAATGACAGCACCGCTAGGAAGTGATACTCCTCAAATTGCTAGTTCAGAGCCAGTTCAACCAGTAAAAGCAAGTATCAATGAAGTGGTATTTAATAACTTAGATCTTGATAAAGATGGCTCACTAAGTAAAGCAGAAATCACTTCAAGCAAAAACGAAGTATTAGTAAGCTCATTTGAAAAAATTGATAGCAATGCCGACTTACTTGTTAGTAAACAAGAGCTTGCTGAGTTTGTTGAGCTAGTTAAAGGGGCTTAGTTAACTATAGTACAACGACTTTTATTTTTTATTCTGGACGGACAAAAAATAATCGACCCTAGCACAAACGTTTTCGCATTATGTGTTTATGGGGAGGCTCCCAACTTATACTCCCCTTTACCGACTGTAATTCTTTTACAGTCGGTTTTTTCTGTTTATAAAATACTCCCTTCAGTTTATGAAAATATCGCTTTTAAGCTCAGTGGTAGGCTACAAACGACAAACGGTAATAGCAAGACGGTTATCGTGACTAAATATTGATAGAATAAAAGTAACTTATTCGAGTACTACTGATTATGCGTTGTGACTATTTATATAGCTTCAACATCAACTCAGACATGAATAATTAACTTACCTGAACCCAGATTATGTTATTTGGTTCTCAATCGTAGAGAGTACACATGAAAAAAATATTTTTTAAAGCGTTGTTAACATCAAGTATTTTGATGGGTTGTACAGCCGCCGATAATACTCAGTCAAATGTTACTGAAGCTGCAACTGCTGTTGTTAATGCGACAGTTGTCGAACAATCTAAAGAGCAGTTATTAGCGCCGTGGCAAGGCCCGTTTCAAGGTGTTCCTGCCTTTGATAAAGTAACCTTAGCCGGCCTTGTTCCTGCAATGGAACAAGCAATGGCAAGTGAATTAGCTGAAATCGACGTGATTGCCAATAACCCTGCAACGCCTACGTTTGAAAATACCATTGTGGCGATGGAAAAAACAGGAGCTGATTTAGACCGACTATTTACTTATTACGGTATTTGGCGTTCAAATAAATCAAGCAGTGAATTTCGTCAATTACAAAGCGAGTTAGCACCTAAGCTTTCTGCTTTTTCTTCAACTATTCGTCAAAATGCCAAGTTATTTGCACGTGTTAAAGCTGTTTATAATAGCGATGAAGTAAAATCGTTAAGCCCTGAAAAACAGCGCTTAGTACAGTTAAAGTATAATAGCTTCGCTCGTAATGGCGCTACGCTAAATACTGAAGATCAAAAACGTTATGCAGAAATTAACTTACGTTTAGCGCAGCTGCATACGCAATTTGGTAATAACGTGTTAGCTGATGAAGAAAACTATGTTTTATATTTAACAAAAGATCAGTTAGGTGGTTTACCTGAGTCAATTATTACCGTTGCAGCTGCTGCGGCTACTGAGCGTGATCATGATGGTCAATATGCCATTACTAATACACGTTCATCAATGGACCCATTTTTAACTTATTCAACTGAACGCGAATTAAGAAAAAAAGTATGGCAAACATACTACAGCCGTGGTGATAACGGTGATGAGTTTGATAATAACGCGATTATTGCAGAAATTTTAAAACTTCGTCATGAACGTGTTGGCTTATTAGGTTATAAAAACTATGCCTCTTGGCGCTTAGAAGATCGCATGGCTAAATCGCCTGAAAATGCGATCGCGTTAATGGAGTCAGTATGGCCTGCGGCTATTGCTCGTGTGGATGAAGAAGTTGCTGATATGTTAGCAATTGGTAAGCGACAAGACGGCATTGAAAAAATTGAAGCGTGGGATTACCGTTTTTATGCTGAAAAAGTACGTCAAGATAAATACGATTTAGACTCTGATGAAGTAAAACAATACTTACAGCTAAATAAGCTACGTGAAGCAATGTTCTATGTTGCCGGTCGTTTATTTAACTTTAATTTCACGGAAATTACTGACGGCTCAGTACCTGTTTTTCATGAAGATGTACGCGTTTGGGAAGTAAAAGATAAAACCTCAGGCGAACATATTGGTTTATGGTATTTAGACCCGTTTGCACGTAAAGGCAAGCGTTCAGGTGCGTGGGCAACTACCTATAGAAGCCATACAACCTTTGACGGCAAAAAGAATGTACTTTCGTCAAACAACTCAAACTTCAGTAAAGGGGCGGCAGGGCAACCAACACTTATTTCTTGGTCAGATGCTGAGACGTACTTCCATGAGTTTGGTCATGCACTGCATTTCTTAGCGTCAAAAGTAGAATACCCAACACTTAACGGTGGCGTACGTGATTATACTGAGTTTCAGTCTCAACTGTTAGAGCGTTGGTTATCAACGGATGAAGTGATTAATAACTACCTTGTGCACTACAAAACAGGTAAGCCAATGCCAAAAGCATTAATTGCTAAAATTAAGCAAGCGGCCACCTTTAATCAAGGCTTTAAAACTACAGAGTATTTAGCCTCAGCATTAGTTGATATGAAGTTTCATACGGTTGACCCTAAAGGTATCGACCCTGATAAGTTTGAGCGCGATACGTTAGCAGCCTTAAATATGCCAGAACAAGTGGTTATGCGTCATCGTAGTCCACAATTTGGTCATATCTTTAGCAGTGAAGGTTATGCCTCAAGCTATTACGGTTACATGTGGGCAGAAGTACTAACCTCTGATGCAGCAGAAGCTTTTGCACAAGCGCCAGGCGGTTTTTACGATAAAGAAGTGGCAGCTAAATTAGTTGAGCACTTATTTAGCGTACGTAATGCGGTCGACCCATCTGAAGCTTATCGCGCCTTTAGAGGTCGTGATGCGCAAGTTGAAGCGCTGATGCGTGACAGAGGCTTTCCTGTAAAAATAAAGACTAAAAAATAATTAACGGTGATGATATTCACCGGTTTATAAGGTGATGATGTTAGTTAATGAAAATCCGCTTCGGCGGGTTTTTTTATTTGTATTTTATGGGGATACGAAGTGTGGTTAATTTGTAATAAAATGTGATTTTTTCCCGATTTTTTAATGTGTTAAATTTTTATTTAGGTATGATGCACGGCATTGTTCGCTTTACCTTTTTAGGCTTTATTTGTCAGAGGAAAGCGATTTTTATATTATTAATCAATTAACGTTTACAAGGACGTATTTATGAAATTATCAGCCTTAGCAGTACTTATCCCAAGCTTACTTTTAGGCCATTCATTACAAGCTTCAGCGCAAGATTATCAGTCATTTTCAGGAGCTGGTTATAGCTTAACTGATGAGGGCGATACAGACACTTCAATGTTTAACCTTAATAGTCGTTATTACTTTGATGGTCGAGCAGTTCTGGGGCCACTAAATCAATTTAAATTTATTGAGAAAATTAGTAATATTTCAGTTGGTTATCAATATAATGACAGCGATATTGGTTTAGATTACGGGAACGGACAATCATCTTACTTTGGCAGTAGTAACACCCATAATCTTAGTGCCAGCGGCGAGTGGTTTACTGGCGACTTTCTTATAGGTGGTGGTTATTCTTATGCTGATAGCGAAGTTAAAGTACGCTCAAATGATACTTATAATACTAGTTATAGTAGAAATTCAGATGCTTACTTTTTGACAGCAGGTTACTTATTTTCTGATGATTTATTAGTTAAAGTTAACGTGAACAAATACGAAGGGGAAAGCGCTTATGTCACCATGAGTGCGAGTTACAATTGGCAATTAGGCGACGTTGACTATGTTGGTTTTACTTATTCAACCGATGAAGACTTAGACTTTCATAATTTATCAGCTAAATACTTTATGGGTTTAGCTAACGAGAGTTATTTAGTAATGGGCGCTGATTATATTTATGATAACAGTGGTGATTACGAAGACGATTCTTGGAATGCTAATGTAAACTATTACTTCAATACTAAAACCTCGGTATCAGCAAGCTATGGAAATGATGAAAGTTATAGCGTAGGTGCAAATCATTACTTCAATAAAAACTATGCGTTAGGTGCTTATTACGCTTCGAGTAATGATACAAATGATTATGATACTTATGGTGTAAACTTCACTGCGCAATTTTAATCATTACAGAATGATATTTATCTAAATTATAAAGCTCACTTCGGTGAGCTTTTTGTTGTGATAACTAGTAAACCAAGAGTAGACTAAATGCTGATAACGCTTAGGGAGTATGTATGAACAGTGTAATTATTGTATTAGGTTCGCCTAATGATGAGCAAGGTAATTTATCGGCATTAGGTATTGCTCGCTGTGAGCAAGCTTGGCAGGAATACACTAAAAACCCTGATACGAAAGTACTATGCACAGGTGGTTTTGGTGCCAGCTTTAATGTTACTAATCAACCTCATAGCTTTTATACGCGAGAGTACTTAATTAACAAAGGTGTTCCTAAAACACAGTTTTTACCTTTGGTGCTAAGTCGTTTTACCTTAGAAGATGCAACACTTGCAAAAATAGTTATTGAAGCAGCACAAATAACTGATGCTGTTTTAGTTACTTCTGATTTTCATATGACTCGTGCTAAATTTATTTTTAGCTATGTCTTTCCTACCATTCAATTTAGCTACGCGCCTGCTCTAACGATATTAGCAGCGGACGAACTAGCAGCTTTGCATGAACATGAAAATAAAGCGATGTTACGTGAATATAAAAATAAAGCGTTATTTCTTGAAGCGTTAGCAGTAAGCAATACCAACAAATGATCTCAATATGTGATACCAATACATAAAAAAACAGGAACATAGCGTTTAAAATGTCGCTGAGTTCCTGTTTTTAGTTGTTAACTTGCGCTTTAGCTCGTAACTGTGTTTAACGATAAAACGCTTCTACTTTGCCTTTTATCGTCATTAACAATGGTTGTCCACGACGGTCTAGTGCTTTATGAGCTGGTACTTTTACCCAGCCTTCACTAATGCAGTATTCTTCTACGTCAAAGCGTTCTTTACCGTTAAGAATAATACCAATTTCGTTTTCGAAAACTTCTTCAATATAATGCGGGCTGCGGGGGTTTCCTGAAAGGCGATCGGGTAAATCGGGTAATGATTTAGTGTCATTCATGTTGTTGACCTATAGTAAAATAAAATTGCGCTATTGTAGGCAATATAATGCAGCTGCTCAATAGGCAGTTTGATAAAGCTAACGACAAAAGTGCTCATGATCTTCGCCATTTACATCGCAAATTTATACGAAGGTTAGCATGAATACTTTCTTACCATGAAAAAAAGGCTTTACCGTATATGTCTATGCTAACTTTCTGCTAATAATTTATAGTTATAAGCTCACTCTGATGCCAGCATAATAGCGACGGCCATTTTTATAAATACCGATAGGAGCAAATTCATTTCTTTCATAGGTGTAATTAACTTCGTCGGTTAAATTAATTCCCTCAAAAACAAGTGATAATGACTCCGTTATCATGAAAGACACGTTAATGTCCCACTGGCCATAATCATCAGTGATTTCTTCGCCTACGCCAGTCGCAAATTCAGTTCTAAAGTTATAAGCTAGGCGAGTACTCAGCCAGTCATTTTCGAAATAGGTGGTAAAATTACTACTATGCTTTGAATTACCTGGAATAGGAATGTTTTTGCCTGTTATTAGCTCCTTACGCTCACCATCAACAAAGGTATAATTGGCAATAATACCAACACCATAAAAAAGTTCTTTTTGAAAGTTTAGTTCAAGCCCATAAATGCTACCACCGCTGCCGTTAACAGGGCGGTTGATAATCATATTAATATTTTCATATTCTTCTTGAGAACGTTTAATATCAATAAATGATTGAATATCTTTATGAAAAGCTGCAGCTGACAGCAAAGAGGTATGGTCAAAATACCACTCTATACCTAAATCAAAGTTAGTCGATCTAAAGGGATCTAAGTCAGGATTTCCACCAGCACCTTGTGCTTGCGTTACGTTATAGTTAGTTGAAGGCATTAAATGATTATATTCAGGGCGAGACATTACCTTTGACGCTGCAAGCCTTAATAAAACATTATCACTTAAGTCGATGGCAATATTAATGCTAGGAAGAAAATCGGTATAGCTTTTACTGGTTTGAGTCCAAAGGTACTCTCTATAAATGCTCTCAACTTCAGACACCTTTTCATAGGCGTCAGCATCTTGTTGGGTGTGAACCAGCCTAACACCTAGATTGCCGCGATAAAAATCCCCTGAAAAGTTCATTTTACCGTAGGCGGCTAAGCTGGTTTCGGTAATATCAAAAGTACTCGGCTTTTCTTCTCCTTGTACAAAATCAAGGGTTTGGTATGCGTTATTAAGCGAGTTAATATCAGCGAAAGCATAATTCTTCAAAGTATTATTGGAGCCAACGCCTGATAAATAATGCGATGGAAATGCGGCTGGAAAATCAGCTAAAGTCCAATCTAATTCTCTGGCCATCCCCGTATAGTCACTGTTTTTAGAGCGCAAACGAATAAAGTCTCGTTGGTGCTGTTTAAATTTAGCACCAAACTTTACTGATTGAATAAAAGGGCGATCTAATTGATATTCAAAATCTCCTTGTAAAAAAAACTCACTATCATCAGAGTGTTGAGCATCTTCTCTAACCTCAGATATTTGCCAGTCTTTTGCAGATAATGGATCAACTTGATATTGAGCGACAATATCTTTAGGAGTGCGTAAATTAACCGAAAAATCAGTGTTTGCAGACCATTGTGAAGTAAAGTCTTTACTGGTTCCTCCGCTCGCTTTAGTGAAACCTATTTGGTATTGCATTTTCCAGTAATCCACCGTGTGCTCAGCAAGTAAGTGCACTAAGCTGGTTTCTATGCTCGACTCTCGCCAAATCGCTTCCATCGCTGTACTAAAAGGCACACCTTTACTGTTCGTACTTGGTACTTTCGTGTAATTAGCTTGTGTTAAGGTGTTATCGATAAGTTGATAAGCACTTATTTCACCGCCACGGTCATAAACAGTGCTGGGCTGCCAAAGAAAATTTTGATTAGTATTATCAGCATTTAATACCGAGTAAAGGGTGTTTAGTTCAATATTCCAGTCATTGTTAGGTTGATATTGTATAGCAACCATGGCGCTTGATAACTCACGATCTTGCTCAAATACTGCTGAGCCACCGCCACCGGGCGACCAAACATTAGTTAAATCGGCTTCTTCATTTTGTGTTAATCGTAAGCCGCCTTGGTCGGTTTTATTATAATTACGTTCAGCCCAGCCCCAAGACTCTAAACCGTCGCGGCGCAAACTGCGCTCGTGCTGAGTTAATGACACCATTACGCCAAAGTCTTTAGCGTCGTTAATGTAGTTGTAGAATAATGACAGTTGCGGATCGGTTTTTTGTGAAATATCACTGTATTGTAATTGCACTGTGCCAACAAACATATTGTCTAGAGTTTCAAGTGGAGCATGCGTTTTAATATTAATTGAGCCACCAAGTGAGCCCTCGTCATGATCGGCTTCTGGAGATTTATATATTTCTAGCGAACTGACAATTTCTGCGGGTAATAAAGTGTAATTAAAGCCACGGTTAGGCTGTGAAGAAATCCACCAGTCGGCAGAGGCAATATTTTGTCCGTTAATATAAGTACGGTTTTGACTTGGCGCTGTACCTCTAACACCAATACGTTCACCTTCGCCTTGTACACGAGTTAACGACACGCCGGTAATGCGTTGTAATGACTCGGCAACATTTTTATCGGGAAACTTTCCAATATCTTCAGCGGTTATCGCATCGACAATTGCATTGTTATAACGTTTGGTTTCAATTGACTTGACTAAGCTACCACGAATACCACGAATTTGAATTTTTTCTAAAGAATCAATCGTTGATGCTGTTTTCTGTGTCGGCTGTTCCTCAGCGAAAACGGTTAATGCGCAGGTGCTTAATAGCACTGATAGATTAACGCAAAACCTTATTGAAATTTTCATGTTACTCATGTTGTAAATTACTCATTTGTGTTGTTTTTAGTTATAAGCAAATAAGTTACATTGTGCCGTTATTGCTAAAATTGTAATAGTAGAACCACTACCGATAATATAATATTTTTCAACGGTATATCTTCATTGTAAAACTTAGGCTGTTAGCGGTTTTATCAATTGATATAGCGGCTTGTGCAGCATAGAATAGAGTCAGTTAATTATTTGCTCTTTCGTTTGTAATTTAATGAGATTTTAATACTAATAATTAACCTCGTTTGTAACTAACCATAATACCCTTTGTTAGGTCTATTGACCATAATTAACACTACTACTTGTAATGATTTAATGCCGCAGCAGCCAATTGAAAAAGTAAAAGTTAATGAAGTAGAAGTCGACTTTGTCGGTTTAAAGCTTTTAATTAACAATGAGTGGCTAGCCGTTGAGGCTAGGCAGCTTAAACTATTGCATTTATTTGTTAAAAATCATGGTAAAGCGCTGTCTCGAAATCAAATAATGAATGCTCTGTGGAGTGACACTATTGTTAGTGATAACTCGGTTTCGCAGGCGGTAACCCAGTTACGAAAATCACTACATGACGATAAAGATACCCCGCGTTTTATTAAGACCGTTCCCCGAGTTGGTTATCAACTTATTGCCGAGCTTACTTTTCCTGAGCAAGTTGCAAAAACCGTACAAAGTAGTCGAAATAAGCGCCTTACCTATTTGGTGATTGGTGGCGGCAGTGCATTATTGGGGATAGGGCTTACGATGGGGATCATCGAACTAGCAAAACCCAGTTTGCAAATCCCCCACTATAGTTACGAGTCGCGATTAACCTCAACACCAGGCCCTGAAAGTTATTTGCGCTACTCTCCGCAAGGGCGTTATTTAGCGTTTAGCCAAAGCGATAGCCGTCGTAGTCAAATGGACTTGGCGGTTTATGACGCGCAAAGTCAATCAGTACATGTTTTTAAAAGTACAGGATATAGTGAAGAGGCTGCAGAGTGGTCGCCCGATGGTAATTGGTTAATTTATTATCGTCATGACCCTATTAGTTGTGAAATAAGAGTAATGTCTGTTAGCAACCCCGTGGAAACCTGGCGATTAAGTCCTGACTTTCATTTAGCTTATTGTGAAGTTGGCTTTAGCCGTCAAAAAATGCATTGGTATAACGATAACACCTTGTATGTACAGCAATGGCAAAATAATCAGCCAATTTTAACGCAATTTACTTTGTCTTTAGAAGGCTATCCAAGTGTCATCAAGCAAGAACAAGTTGATAACATTGCTCCTATTTTGATGGACTTAGATAAAACCTCACAACAATTGTTATTTGTAGAGAAAAAACCTCAAGGGTATGTATTACAACATTTGAACTTGCAGACCTCGATTCGCAGAGCCATCGAACAACGCGAGCAAGAATATTGGGGGCTTAAATGGAACGAAAGCGAGCAGAGTTTTTGGCTGGGTAATGAGAATTTACGTTTAGTGTCACTTAATGGCGAGAGTGAAGTGGTACACTTACCTATAGGTTTCATCCCTGATATTGACCTGAACCCCATTAATCAACAACTTGCACATGCTGAAGGTTTGATTAATGTCAATTTATATACTCTGCAAGTTAAGTCATTGGCGATGCAACAATCGGTCGACATTCAACAACTCTCTTCATCAGCACGAACTGATATTTTACCAACACTATCGAGCAATGGTCGTCAAACCGCTTTTGTTTCTTATCAGCGCCGCTCGATGGATGGTTTAAAACATGTAGAAATTTGGTTAAAAAACAAAGACAAAAAAGCCGCTAATTTATTAGTTAATTTGCAAGAAAGTATCTTGCCACGTTTTTTATTATGGTCAGCTAACTCTGAGAATTTATTACTAGGCGATAGTCAGCATAACTTGTACTTAATTAATATTTATAGCCGTCATATGGTGCCGATTATTTCAGACTATAAAAATGTTGAGAAAGTTAACTGGTCTTCAGACGGCAAACAAATTAATTTTACTACACGTAGCGCTAAACTAGTACAGAATTGGCGCTATGATATGCAACTTTCTACTACAGAATTAATTAGCGAAGCGGTGGTTGATATTGAAACAGAGCAGCAACTATTATCGGTTGATGAAATAAGAAAAATTAACCCATCGTATAAGCATTATCGTGAAATAATTAATGTTTTTTTAACACACCAATTAGCAGAACTATTACCAGTTGAAAATTTAGCACCATCATTTATGTTATATCGTCCGTATATCTTCGATTTAGGCATTTATTATGTGGTAAAACAAGGCAATGTATTAACGTTATATTTGTATCATTTTGAGTCACAAGAAAATATTAAAATTGCTAATATTGGTAACCATGAGCAGGATACCCATTTAATGCTTAATATTAGTGCTTCATCAGACGGTAAACAACTAGCGTTCTCAAAAGTAGAGGGCTTTGAAACCGATATTTTATTACAGAAAAAAGAGCAAAACCTGTAACTATAAAAGGGAGAGTGCAGTTAAATGCGAGTAAACTTAGCTAATTGTAGTTAAGTACTCTTCTATTTCTTTAAAGTACCACTGTCTGGCTTTCGCTTCTTTAATCGCTAAGGTTAATATGACTTTTGCTTTAGCACTTTGTTGAGTATTGGCTAGTACCTTCGCTTGTGCGAATAACAAGTCGGGATGTTCATCATCTAACTTTAATGCTTGAATAATGTATGAATTAGCCCGTTGATAATTTTTCTCGGCTAACTCTAGATTGATTAAATCACGTAGCGCGCGAAAATGATTTTGCTTGGCGGCACTTTCTAACCAGCGCTTCGCTTTTTGCTTGTCGTATTCAATATGACGTTGGTCGAGTAGTTCTCGTGCTAAACGATATTGCGCATAAACAAAGCCTGATTGCGCTGCATTTAATATCCAGTTAATGCCTTTTTTACGATCGGTTTTGGTGTACTCGCCTCTAAGTAAATTAGTCCCTAAGCGATATTGTGAGTTAGGGTAGCCGTTAATGGCAGACTCAAGTAATAAGTCTGAACTAGCTGTTTCTTGCTGCCAATGAAATCGCAATAAACGGGTGGCATTATATTCGTCGGCTACCAGCCAGTTGGCAATATAATACTGAATTAGCGCGTTTCCTTGCTCTGCACCTTCAATGAGTAAGTTAATTTTTTTCTGATAATCTTTCTTCTGATGGGCAAAGCTTGCTTGATAACGTTTACCTTTAAAAGTGGTAAAGTGATACAACAATGAGCGACTGCCATAGTTTGCAAGCTGTCCGTCAACTCTAAAAGGCTCATAACGCCAACGACGTACAGCATTGTATATGGAGCGGTTAAAGGTTTTATCGGGAAAAGCATCAATAATGTCGACATCTTTAACCGCACCGGACTTATCTACGTCAAATTCTAACCATACCCAGCCTTCAATGCCTTTTTCGTAAGCTTCTTTTGGGTAAATAGCATCAACAGTATGCACTCTTAAGGGCGGTTGGTTATTATGATTAGTATATTTTTTTTCGTTAAAAACGGGCTGTAATGTTTGAGTGTATAGTTCAAAACTGAGTGACTGATTGAGCGCTTTTAGGCTAGAGGTTAACGCGATTTGTTGGGCTTTATCTCCTTTAAGTTCTTGCTCTATTAAGCGAGCAGCGGAGCGAGCTTCTTCTAAACCGTAATCGGCGGCGAGTGAAAACCAAGAATGGGCTGAGATGAGATCTTTTTCAACACCTTGGCCATAAAGGTACATGACCCCGATATTATAAATGGCGTCTTTATGACCTAATTTAGCTAAGCGTTGAAACTCATAATGAGCCTGTTGATAGTTACCATTATTGTAAGCTAGGGTGGCAGAAAGTAAGTCAGCTTTGGTGCTAAAGCTAAAAGTGATGCACAGAGAAATAATCATATAATATACATAGGTATTGATAAGATGATATCTCATGAAAAATTCAGTTATCCACAGCAGTTTAACAATTTAAAAGGTTTTTTAATTCTACTGTGTTTATAGTGCGATTGCTCGTTTATTTTACCTGTTTGAATAAAAGTTTAACTAAAATTAGCTTAAAAAAAAGCGAGCTTTAACACATGGTTAAAACTCGCAAAAAACCAAGGGTGTGTGTAAGGGAAAGACCTTGCCTTGGAATAAGTGTCGTTAATAACCTTATAA
>NZ_JAHKPW010000043.1:35775-83440 GCF_018860755.1 Colwellia sp. D2M02 | reverse complement strand
TTATAAGGTTATTAACGACGAACATGCTTAAGGGGAGTGAGTCAATTCACTCTTAAAAATTAAAGCGTACCCCCGCAACTAAACGGCGACCATCTGCGTAGTAACCTGTTAATGCTTGCTCTACACCTTTGCTTTGGTAGGTAAAGGTTTTCTCATCTGTTAAGTTAATCCCTTCCAAAATAAAAGTAATATTTTCATTAAGATCATAAGAGAGGTTTGCATCAACTTGGCCGTAGTCTGATACATAACCAGGCCAACCTTCACCGGTGTCATATCCTGTACGGTAGTTGTAAGAAACACGGCCGCTGAAGTTGTCACCCTCGTAGTAGGCACTTAAATTAACGGTATGATCTGAGTTACCCGGGATTGTAATACTGTTACCGTCACTGTCTTTAGCTTGGCCGTCTACGTAGGTGTAGTTAGCAGATAAACCAGCACCGTCATAAACTTCATGTTGATAACCTAATTCAAGACCTTGAATGGTTCCGCCTTTACCATTAACAGGTCTGTTAATAAGTATTGGTGTGTTTTCAAAGGTTTCTAAAGATTGCTGTGTGTCAATAAATGATTGAATATCTTTTAAGAAAACGACAGCAGAAACAAGACCTGCATCGCTAAAGTACCATTCTAAACCTAAGTCAAACTGTGTAGCGCGGTACGGATCAATATTAGGGTTACCGCCAGTGCCAGTTTGAGTTTCTTTGTTATAAGATGTTGAAGAGGTCATTTTGGCGTAGTCTGGACGAGACATAACACGAGCAGCACTCATACGTAACAATAAGTCATCTTGTAAGTCTACCGCTAAGTTTAAGCTTGGCAAAATATCAAAGTAGCTAGTGTCTTGCGTGGTCCACTGCTCAGCACCTTCTGCACCAGCGTAAGCACTTGATGATTGATCGGTATAAACTAAACGCACACCGACATTACCGCGCAATCCATCGGTATCAATATCAGCTTTTAAGTAACCCGCTGTGATTTTTTCTGTTACTTCAAAAGTACTGGCTTTTAATAAGCGCCAATCCCAATTTAAGGCATCGCCTTCAGCACGAACTTTACTAGAATCAGTTATTGCATAGTTTTTTAAAGTACCCGCAGAGCCTTGACCCGATAAATAATCAGAAGGCATAGCAAGAGAGTAATCAGCTAAACTCCAGTTTAAGTCAGTTCTATTATCTGTGGTGTGCTTAGTATTGAAGCGGCTATGATCACGGTATTTAGCGCCAAACTTAATGGCACTTAAAATACCTAAGTCGATTGAACGTTCAAAATCTACTTGTACATAACTTTCATCGTCTTTTGCGTCATTACTATCATAACGTAAAAAGTCTAAATCCCACTTACTGCCATCCGCTGGATCGGCGGCATAATTTGTTCTAACATCACGTGTACTTGACGCGTCAAAGCTGTGCTCGTAGTTACCACCCCAGCCCACACTACGATCGGCTTGTGAGCCACCGCTACCTTCGGTGTAGCCTAAGTGCATGCTTGAGGTCCAAACATCACCCGTGTGGTCAATTTTTAAATCATAAGACTCGGTTTTTAATTTAGAGTTACGTACTTTGGTTTCATCAAGAATATTATTGCCGTTAGGTGATAAGCCTAGGGTACCGCCAACGGCCATTTTGCCTTCCTGGGCGTGGTCTATTAGCGTAATGTCTGTGTATTGTGAGCCGCCATAACCAGGTAACCAAAGAAAGTTTTGGTTCTCATTATCCATTTTCATGGTGCTGCTTAAGGCATTGAAGGTTATTTCAGTATCATCATTAGGACGATATTGTAGGGTTAAATTACCACCAGTACGAATACGCTCTTGTAAAAACATCGCTGAGCCACCGCCCCCAGGGCTATAAACGTCTTCGTGAACAGTGCCATCGGCCATGGTTATATCACGATCAGCCCAACTCCATGCTTCAATACCATCGCGGCGTAAGTTACGCTCTTGTCTAACTAATGAAATTAAGGCACCGAAGGTTTCATTTTCGTTTTTCCAACTGTATAAGCCAGAAAGTTGCGGGTCGGTTTCTCCTGAAATTTCAGAGTATTGTGCTAGTGCAGAACCAGCAAATTTATTAGCTTCTAAATCAAGTGGTTTACGTGTTCTAACTATGACAGTACCACCAATAGAGCCTTCATCAATATCGGCTTCAGGGGTTTTATAAACTTCTAAGCCAGAGACTATTTCTGATGGCAACATAGTGTAGTTAAAACCACGACTTGCTGCAGAGTTTGTCCACCAATCGGCTGAGCCAACCGCTTGACCATTTAATAACGTTCGGTTTTGACTTTCTGTCGTGCCTCGAATACTAACGCGCTCCCCTTCACCAAAGTTACGCGTGATCGATACGCCCGTGATACGTTGTAATGATTCTGCCACGTTTTGGTCTGGAAATTTACCGATATCTTCCGCGGTTACCGCATCTACAATTGAGTTGGCATAGCGCTTAGTGTTTAAAGACTTAACGACACTGCCACGAATTCCTCGTACTTGAATAACTTCAACTTCTTCAGTTTTTGCACTGTTATTATTGTCACTTTCTGCATATGCATAGCTCAATGAAGGTGTAGCTAATGCACCAACCATTAATGCAGATTTAACGGCATTATTTACTCTACTTAATTTATGACTTTTCATTTTGTTATTCCGCTGTTGTTTTATTTTGAATCGTTTTAATTGACGGTTTTAATAATAAGTAAGGAGTCGACTAAGCTCCTTGGCGTTGTGCTAACTATGCGTTCAAGTGTTGTTAAATAGCGTTAATAAAGACACCGTTAATAGGCGTAATTAAGAGCGGTTGTGACGCAATAAATCATTATTTTATTTATCTGTGCGGCAAAACTATTCGAAAACACTTTTAAACAATTAACTCAACGGCAATTATCTAAAAACAAGCCTCTTGAATAGTCTTGAATTGGTGTGAAAAGTTGTGAAATATAGGATTTAAATTTCAAGTTGTTGAATTTATAGTTTTTATTTTTAATCTTTTAATGATGTAAAATAGATGTAATTTGCTTTATATAAAAATAAATATCCGTTTTTTGGGTGGCGTTATGATATTTTTAGCAGGTGTTTTGTTATTAAAATTGGTAATTTTCTAAAGGGGAGTGAGGTGCGTAATAGTTTACGGAGTAAAATAATTGAAGTGTGCAATAAAAAAATAGCGCAAAAAGGAAATAATGTTGGGTTGTCATTTTATGCTTTTTTTGCCAATAAAAATGATGACCCTGAATTATTAATGGAAGCTGCACAGTGGTGGATAATGCAGCATCAATTAGATCATTTTGAAAAAGCGATTAAAATTAAAACTATGATTGAAAATGATCGATAAATAACCTGAACTCAGCTTAAGAGATATGTGTTAAGCCGAGTTCAGGTTAAATAGGCTTTTCTATCTCAGTAATAGCCTCGTTGACGGTTTCAGCAACATTGTCTAACTTACTTGATATTACCACTTGCGCATCAAACAAACCGCGGTTGTAATAATAGCAGCCAACCTCTTTAGAGAAAAAGTCGAGTAAGAATTCAGCATCAAATTGACCAATGTCTTGATCTAATTCAAGGTTGAAGTAGCGCTGTATTTTATGAACTAATTGGTTTTTCTCTTCTTCGGAAAATTGAATAGGTGTCATTTTCTCTCCAATTGGTGGTTATTTTATATAATCAATCGGTAATGCGGTGGTGTATTTTATTTCTTCCATTGAAAAGCTTGAACTAATATCTGAAAAGTCAGCTTGGGTGATTAATTGCTTATAAAAGCTATCATAAGCCTGCATGTCTGGTACCACAACACGTAGTAAATAGTCTACTTCACCACTCATGCGATACGCTTCAACAATTTCAGGGAACTGCGCAACAATATTGGCAAAGTTATCTAACCACACAGGGTTATGCTGATTGGTTTTAATCATCACAAAAATAGATAAACCGACGTTGAGTTTATTCGGGTCTGCTAAAGCGACACGTTTTCTAATAACTCCTGACTTTTCTAATGCTTGTATACGCCGCCAACAAGGCGTAGTTGATAAGCCTATTTGCTCGGCAATTTCACTATTTGAGAGCGTACAATCTTTTTGTAAAATAGTAAGTATATGTTTATCGAAAGCGTCCATAGCTACCAAATATTGTTGATCTATTTAATTGTATAAAATATTAAACCATATTTAGCACTAAAGTTAGTATACAATTTTATGGTGCAACGTGACGTTGCTGTAATTATTAACATTGAGAATAAACGCCAGTGCGAATTATTGCATAAGTATAACGGGGAAATAACTAGGGCTTGAGTTAGCTAATGAAAAAAGAAGATGCTAAATGGTGGCATACAGACTGCCCCTTTTGTAAAAAACTAAGGTTGCTATTGGTTTGGCTTGTACTAATGTTAGTGGTTGATTATTTGTTTTTTCAGTTACTTTTTTAAAATGATATTTATGTTTATTTCGCGCCTTGTAAGGAATAGCTATGACAGCTTCAGCAGGTTTAAAGTGGACAGATTCATTAGAAATTGCATTGGACTTAATGGAAGTACACAGTGAGGTTGACCCACTGACATTGCATTTTACCGAGTTACGGGCATGGGTGTTAGCTCTAGAGCACTTTGACGATGATCCTAAACATTGCGGTGAACGTGTATTAGAAGCTATTCAGCTAGCATGGATTGCTGAGATGGACTAACTTGTATTATTTTGTCAATACAGCAGCTTGTCTGCTTTGTTGCTGGTAAATAATGCACTATACTTGTGCGTTATCAATATTGTCTATTTTCATCATTCATAAATTATATAAGCAGCAAGTAATAATGACCCAAACAAAGCGCCCACTTTATATCCCTTACGCAGGACCTTCTCTTTTAGAAACCCCTTTATTGAACAAAGGCAGTGCCTTTAGCAAAGAAGAGCGAGTTAGTTTTAACCTTACCGGCTTAGTACCACCGCGTTTTGAAAGTATTGATGAACAAGCCGACCGTGCTTATCGCCAATATAATAGCTTTAGAACCAATATTAATAAGCACATTTATTTACGCGCCATTCACGATAACAATGAAACTTTGTTTTTTAAGTTAGTGCAAAATCACCTCGCTGAAATGATGCCAATTATTTATACGCCAACGGTAGGGGATGCTTGTGAGCAGTTTTCTGATATATACCGTAGTTCGCGTGGTTTATTTATTTCTTATGAAGATAGATACAACATTGATGACATTTTACGTAATGCCACTAAAAATAAAGTAAAAGTTATAGTGGTAACTGATGGTGAGCGTATTTTAGGTTTAGGTGACCAAGGTATTGGTGGCATGGGTATTCCTATTGGTAAATTATCTTTGTATACCGCTTGTGGTGGTATTAGCCCTGCTTATACTTTGCCAGTAATGCTTGATGTTGGTACTAATAATCAAAAATTACTTGATGATCCTATGTATATGGGGGCGCGTCATAAGCGTATTGATCAAGACTCTTACGACGAGTTTTTAGAATTATTTATTAGCGCCGTTAAGCGTCGTTGGCCGCATGTTTTATTACAGTTTGAAGACTTTGCACAACCTAATGCAATGCCGTTATTACAGCGTTACCGTGATCGAATTTGTTGTTTCAATGATGATATTCAAGGTACAGCTTCAGTTACCGTAGGCACTTTACTTGCTGCATGTCGAAGCCGTGGCGTGCAACTATCAACCTTAAAAGTTGCTTTTGTTGGTGCAGGCTCAGCAGGTTGCGGTATTGCAGAGCAAATTATTAGCCAAATGGTTAGTGAAGGTATTAATGAAGAACAAGCTCGTAGCCAAGTATTTATGGTTGATCGCTTTGGTTTATTAACCGATGGCATGAGCGATTTACGCGACTTTCAACAGAAGTTAGTCCAAGATAAAAGCTTGTTAAAAGATTGGGATATTAACGAGGAGTATGCTTCATTACTTGAAGTTATGCATGGCGCAAAACCAGATATTTTAATTGGCGTTTCAGGTCAAGCGGGCCTATTTACCGAAGAAGTGATTAAAGCGATGAAGTCTCATTGTGAATTACCGATTATTTTCCCGTTAAGTAACCCTTCTCGCCAAGTTGAAGCAACACCAACACAAGTCATTAACTGGACCGAAGGTAAGGTTATTATTGCTACTGGTAGTCCGTTTGAAGCGGTTGAGTATCAAGCTCAGTCTTATCCTGTTGCGCAGTGTAACAACAGTTATATTTTCCCTGGTATTGGTTTGGGCGTAGTATCAGCTAACATTAGTCGTGTGACTGATGAAATGTTATTAGTTGCTAGCGAAACTTTAGCAGCAGCATCACCATTAGCCAATGGCACCTCTAATGAATTGTTACCGCCATTAACTGAAATCGCTCAGTTGAGTAAAGATATTGCCTTTGCAATTGCACAAGTGGCTTATCAGCAAAACTTAGCATTAGAGCTAAGCGAAGAAGAATTACGAGCGAAAATAAATCGTAATTTTTGGAAGCCTGCATATCGCCAATATCGTCGTATTAGCGTGTAACTTTATTAACAGTCAAGTTAGCTAGGCAATAGCTAGCTAAGCTATAATATGATGAATTAAAAGCCGACATCATGTCGGCTTTTTTTGGTTTAGTGTTAAGAACCCACACCCGATAATTAATTAGCAGTAGCGAATTTGAATATCATTAGGATATTTTGTCTACTTCGTCTATAATGCGCCCCAAAATTTATGCGGAAGTTTTTCGCTAAATTATTCAATTTACTTAATCTACAAAATGAGGGCTTATCATGGCTATCGAACGTACTTTTTCTATCGTAAAACCTGATGCAGTTGCTAAAAACTTTATCGGTCAAATCTACAACCGTTTTGAAACTGCTGGTTTAAAAATTGTTGCATCAAAAATGATCCACTTAAGCCAAGAAAAAGCTGAAGGTTTCTACGCTGAACACAGCGAGCGTCCTTTCTTTGGTGCTTTAGTTGAATTTATGACTTCAGGCCCAGTAATGGTTCAAGTTTTAGAAGGCGAAAACGCTGTTCTTAAAAACCGTGAAATCATGGGTGCTACTAACCCAGCTGAAGCACTTGCTGGTACTATTCGTGCTGATCTTGCTGATAGCATTGACGAAAATGCTGCTCACGGCTCTGACGCTTTAGAGTCTGCAGCACGTGAAATTGCTTACTTCTTCTCTGATGACGAAATTTGCCCACGCACTCGTTAATTAGTACCTCAGGCATATTGGCCTGAGTTTTAAGCTACCAAAGGATTTTACTGAGTAATTAGTAAAATCCTTTTGTTATTTTAGGCTAAGGTTCTTTCTTAGCTAATATTGCGATTTTAGCCTGAAAAGTGTACAATTCGTGCCCTTTGTTTAAGGCTTAAGCAATTAATCGCCTTTTTATAGTTATTGAGATTTTGTTGTATGAGTAATGTTACCGGTAAAGTGAACCTACTAAATTTTGATCACAAAAGTATGCGTGAATACTTTGACTCAATTGGTGAGAAGCCATTTCGAGCAGATCAAATTATGAAGTGGATTTATCACTTTGGGTATAGTGATTTCGAACAAATGACTAATATCAATAAAAAATTACGCGAAAAACTACAACGTAATTGTATTATTAGCGCGCCAGAAATCTCAAAAAAGCAAGTATCTGAAGATGGTACTATTAAATATGCTTTATTACTTGAGGGCGGGCAAGAAGTTGAAACAGTTTGGATCCCTGAAAATGATCGCGCGACGTTATGTGTATCATCTCAAGTTGGCTGTGCTTTAGAATGTACTTTTTGTGCTACTGCCCAGCAGGGCTTTAACCGCAATTTATCAATGTCTGAAATTATTGGTCAAGTTTGGCGTGTTGCCAATGATATTGGCGCAACACGTATTGCGGGTACACGACCTATCACTAATATTGTGATGATGGGGATGGGTGAGCCATTACTTAACATGAAAAACTTAATTCCTGCACTTGATACTATGCTTAATGATTTAGGTTATGGATTATCTAAGCGTCGAGTCACGGTTAGTACTTCAGGTGTAGTACCTGCATTAGATATGCTGAAAGAAAAAATTGACTGTGCGTTAGCTATTTCTATTCACGCCCCTAATAACGCTTTACGCGATGAGTTAGTACCAATTAATAAAAAGTACCCATTAGAAGATTTTATTGCGGCATCAGCGCGCTATATTGATGGCTCGAAAGCGAACAAACAAGCCACTATTGAATATGTAATGTTAGATCATGTTAATGACAGTACTGACCAAGCACATGAGCTAGCTCATGCCTTAAAAGGTTTACCGAGCAAAGTTAACCTGATCCCTTTTAATCCTTACCCTGGTTCTCCGTATAAGCGCTCAAGTAATTCACGTATTGATCGTTTCGATAAAGTACTGCAAAGTTATGGTTTAACGGTTATTACCCGAAGAACTCGCGGTGATGATATTGATGCAGCTTGTGGACAATTAGCCGGTGATGTTTTAGATAGAACCAAACGTACTGGCTTTGCAACACAAGCAAATGCCAACACAAGTTCATTGAAAAATACTAGTAAAGCTGACACTATCTCAGTCACAGCACTTTAGTGGTTAAGCTAAGGGCATAATTTATAAAAATAAGAGGCGGTTACCACAGTGCGCATGTTAAATAGCAGTATGTCAAAAATAGGAATTCTGACAAAAAACATTTGGCCTAAATGCGTGCCGTTATTATCGGCTTTTATCTTGTCTGCTTGTGTTACTCAAAGCTACGAAAATAATACCCCTGTTGTTGAAAATAGTGCCAGTAAAAATGAGATGGCAGCAACCCGTATTTCCTTGGGACTAGGTTATTTAAATATGGGCAATATGACCCAAGCTAAAATGAACTTAGAAAAAGCGAAACGTTTTGCGCCTGATTTAGTACAGGTTTATACCGCTTTTGCACATTATTATGAAACCGTAGGCGAAAACGAATTAACGGTGCAGTCTTACGAAAAAGCGCTTTCATTAGCCCCCAATGATGCCGATACGTTAAATAACTATGGTGTTTTTCTTTGTCGTCAAGATAAAGTTCATGAAGCTGAAACTCAACTCTTAAAAGCTATTGCTGTTCCTTCGTATTTATTGGTTGCACAAAGCTATGAAAATTTAGCCTCGTGTTACCTGCAAATTGATGACTTTACTAAAGCGGAGCAATATTTAAATAAAGCTATTGCTCATAGCCCCAATAGAACAGCGACATTATTACAGATGGTGCGCTTGCAATATGCAATGAATAATTATGAACAAGCTAAAGTTTATCAACAAAAGTTTGAGCGTAATACCCATCGTTTTTCTCCCGATTCATTAGCATTAGCGTATAAAGTTTACTGGCAATTAGGTCAACGAAAAACAGCGCAAAATTATGCGAATATGTTGGTGAGAATGTATCCGCAATCGTGGGAAAGTAAACAATACTTACTTAATGAATTGCAACAAATTGAAGCTGATCTTCTCGCGCAAAGGTATCAACTAACTCAGCGTAATAACGAGCAAGAGTTACTAGTGAGTGATGGTAAAAAACGTGTTGTTAAATTATCACCGAAAAAGCCAAGGAGCCAAACACTCATTACTAATAAGCAAGCAACGTCAGCAGCATTAACAGCCTCGGTGGTTTCGCCAAGTAGTAATGAAGAACAATACTTAGCGGACAATAAAGTTGAAAAAGGTTTAGACGAGCAAGCTGAATCTACAGAAAGTGACACAATAGCAAGCGTTAATGAAACACCTATTGAAAAAAACGCTGCTGAAAAAATAGTAACAACACCTGCTGATACTACTAGCGATAAAGGCGTAAATGATGCTGCCAGTAGTGCAAATAAGCTCGTAGTGGCTGAACCCATTGGCGATGAAAAAGTAGGTGTGGAACCTATTGTTGAAACTCAAGTTGCTGAAAAGACAGTGCTTGAAGAGGCCAATAACGATTCTACATTAATGGTAAATGCTGATATTGATAGTATAAAGGCTGAAAACAGTGCTACTTTTACTAAGCCAGTGCCTGCAAAGCGTGATACTCCATTGCCGGTAGTTACTGACTATGTCGAAGAGAGTAATACTAGTACGGCAGATACTACCTCACAAATCACTTCGGCTATTCCTAAAGGTGATAACCCTACAAAGGAAGTCACAGAAAGTGTTATTAGTGAGCCCGTTGTAGAGCAAGCAGTTATTGACACGCCTAAGACGAATAAAGTAACAAGGCATACTGTTAAAAAAGGTGAAACCCTTTATGCTATTTCAGTAAAATACAATGTCAAACTCCAAGCTTTAAGAGCGTGGAATAATATGTCAGAAAAACAAAACCTGCATGTTGGTAAAAATCTTTATGTCGTTAATCCGGAAACAGTGAATATTAATGAATAACAATAAACGTGGTGACTTCTCTAGTGAGCATGTCGCCGAAGAATTAAGTGATGATATGATTATGGTAAGCCCTGGCACAATGTTACGTGAGGCTAGGGAAAAAATGTCATTAACACAGGCTGATATTGCCACACGACTTAACTTTAGAATACCTCTCGTTGAAAGTATTGAACAAGATAATTTAGACCCTTCACTTCCGGTGACTTTTAATCGTGGTTACTTAAGCAGCTATGCGAAAGTTGTTGGTGTTGATATTAATGATGTTTTAGCCAGTTATGATGCATTAGGTGCGGCACAAGCACAGCGTAGTGAAATGCAAAGTTTTTCAAAACTAACGGTAAAAGAAGCAGAGCATAGTCGTGTTATGTGGTTTAGCTATTTAATTATCGCTATTTTAGTCGGTTTGACTGTTTTGTGGTGGTTACAAGAATCACGTGAACCAACCCAAACAACAGAAACGCCAACAACCGTGAGTCTTACTTCTAATTCAGAGAGCCTTTCAAGTGAACCTGAAGTAGTTGTGTCTAATGAGCAAACATCAAACGCGACAGAAGAGCTTAACGAAAATGAAAGCGTGAAACAAAAATTAGCTGAAAATAGCCGCGATGAAACGAGCACTGAAGGCGAACAGGTAAATACTGATATTGTAAGTAATCCGAGCGAGATAGAGCTACCGAGTGACCATAATAAGGCTCCCGAAGTCACTAGTGTTACTCAGCCAACTAGCACAGAAAATAATATTGAAGTTGACGTTGAAGTTGCTTTAGCGCATGCCGTTTTTACTTTTTCAGGTGATTGCTGGGTCAATATTTATGATGCTAGTGGTGAACGTGTTGCTTGGGGCGTTAAAAAATCAGGTTATATTATGACTGTTGAAGGTAAAGCGCCTTTACAGGTTACTTTAGGAAAACCTGAGTTAGCAAGCATAGTATATAACAATGAGCCTATTGATATGTCGGCGTTTAATGCGGGTAATATTGCAAAATTTACCTTGCCGTTATCAGAATAGTTCACGTATAAAACTTAACGAATTTGTCATTAATATTTATAGGACGGGATAACTTCCCCGATATATTAAAATGTTTAAAGAATCTCCAATTATTCGCCGCGTATCTCGTCAAATTATGGTAGGTAATGTACCCGTTGGCGGTAATGCCCCTATTAGTGTTCAGTCAATGACTAATACATCAACCACCGATGTTGCCGCAACTGTCGCACAAATTAAATCTTTGGAAGCGGTTGGCGCTGATATTGTTCGTGTTAGTGTGCCAACTATGGATGCCGCTGAAGCATTTCGTGAAATTAAAAAGCAAGTGAATGTACCACTGGTTACTGATATTCATTTTGATTACCGTATTGCCCTGAAAGTCGCTGAATACGGCGCTGACTGTTTGCGTATTAACCCAGGAAATATAGGGCGTGAAGATCGAGTTCGCAGTGTAGTTGAGTGCGCTCGTGATAATAATATTCCTATTCGTATTGGCGTTAACGGCGGCTCGTTAGAAAAAGATATTCAAGCGCGTTATAGTGAACCGACACCTGAAGCATTACTTGAATCGGCTATGCGTCATGTTGATATTCTCGACCGACTTAATTTTCATGAATTTAAAGTAAGCGTGAAAGCATCTGATGTGTTTTTAGCTGTTGGTGCTTATCGCTTATTGGCAAAGCAAATAGATAACCCATTACACTTAGGGATTACCGAAGCAGGTGGTTTACGTTCAGGCTCAATAAAATCATCTGTTGGGCTCGGTTTATTATTAGCCGAAGGTATTGGTGATACATTACGCGTATCTCTTGCTGCCGACCCCGTTGAAGAGATTAAAGTCGGCTTTGATATTTTAAAATCATTAAAACTGCGTAGCCGAGGCATCAATTTAATTGCCTGCCCAAGTTGCTCTCGCCAAGAGTTTGATGTGGTTTCTACCGTTAACGCATTAGAGCAACGTATTGAAGATATTATGACGCCAATGGATGTGTCTATTATTGGCTGTATTGTTAATGGCCCAGGAGAAGCAATGGTTTCTGATTTAGGCTTAACGGGCAGCAGTAAAAAAAGTGGCTATTATCTTGATGGTATTCGTCAAAAGGAACGTTTCGACAATAACAACTTAGTTGATCAGTTAGAGCAGCGTATTCGCGCTAAAGCGCATGCCATGACTGAGCGACTTGATGAAAAAAATAAGATCGACTTTAAAGAAGTTGAATAACTACACAAAATCAGCCGTTTTATAATCATTTAAGTATCTTTTTATAAGGTATATAATGCGCGCGGCATGAAGTTTACGCTGATTTATGCACTATAAGTCAGACGATAGATAATCGATAACACAAGAAGTATAAGAGAGACTGCTCAGTGGCTAAACAGAAGGCTCTACAAGCAATACGTGGTATGAATGATTGCTTACCGCACGAAACAAATATTTGGCAAATGGTTGAAGGTGTTTTACGCCGTGTGGCAAGTAACTATGGTTTTGCCGAAATTCGCATGCCGATAGTTGAGTCAACCGCTTTATTTAAACGCGGTATTGGTGAAGTAACCGATATCGTTGAAAAAGAAATGTACACGTTTGATGATCTTAATGGTGATAGTTTAACTTTACGCCCTGAGGGTACTGCAAGTTGTGTTCGTGCCGGTAATCAACATGGTTTATTGTACAACCAAGAGCAGCGCCTTTGGTATATGGGGCCGATGTTTCGTCATGAAAGACCACAAAAAGGTCGTTATCGTCAGTTTCACCAATTTGGCCTAGAGGCCTTTGGTATAGCGACTTCTGATATAGACGCTGAAATTATTTTACTAACCGCACGTTTATGGCGGGAACTTGGCATCAATGAATTTGTCACACTAGAGTTGAATTCATTAGGTTCAAATGATGAGCGAGCAAATTACCGTGAAGCATTAATTGCTTATTTAGTTGAACATGAGGAGTTACTTGATGATGACTCGAAGCGTCGTATGCATACGAACCCGTTACGAGTATTAGATAGTAAAAACCCACAAGTTCAAGCAGCATTGGTAAATGCACCTAAATTATCTGATCACTTTGGTGAGGAAACTCAAGAGCATTTTGATACATTATGCCAGCGTTTAGATGCCGCCGGTATAAAATATGTATTAAATGAGCGTTTAGTACGTGGTTTAGATTATTACAATCGCACTGTATTTGAATGGGTTACTGAAAGCCTTGGCGCACAAGGTACAATTTGTGCTGGTGGTCGTTACGATGGCTTAGTTGAGCAGTTAGGTGGTAAAGCAACACCTGCTTTTGGTTTTGCCTTAGGTATTGAGCGCTTAGTTTTAATGCTAACCGAGTTGGATAAGGTCACTAATATTCGACCACAGGTTGATGCTTATATCGTTATTTTAGGCGACGATGCGCAAATCGAGTCAAATAAACTGGCTGAACAGTGGCGTGATGAAGTGCCAAATATTCGCTTACAATGTCACTGCGGTGGCGGTAATATGAAAAAACAATTAAAACGCGCGGATAAATCAGGTGCACAAATCGCTTTGATTTTAGGTGATAACGAAATTGCTGAACAAACAGTAATGGTTAAATACCTACGCGGTCAACAAGAACAGCAAAACGTAGCATTTTCAGAAATTCCGCGTTTATTAACAGAATTAATTTAAGGGTGTAGTGTGGAAGTTTATCAAACGGAAGAACAACAAGTAGAAGCAATTAAAGGTTACTGGGAGAAAAATGGTAATACGATCATTGCGGGTGTGATTTTGGGTTTTGCTGGTTTTATTGGTTTTAACTTATATCAAGATAACAAACTTGAGCAAGAACTTGCTATATCTGATAGTTACCAAGCACTTATTGAAGAAAGCGAAGCAGAGAATGCTGACTTTTCAGCTAATGCTGCTGAATTTATTAAAAATAACAGTGAGAGCAGTTATGCAGCATTAACCGCCTTATCATTAGCGAAAGAAGCTGCTACACATCAAGATTGGTCGAAAGTAAAAGAGCAACTAGCAATCGCTATCGAAAAAGCACCAAGTGAAGGTATTAAAGCCATTGCCAGCTTACGTTTAGCGCGAGTACAGGTTCAGTTAGAGCAATACACAGAAGCATTAGCTACATTATCAGCTCCATTACCTGTAGCATTTACTGCCGCTATTGAAGAAATAAAAGGTGATACATATTTACTGCAAGGTAAAAAAGATTTAGCTCGAAACGCTTATCAAGTTGCAATTGCTGCTGACGGTTTAGCGAACAACACTAATTTACAAATGAAACTCGATGACTTAGCACAAGTATCTACTTTACCTGAGCCAATGATTATTGAAACTAGTTCGACTGAAAAGTCAGCTAACTAATTAAGGCTGGCTATGCACCTATTCAAAAATGAAATTGATGGCTGTTTTGTTAAGCGCTTTTGTAATCGCAATACATTAGTAGCATTATTACTTTCTTCTACATTATTGGCTTGTTCATCAACCGATGATGAAGACCCAGACACGTTAGTTGCCGAGTTAACAGAAATTAACGAAACTTTTACTCCACAAGTTTTGTGGGACCGTAGTGTTGGAGATGGTGTTGATGATTACTTTTCTCGCCTAAAACCAGCAGTTGCTTATGACAAAGTTTATAGCGCTAGCCGTGAAGGTGATGTTATTGCTTTTGATATCAAAACGGGCAAAGAAGTATGGCAAAATGATTTAAGCGATATTAACAATGAACGCAGCTTTTGGGATGCTCGTGTTTCAGCACTCGTTGCTGGCGGTCCAACAGTTGGTTCGGATAAAGTTTTTATTGGTACTGAAAGTGGTAAAGTCTTTGCGTTATCAGCACAAACAGGCGAGTTAGTTTGGCAGGCAGATATTAAAGGTGAAGTAATTACTAAGCCAGCCTTAGGTGAAAACATTCTTGTCGTTAACACTGCCTCTGGCATTATGAAAGCGTTTGATGCCAACACTGGTGAAGAGCTTTGGAAAGTAGAGCAAGACGTACCTGCTTTAACTTTACGTGGTATTAGTGCTCCTGTTATTGCGTCAGGTGGCGTTATTCTTGGAACAGGCAAGGGCGAAGTAAGTGTTTATATTTTAGAGAAAGGCCAACAAGGCTGGACTACTGAAATAGGTGAAGCATCAGGTACTACAGAGTTAGAGCGCGTGATAGATGTAGACTCAGCACCGGTAATTTTTGGTGATAAAGTGTATGCCATTTCTTCTCGTGGTAATTTAGTCTCAATTGAGTTGCAGTCTGGCCGTATTGTTTGGAAGCGTCAGTACTCTTCATATAGACAAATAGCGGTATACCGTAATGACATTTATATAACCACAACGAAAGGTCACGTTTACTCGTTAAACCGTAATAATGGTATTGAGCGCTGGAGTAACTTAAGTTTAACTAATCGAGGTGTAACTGGTCCTGCAGTTGTTGATAATTATATTGTGGTTGGTGATTTTGAAGGATACTTGCACTGGTTAAATCAAGAAACCGGTGAGGTAGTGGCACGTCATGAAGTTGATGGTAGCGGTATTCACTCAACACCAACAGTTAGCGATGATGTTATTTATTCGCAATCAAGGGATGGTGATTTACAAGCAATAGCCACACCTAAAATAGTCACAGCAGAGAAGTAATCCTGCTTATCGTTCCTTTTATATAAAAGGGACTAAAATTATAAACGGCTCCAATGCAAAGCATGTGGAGCCGTTACTTGTTTTTAGCAATATCAATTTTGCGTTATAATGTAATGCATTGATATTTCAAATTTAGAGGTTTCCATGCTTCCTGTTGTCGCCTTAGTTGGCCGTCCTAATGTTGGAAAATCAACACTATTTAACCGCTTAACACGTAGTCGTGATGCGCTAGTTGCTGATTATCCTGGTTTAACTCGCGATCGCCAATATGGCCAAGCTGAAGTTGAAGAGCACCCTTTCATTGTTATTGATACTGGTGGTATTAATGGTGATGAGCAAGGTATTGATTTATTGATGGCGGAACAGTCATTGATGGCCATTGAAGAAGCTGATGCTGTGCTTTTTTTGGTAGATGCACGTGATGGTTTAACTTCGGCTGATCACGGTATTGCCGAGTATTTACGTAAGCAAGATAAAAAAGTATTTTTGGTTGCCAATAAAATTGATGGTATTCATGGTGATTCAGCGGTTGCTGAGTTTTATTCACTTGGTTTAGGTGAGCATGTACATCAAATTGCCGCGGCACATGGTCGCGGTGTAACACAATTATTAACGATTGCGTTAACGCCACATATTGAAGCGCTTGGTCAGCCTAAAGTAGAAAAAGCTGAAGGTGATGAGTTTGAAGAAGAGTTTGAGGTTGAACTAACTGAAGAGCAATTAGCTAAAAAACTTGCAGCTGAGCCACAAGAAAATGATAAAATCAAGCTTGCCATTATTGGTCGACCTAATGTCGGGAAATCTACGTTAACCAACCGTATTTTAGGTGAGGAACGTGTGGTTGTCTATGATATGCCAGGTACAACTCGTGACAGTGTTTATATTCCGATGGAGCGTAACGGTCGTGAATATACATTAATTGATACGGCAGGTATTCGTCGGCGTAAAAATGTCACCGATGTTGTTGAAAAGTATTCTGTCATTAAAACACTACGTGCAATTGAAGATGCTAACGTTTGTTTACTGATTATTGATGCGCAAGAGGGGATTAGCGATCAAGATTTAAGCTTACTCGGCTTCATTCTTGAGGCTGGGCGCTCGTTAGTATTAGCGGTTAATAAATGGGACGGTTTGGAAGAGCATGAAAAAGATCGTATTAAAACAGAGTTAGATCGTCGCTTAGGTTTTATTGACTTTGCGCGTATTCACTTTATTTCAGCATTACATGGTACCGGTGTTGGTCATTTATATGAGTCAGTTGAAGAAGCTTTTGTTTCTGCAACAAAACGTATTTCAACAGCAATGGTAACTAAAATACTTGATATGGCAGCGTTTGATCATCAGCCGCCTATGCATAATGGCCGCCGCATTAAGCTTAAATACGCCCATGCTGGTGGTTATAATCCACCAATTATTATCATTCATGGTAACTTAGCTAAAAAGCTGCCGATGTCTTATAAACGCTATTTAATGAATTATTACCGCAAGTCATTAAAAATGATGGGAACACCTATTCGTATCCAATTTAAAGATACCGTAAACCCATTTGCAGGTAAGAAGAAGCTTACTTTTACTGAGCAAAAGAAACTTGCGCGTGCTACGCAAGGTTATAAGAAAGATTAATCCCCATTCTGCCTATGAATGATTAAAGCGACCTTTTGGTCGCTTTTTGCATAAAGCTTTGCGAGTAAGCTGTATAGAGCCTAAGTTAATTAATTGTTTATCAACATTTAATAGCAATATTGCAATTAGCTAAAGCTTTGGCTAAGGTAAGTTATACTGACCTTTTTTATATCATTAACTTATGGCTGAAGCCGCAACTCAAATAGACACCGCTAAAAGGTTAAGCCAAAACTTAGCTTTATTACATGCTGGCTCAACCGTGACGATTGATATCACTACGCCGGCGGGGCAGAAGGGTAAGTTCAGAACAACCTTTATTGGCTACTTGCCTAAGCAATATATTTTAATACAGTTTCCGGAACTCACTAAATTAGGCCGTTTCTCGCAATACCTTAACCAAGGTGCAGGTATTACTGTTAGAGGCTTAATTGAAGGTCATGAAGGTGTAGTTGTTGCTTTTGTCAGTACTATTAAGCAAACACTGCAAATGCCATCTCGTATTATGGTATTAGACTTTCCACGTTCAGTTATGGTGCAAAACTTGCGTTCTTCTGTTCGTATCGACACTCAGATCACCGCTAAAGTCAAAATAGATCAGGCTTATTGGCAAACCACTATTCTTAATTTGTCTGTGGCTGGTGGGCAGTTAAGTATTGTGAATGGCGATAAACTAATGCTAACTGAAAATAAAGCCATTGAGATTATTATTGAGGGAGAAGATGGTGTTAGTAATATTAAGTTACAAGCTATTATTTGTAATGTTAAACAGCAAGTGGAAGGGTTGTCTTTTGGTGTTAAATTTGCTGAAGAGAGTGCTTCACAAGTTTCCGATTTGTTATTACAAGTCATAACGGTTGAAAGCTAACTGCGTTAAATTCGCCTTATTGCCATAAAAAATTCAGGTTGAGGGAACATTGAGTTTGTGTTTATAAGTCAGTGCTTTAGTTAGACCGAAAGCCAAGGTCAAGATTAACTACCTTCATCTATATTGTTATTAAATTACCTATTCTGTCTCTACCGCAATACAGTTTTTACCGTTATTTTTGGCGCTATAAAGCGCATTATCGATTCGTTTAAATAAAGACTCAACAGTATCATTTTCATTTGCTGTTGTTACCCCGATGCTGATAGTGACGCCTTTATTCGTTATTTCCTTTAAAGCTACGTTTTTTTCTACTGCTGAACGTAGTTGCTCCGCTATTAGGTTTGCATGCGCTAAGTTGGTATCTTCGAGTAAAATAATAAACTCTTCGCCGCCCCAGCGGGCAACTGTATCACTTTTTCGTATACTTGATGTGAGTATGTCAGCTAAACTCTTGAGGGTTTTATCACCAATATCATGGCCTAAGGTGTCGTTAATAGTTTTGAAGTTATCAATATCAATAAATAAGGTTGAAAGCGGTGTGTTATTTCTTAATGTTAATAACAAGCTATGTTCTAGTATATTATAAAAAGTGCGTCTGTTGGCGAGCTCGGTCAACGGATCTGTATTGGCGAGAGTATTGAGTTTGTTATGTATGCTACGCACGTAAAAGATAATAATCACAGCAATTAATAGCGTGATTATTAATGATATACATACATTTAAATAGAAGGTTTCTTTTACGCTTGCAGTAAAGTTATCTACTTTCGCTTCAACGATAAGGTATAAATCTAATTCAGGAATGTATTTGGCATTTAATAAATAGTCATTATTGTTTTGGTTATATTCTAGTAGCAGGTTATTTTTATTTATGATGTTTGATAACTGTGATTTTAATGCTGAGATATCACTTATGTTAGCTAAATTATTAACGGACCTTTCAGAAACTACAACTTCTCCTTGTTCATCGATTAAATAAACATTGAAGTTATATTGCAGCCTGAAATATTTTAACATCTCGTTAATATATGAGGTTTTTAACCCAATACCTGTGGCGCCTATCATGTGATATTCATCATCAAAAATCTTGTAATTAATAAACATGATCAACGAATCACCTATATTCTCGTTGTAATCAATATTAATTTCATGGCTTTTACTGCTGCTCTTAAACTTGAAATACCATTGATTATGCGCTTTATCAGCGGATAATTTATCTAAAACGCCACTTGCGGTGTAATAATGCTGACTTTTTTCGGATACTAAAAAGGTGGTATACATTTTATATTTGTTTTGAATGGTATCGAGGAAGCGAGTGATCTGTTCAATATCGTCTTCTTCATGGGTTAGCCAGTCTTTCATGAAGGTATCACTAGACATCATTGATGCGATAAGGCTTGGTTCAATAATGTTCTTTTGTATTTCAGTGTAAATGTTGTCAACGGTTAGTGGTAAAGCGCTTTCTTTAAGGTGCTTGGTCGTTGAGTTTATTGAAGCGAAGTAGTTAATTAACGTTAAACTTGAAGAGAGTACGAAAAGCAGCGCGGTGATTATAACAATTATTTGGTAATTAAATCGCATGAAATACTAATACAATAAAGCGTTATAAGACTGTTCTTATCTTAGCAAATTGTTGAGTTATTGCGAGTGCTAACTTTTTTAATTAGAGGAAAAAGAATCGGAACTTTTACTTTTAGGTGGTAACAGGGGCTTATTCAAAATAAGTCTAGCATTAACCTTGAGGTATTATTTATTCTTTTATGTTTAAACGAGTCGCTTTTACGGCAATAACACCATCACTTAATTGAATGCTAAGTTCATCGCCAACTGTAACTTGTGTCACCCTACTAACAACACTATTTTTATTGTCACGAGTAACGCTATAACCTCTGGCAATAGTCGCTAGAGGGCTCACTAATTGTAATTGCTCAATGAGATGCACAAAGGTTTCGCTTTTATGTTGCAGGTGAAGTTGCTGGCTATGAATTAATCGTTGGGTACTTTGTTGTATAATGTCTTGGTGGCGTTCAATTGTTTTTAAAGGTGAGCTTTGTAACAAACGTTGCTGTAATTGAGTCGGTTTATGTTTATTTTCAAGTAGCGTACGTTTTATTACCTGCTTCAAGCGTATGGCTAACTCATCGGCTTTTTGCTGCTGTAACTGTAATTGCTGTTCTGGGTGAACTTGATTAAGGCGATGTTGTAAATAATTACTGCGGTCGTAGCGCTTTGTTAATTGCGCTTGATGAACTCTTATTAGGCGCTGTTTTAATAGGCTAATGTTATTTAACTGTGCTGAATTATCACTTGATACTAGCTCTGCCGCCGCCGAGGGCGTTGGCGCTCGCAAATCAGCAACGTAATCACTCAAGGTGGTATCTATTTCATGTCCAACGGCACTAATAATAGGAAGCTTACTGTTATAAATACTGCGAACAACACTTTCTTCATTAAATGGCCATAAATCTTCTAATGAACCACCGCCACGACCCACAATAAGTACATCACATTCATTACGCATATTGGCCATAGCAATTGCATGACAAATATCACCTTGAGCATATTCACCTTGTACTAAAGCGGGGTAAATAATGATGTTAATGGTTGGGTTCCTGCGTTTTAAAACACTAATGATATCTTTAACCGCAGCACCTGTTGGGGAGGTCACAAGGCCTAAAGTGGTAATGTGCTCAGGGATAGTTTTTTTATGAAAGGCATCAAATAGCCCTTGTGCATTTAATTGATTTTTTAATTGCTCAAATTGCTGACGTAATAAACCTGCGCCAGCATCTTCCATGTGTTCAATAATTAATTGAAAGTCACCGCGAGGCTCGTAAAGTGATACTTTTGCGCGTACTAATACTTGCTGACCATTACTTGGTTTGCCGGTGTTTAATCGAACGCGACTATTGCTGCCTTTAAACATGGCGCACTTTACTTGCGACTTACTATCTTTTAATGACAAGTACCAGTGACCTGAGCTGGCTGCGATGAAGTTAGATATTTCACCCGTGAGCCAAACGGTATTAAGCTCGCTTTCAAGAATAAAGCGAACTTTTTTAGTTAATTCGCTGACTTTTAATATGTGCTGTTGGCTCATGAAAAATTGGCTTAATATCGTTTGAGGAAAAGGTTAGTAGACATCGGAAAACGCCATTATTTATTGATTAGGCGTGACTTTCAATTTATTTTCATTATTTGTTGGTTTTTCTCACCTGTTTTTGCAAAAAGAGGTTTACCTAAAACAAGAAAACGGTTAAAATTCTGCCGCAATATTCCCTCCCTAACCAACCTTTTTAGAGAGACGTTGCGATGCTAAGAATTGCCCAAGAAGCACTAACTTTTGATGATGTACTACTGGTACCTGCCCACTCAAAAGTACTTCCACATACAGCTGATTTAAAAACAAAATTAACGCGTAAAATTAATTTAAATGTACCTATGGTTTCTGCGTCTATGGACACAGTAACCGAAGCACGCTTGGCTATTACTTTAGCGCAAGAAGGCGGTTTAGGCTTTATCCACAAAAACATGACTATTGCCGAGCAAGCGCAAAATGTTGCTAAAGTTAAAAAATATGAGAGCGGTGTGGTTTCACATCCGGTTACCGTAAACCTTAATTTTACGCTTGAGCAAGTGATGCATAAAGCCGATGATTTAGGTTTTTCTGGTTTCCCTGTCGTTGATGATAACAACAACCTAGTCGGTATTATTACTAGTCGTGACTTACGCTTTGAAACAGACTTAAGTAAAACTGTTTCAGCATTAATGACGCCTAAAGAAAACCTAGTCACGGTAAAGTCAGGTGCTCCACGTGAAGAGATTTTAGGTTTAATGCATGAAAACCGTATTGAAAAAATCTTAGTGGTTAATGATGCTTTTCAATTAGTGGGTTTAATTACCGCGAAAGACTATCAAAAAGCAGAAAGCAAACCAAATGCGTGTAAAGATGAGTTAGGTCGTTTACGTGTTGGTGCTGCTGTTGGCGTTGGTGCTGGTACCGATGAACGTATTGATGCCTTAGTCGCTGCTGGCGTTGATGTATTATTAATTGATACTTCTCATGGTCATTCACAAGGTGTTATTGATCGTGTTAAAGAAACACGTGATAAATATCCAGATTTACAAATTGTTGCGGGCAACGTTGCTACTGGCGCTGGCGCTAAAGCATTAGCTGATGTTGGCGTAGATGCGGTAAAAGTAGGTATCGGCCCTGGCTCTATTTGTACCACTCGTATTGTGACGGGCGTAGGTGTACCACAATTAACGGCTATTTCTAATGCTGTTGAAGCACTTAAAGGTACAGGTATTCCTGTTATCGCTGATGGCGGTATTCGTTTTTCTGGCGATATTGCTAAAGCACTTGTTGCTGGCGCACACTGTGTCATGGTTGGTAGCATGTTAGCGGGTACTGAAGAGTCTCCTGGTGAGGTTGAGCTTTACCAAGGTCGTTACTACAAATCATATCGTGGTATGGGTTCTTTAGGTGCAATGGCACAAAAAGATGGCTCTAGCGATCGTTACTTCCAAAAGACTGATGGTGAAGCCGATAAATTAGTCCCTGAAGGCATTGAAGGTCGCGTAGCATATAAAGGTCCAGTTGCTGCTATTATTCATCAGCAAATGGGCGGATTACGCTCATCGATGGGCTTAACCGGTAGTGAAAACATTGAAGTGATGCGCACTAAACCTGAATTTATGAAAATTACTTCTGCGGGTATGGGCGAGTCGCATGTACATGATGTCGCTATTACGAAAGAAGCACCTAACTACCGTTTAGGTTAATCGAATAATTTTTTCCTGCGCTATTTAACACAATAGCGGCATCGGATGTACTCATTGACTAAGGTCAACTACGAGCACCTTCTTTGCGCTAATGTTAACTAGCTTGGAGCTAAATTATTCTTAACATTGAATAAGTTTAGCAAAAAAAATTCAAACAGGCTGAGCACTATCTATAAATAGAGATGCTCAGCCTGTTCATTTTAGAAAATTAGTAAATACTTCATTTTGAAGAAACTTTGAAGATAATAGGAACAAAACTCATGACGACAAGTACCACGAAAGACATTCATGATCACCGCATACTGATATTAGATTTTGGTTCACAATACACCCAGCTTATTGCACGCCGTGTACGTGAAATTGGCGTATATTGTGAACTTTGGTCTTGGGATGTAACTGAAGAGCAAATTAAAGCGTTTAACCCAACAGGTATTATTCTTGCTGGTGGTCCCGAATCAGTAACAGAAGCTAATTCTCCACGTGCTCCAGAGTACGTTTATAACGCAGGTGTACCTGTTTTAGGTATTTGTTACGGCATGCAAACCATGGCTGAGCAACTTGGCGGTGGTGTACAAAGCTCTGAGCATAAAGAGTTTGGCTACGCTGCGGTTGAATTAATTTCACAATCAGCATTATTTCATAATGTTGAAGACAGTATTGGCGCTAATGGTAATGCATTACTAGATGTTTGGATGAGCCATGGTGATAAAGTTTCTGCTATTCCTCGTGACTTTGTTAGTGTTGCACAAACACCAAGCTGTGCTTTTGCTGCGATGGCCAATGAAGAGAAGCAATTTTATGGTGTGCAATTCCACCCTGAAGTAACACACACTAAACAAGGTCTACGTATTTTAGAAAACTTTGTTGTAGAAATTTGTCAGTGTGAAAAGTTATGGACACCAGCCTCAATTATTGATGACGCCATTGCTAAAATGAAAGAGCAAGTAGGTGATGATGAGGTTATTCTAGGGCTTTCTGGTGGTGTTGACTCATCTGTTGTTGCGATGCTTTTACATCGAGCAATAGGTGACAAACTTACTTGTGTATTTGTTGATAACGGTTTACTTCGCTTGAACGAAGGGCAACAAGTTATGGACATGTTTGGTAATCATTTTGGTTTAAATATCATTAAAATTGATGCCGAAGATCGCTTTCTTGATCGTTTAGCTGGCGAGAATGAACCAGAAGCTAAACGTAAAATTATTGGTAACGTATTTGTTGATGTTTTTGAAGAAGAGTCTAATAAACTTGAAAATGCTAAATGGTTAGCGCAAGGAACTATTTACCCAGATGTAATCGAATCTGCAGCATCGGCTACCGGTAAAGCGCATGTCATTAAATCGCATCATAATGTTGGCGGCTTACCTGACTATATGAAATTAGGTTTAGTTGAACCATTACGTGAATTATTTAAAGATGAAGTACGTAAAATTGGTTTAGAGCTTGGCTTACCATACGACATGCTTTACCGCCACCCGTTCCCAGGTCCTGGGTTAGGTGTACGTATTTTAGGTGAAGTGAAAAAAGAATATGCTGACTTATTACGTCGTGCCGATGCTATTTTCATTGAAGAGCTACATAAGCATGATTTATACACTAAAGTAAGCCAAGCTTTTACTGTGTTTTTACCGGTACGTTCAGTAGGTGTTATGGGCGATGCGCGTAAATATGATTGGGTTGTTTCATTACGTTGTGTTGAAACTATCGACTTTATGACTGCGCGTTGGTCACATTTACCATACGACTTCTTAGGGTTAGTGTCTAACCGTATTATTAATGAAATTGACGGTATTTCACGTGTTGTCTATGACATTTCAGGCAAGCCACCAGCAACAATTGAGTGGGAATAATTTATTACGCTTTAATCGCTAACTAAAGTGCCGTATTTATAGAACCTCATTACTGTAAAGTGGTGAGGTTTTTTATTATACGTTTCTAGCTTGTTTTTTAATTGATTAGTTTGTTATGAACTCATACAATCAGCTTCTTATTGATAATTAAAAGGAAAAAATTATGATTTACGGGATTGCTTTAATCTTACTGAGCCTATTAGCGGTACCTTCTTTAATTCTGTCGAAAAGACCAGATGCAAAAGATGTGCTAGCAAAAATAGCGCCTTATCAAGGTTGGATTGGCGTTGTATTTTGTTTTTGGGGTCTATGGGGCATTATTGCTGCCGTACTTAACTTAGGTTTATTAACGAGTGCTCCTATTTGGTGGATTACTTGGTTAGCAAGTAGTGTCGTTGAAGCTATTTTAGGCTTTATGCTAGGCTACAATCTTATCAATAAGTATGTATTATCTAAATCAGAAGAAGGCGCTAAAAAAGGCGAAGAGTTACTTGCTAAACTTGCACCAATGCAAGGTAAAGTAGGTTTGGTTGGTTTATGTCTTGGTGTTTGGACAATCATCGCTAGTCTTTTGTTTATGGGCTAATTGCTCCGTATTAACATGGCAGTAATCGATAGCGGCTATTGCTATGAGGTTAATTGCTTGAAAGCCCAGTATCAAATCATAAATACTGGGCTTTTTTATGGGCGGTTATAAATATATTAGTGAATATTTTATCGAGCATAATAATACTTGGGCATAACTACTCAATGCTCAAGCATAGCAATATTAAGTAACATGAGCTTGATGTATGGGCGTAGGTTAAGTAGACGAATATAACTTATAAAATATCAATGGTTGACAAAATAAACTATTTGCATAATTATATAGCCATCTAAACGTCTAAAGAAAATTAAAGAAGAGCATTTTGACTACACAATCAGAGCTTAAAGCTAGATATAACGATATTAACCGAGGTGTTTACTTTATTGGCACTACACCGCCTAAAAGTGATACGCCACTTGATAAAGTCGCTGACATTGCGGATAAATTACTTGAGCGTGTAAGCGATATAGACTTTGATGGTTTGATTGTTTATGACATTCAAGATGAAAATTCTCGTATTAGTAAACCTCGCCCTTTTCCGTTTAAATCAACTCATGATACTCGTCTGTACTCTTCATTATTAAATAAAAAATCTCATCGACCAGTAATCACGTATAAAAGCGTAGTGCAATCGAACAGCGAAGACTTTAATAACTGGGCTAATGAAGCTTGGGATGAATATGGCGTAAAAGATGTTGTATTAGTTGGCAGCCCGTCAAAAAAGAATGAAATTTCATTATCGTTAGCTGGCGCTTATAAAACCTTAGTTAACAATCCTAATAAATTTTTTATTGGTGGAGTAACCATTGCTGAGCGTCATGCTAGTAAAAAAGATGAGCATGAGCGTTTAATTGCTAAGCATAAACAAGGGTGTAGTTTTTTCATTTCACAAGCCATTTATGATCCTCAGGCGACAATAGACTTACTAACGCGCTACGCCATTGAATGCCAAAAGCAAGGGCTTAAACCACAACGATTAATTTTAACTTTTTCACCTTGTGGTAGCGAAAAAACCTTAGAGTTTATCGATTGGTTAGGGGTGAACGTACCTGAAGCAACTAGCTTACGCATTTTAAATGCAGAGAAACCCTTGTATGAATCTATTCGTATTTGTGTGAATAGTTTACAGCAAATTTTAGATGCAGTATTACCTTACGATTTACCATTAGGGCTTAATATTGAAAGTTTAACTAACCGTAAAGAAGAAATTGACGGCTCTATTTTATTGTACAAGTTATTACGCTCAAAAATGGATAACTTTTTAGCTAAAAAAGAACTCGCTGCTTTAAATAAAAAAGAACTCGCTGCTTTAAATAAAAAATAGCGAGTAAGTTAACTATGCTAAAAAGCTCACTATTCAGTGAGTTTTTTAGTTTTTACACGTTGATAGAGTCACCTTAAAGCTCACAGTAATTACCTATACTAACCGCTCATCATTTTTCTTAGCCGTTAAGCACATTGCCTAACAAATCTACCATTTGAATGTTTATAGTCGTTTCACTTAAACAAGTTACATCTAAACAAATTACATAAGTAACAAATGGAGATAGTTATGAATACATTCTTTTCAACATGGGTTAACGAGAGAACTGCACAAGAGCAAGCTAATATAGATTCATCTTTAGCACTTATTCTGGACGCAATAGCATTTTGCGCCCCTTTGTTGTTATTGACGTCTTTGGCTATGTGATTATATTTACGGTTAACTTAAGTAACATTGATATTCATCCATAATGGTTAGATATAATTTAACCAATACTTTGAATGGTGGCGAGTATATACGTATTATACAGAAGTGTTACCTATCTATTAGTAACACTGTATATTATCAGTATCAGGTTTTATGGTATTCGAGGGAGTAAATTATGAAAAAATTGAGTCAAACATTATGCATTATGTTTACCGTTTTATCACTGGCGGGTTGCTCTAGTGCTTATTATTCTGCAATGGAGAAAGTTGGAATTCACAAACGTGATATTATGGTTGACCGTGTTGAGGCAGCTAAAGAGTCACAAGAAGAGGCTCAGGCACAGTTTAAATCAGCGTTAGAAGAAATGACTGCGTTGATAAACTTTGATGGCGGCCAACTGGAAGAGCAATACAGTATCACTCAGGAGCAATATGAAAAGTCAGCGGAAGCAGCAGAGCGTGTTAGTTCACGCATAGAAAAAATAGAAGATGTTTCACACGCTCTATTTGATGAATGGCAAGAAGAAATAGATCAAATATCGAGTAGTAGCTTAAAACGTCAAAGTGCCTCAAAACTGAAAGAAACCGAACGCCGCTACAATACTTTAATTAAATCGATGCGAAAAGCAGAAAGCAAAATGGCGCCAGTATTGTCAGCGTTAAAAGATAATAGCTTGTTTCTAAAGCACAACCTTAATGCTAAAGCTGTAGGTGCACTGCAAGGCGAAATGGTATCAATTGAAAAAAATGTTAGTGTGCTAATTAAAGATATGAACGTTGCTATAGAGCAATCGCAAAAATTTATTGATTTATTGGAGAAGTAATTAATGTCTATCGAAAGACAAGAAACTAAACAGCGTATGAGTCGTATCGTGAAACATAATGGGACTATTTACTTATGTGGTCAAGTGGCAGCAGATGCAACTAAAGGTATTACTGAGCAAACCCAAACCATGCTTGATAAAGTTGATGATTTATTAATACAAGCAGGGAGTGATAGAGAACATATCTTATCAGCCACTATTTATGTTAAAGATATGAGCTACTTTGCTGATATGAATGCTGTTTGGGATGCATGGATACCTGAAGGGTATGCGCCAGCACGTGCATGTGTTGCTGCTAAAATGGCGCGTGATGCACTATTGGTTGAAATTTCAGTCGTTGCTGCGGAGAAATAATTCTTCTGCATTTAGCCTAGGGTAACATCTATTTATCAGCTAAGTTACTATGTAGTCAGATTAAGTTAGGTTTATTCAATGTGTTTGCTGTTCAATGTTGGCTAAACTTAACTCTATTTTTCCTCTCTCAATCATTCTATATTGAGTAAACTTTATGAAATACTGGTTATTCAAATCAGAGCCCGATGTTTTTAGCATTGATGATCTAGCCGCAAAACCAAACCAACAGGAACATTGGGACGGTATTCGTAATTATCAGGCGCGTAATTTCCTTCGTGATGAGGTTAAACTTGGTGATCAAGTGTTTTTTTACCACTCGAGCTGTAAGCAGCTTGGTATAGCTGGCATTGCCGAAGTTGTTAAAGAAAGCTACCCGGATCATAGCCAATTCGATCCTGAGTCTAAATACTTTGATCCTAAATCAAGTCCAGACAACCCACGCTGGGTTATGGTTGATATTCAGCTAAAAGAAAAGTTTAGCGAAATATTGTCATTACAAAAAATAAAATCTCTCGCTGGTATTAATGATATTGGTTTAGTGAAAAAAGGTCATCGCCTTTCTATTATGCCCGTTAGTGAAGTTGAGTGGCATATACTGTGCGATAATAGTCAGCATTAGTGTGGCGCCGTATTGTGTTAATTGCATATTCAGCAAATAAGTTATCAACAAACAACAAACAATAAGAAATAAGCAAGAACAACTTAGTAAATATTTCTACCTACCAAACATCCATTTTATAGTGAGTATTTCATGCCATTAAAACTCTCCAATACGTATTTATCTCTAGGTCGTGCTTTTTCCCAGCAGAGTTTACCAACCCCTGTACGAAAGCCTGAATTATTATTATGGAATGAGCCGTTAGCAAAACAACTTGCTATTGAAGTGGACGCCCAGCAAGAGAGTGAGCAGCTTGCATTGTATTTTTCAGGTAATGAACTCGTTGAGGGAAGTCAGCCAGTAGCACAGGTTTACTCAGGACATCAGTTTGGACAGTTTAACCCACAATTAGGAGACGGTAGGGCACACTTATTAGGCGATATTACTGATACCAAGGGTAAGCAGTGGGATATTCAATTGAAAGGCTCTGGTGTGAGCGCTTTCTCAAGACAAGGTGATGGGCGTTGTGCTTTAGGCCCAGCATTGCGTGAATTTATCATGAGTGAAGCTATGCATGCGCTTGGCGTACCAACAACACGTTGTTTGGCAGTAGTTGCAACAGGTGAAGCTGTTTATCGAGAGCAACCATTACCAGGTGCGGTAGTTACTCGGGTTGCTGCAAGCCATATTCGGGTCGGCACTTTTCAGTATTTTTCTGCCCGTAGAGATACAGCTTCACTCATTCAGTTAACTCGTTACGCCATTGAACGTCATTTTCCTGATATTTTACCCGAAAAACCAGCACAAAATATTACGCAGGATAATAAGAGTCATGAACTAGAGCTAAGTGCAAAGCAGGTGGTTGACTTTTTATCTGCGGTACTTAATAAACAGTTAACACTAGTACTTTCTTGGTTACGGGTTGGTTTCATTCATGGGGTTATGAATACTGATAATACTGCCATTTCAGGAGAAACAATAGATTACGGCCCGTGCGCTATGATGAATCACTATCATGGTGATACAGTTTTTAGCTCAATTGATAGGCGAGGCCGTTATGCATTTGGTAAACAAGCTGGCATTATGCAATGGAATATGGCGCGCTTTGCTGAGTGTTTAATTCCTGTTATTGAAAAGTGCTTGGTTGATGAAGGGGCTGAACTTACAGACAGTGATGATGAGCATAGTGAAGCTATTGCACTTTTAGAGCCATTATTAGTGCAATTTTCTGAGCAGTTTAAAGTAGGCTATTTAGCCATGATGGCCAAAAAAATAGGTATTGCCATACCTCAAGAGAGTGATGTTACGCTCATTAATGACTTACTTGAACTGATGCAGCGTGATGGAAGAGATTATACGGGCACTTTTACCTCCTTAAATAATAATTTAACTGCTCAAAATGTTAATAAGTTACTCCGCAAAAAAGATACCGCTGAAGAAAGTGTCGACACCGATGATTGGCTTAGCTGGACTGCTCGCTGGTACGCACGTATTGGCGATGATATTGCTGGTGCCAAAGTCTTGATGGGAAAAAGTAACCCTCTAGTTATTCCTAGAAACCATCATGTTGAGCGGGTATTAAAAACAACGCAAGAAAGTGGCAACTTGACAGCGTTACAGCAGTTTTTAGCCGTATTACGTCAGCCTTATGTGAATTTAGTCGAAACAGTAAACTATCAGGATGCTCCTGCTGATGGAGATATTAATTATCATACTTTTTGTGGTACATAAGAGAACCTCAAAACTTCTGTAAGTGTCTATTATTTTTACATATATTTATTTTATCGCACACGGTGTCGCTTAACTCTTTGTTTTTTATTGATTTATTCTAGTTGGCTTGTTTTTTGCTCTTTATTTTTTACCGTAATTCAACGGTTTAGACACAACTTATTAATGGATTTAATACAATGAAAAAAATATTATTAGTTGCCCTAATGTTCTTTATGGCGACACAAGCAAACGCAACCTTGATGAGTGCGCACTCTTTTACCGGTAATTTTGATAACGATGAAAGCCGTTACTATATCCAATTTGATGTTACGGCTGACAACTCTACTGTTGACCTAACCAGCTTAGGTTACGCTGGTGGAGTAAATGCTGATGGTACTACTATTGCAGACGGTGGCTTTGACTCTCAGTTGTTCGTCTTCAACAGTGCTAGTAGTTTACTTGCTTCTGATGATGATAGCTCATCAACAGTATCAGCTTTTGGTGGTAACTCTTGGGATGCTTTTATTTCAATAACACTTGATATAGGCACTTACTTTGCTGTTTTAACTCAGTACGATAGTGATTACCAATCTGGTGATTTGGTTACAGGTACTTGGTCAAATTCAGGCGTAGTTAACTTTCTTGATGTTGACGATAACTTAAGAACATCAAGTTATGCTTTTGATATCTCAGGTGAAAATTTAGCTAACGTGGGTGGTATTGGTCACAATACTACTCCTACTCCAGTTTCTGAGCCAACTACTTTAGCTATTTTAGCATTAGGTTTATTAGGCTTTGCTGGACGCCGTTTTAGCAAATAAGTACAAATAAGTAGATAGCTATTCAAGCATAATAATTAATAAAATTAACGAATATGCTAGATAAAAAAGTTGAAGCCTTGTGATTTTTTACAAGGTTTTTTTATGGCTTTTTTAAGGATAAGGCTAGCGAAAGTTATCAGATGAACAGAGCTGAGAATTTTTAACGTAAGCAGGGTATGATAATGCTCACTTAATTAGCTGATAGCATTTCTGTGCATATTACCATGACTGACTCTTCTTCTTCTCAACACAACCCGCAAGAACATCAAACAAACCAAGTAAGCCAAAATAATTCAGCGATACCGTTAACCTCGTTATTGCAACAATATTTTGGTTTTAGCCACTTTCGCCCGGGTCAAGAGCAAACTATAACGCAATTATTAAACAGGCAATCGTCACTGGCTATTTTCCCTACCGGATCAGGTAAAAGTTTATGTTATCAATTAACTGCTTTGCAATTACCTCATTTAACCTTAGTGGTTTCACCGTTATTAGCGCTTATTAAAGATCAATTGGCCTTTTTGGAAAAGAAAGGTATTAAAGCCGCGAGTATTGACTCAACCTTAAAGGGCCGTGAAGCCCAAGAGGTTATGACAAGTGTACGTGACGGTAGCATAAAAGTATTAATGGTTTCTGTAGAGCGTTTCAAAAATGAACGTTTTAGACAGTTTATTGAATCGGTTCCCGTGTCGATGTTGGTGGTTGATGAAGCTCATTGTATTTCAGAGTGGGGGCATAATTTCAGACCGGATTATTTGAAGTTACCTAGTTACTGTAAAGCACTTAACATTCCTTTGGTGTTGTTACTAACCGCAACGGCAACTAAAAAAGTAAAATTGGATATGGCTAATAAGTTTGCCATACAACCAGAGCATATAGTGCAAACCGGCTTTTACCGAGCTAACCTTGATCTTAGTGTTGTGTCGGTGTCGTCAGCTCAAAAAAATAATAAACTTGAACAGTTAGTCAAAAGTCAGCAAGGTGCGGGTATAGTGTATGTTACCTTACAACACAGTGCTGAAGTTGTTGCTCAATATTTACAGCAGCAAGGTGTTAATGCTTGTGCTTATCACGCAGGTTTTGATAGTGATACCCGCGCACAAATACAGCAAGATTTCATGTCAGGTAATATTCAAGTTATTGTCGCAACCATTGCTTTTGGTATGGGAATTGATAAAAGCGATATTCGCTTTGTTATTCATTACGACTTACCTAAATCTATAGAAAACTATAGCCAAGAAATAGGAAGGGCAGGACGTGATGGTCACTTATCCCACTGTATAACCTTAGCTAATTTAGATGGTTTAAACACGGTGGAAAATTTTGTCTATGGTGATACGCCAGAGCTAAGTAGCATTGAAACCGTAATAAATAGTATTAAAGCTGAAACCAGTAGTAGCTCGGATACAGGCAAGTGGGAGTTACAGTTGTTACCACTTTCTAATAGTAGCAATATTAAACAGTTACCACTAAAAACATTATTAGTACAGCTAGAGTTATGCGGCGTAATAGAGCCTCTTTATGCTTACTTTGCTGACTTTAAAATTAAATTACTCCAACCACAGCAAGCAATTCTGGATTTATTTAATCAACAACGCCAAGCATTTTTAATAAAAATATTTCAAGCAATTGATTTCAAAAAAGTATGGGGAAGCCTTAACTTTGATAACCTACTGCAAGATAAGTCAATTGAACGTAACCGTGTTATTTCCGCATTAGAGTACTTGCAAGAACAACAACTTATTATTCTTGAAACCAAAGGTATGACTGAAGTTTTTAATGTTGATTTACATGCACTAACAAAGCCTTCGTTGACTCAACAGCTAAGTGACTATTTCAAAGATAAAGAAGAGAAAGAAATAAAGCGTATTGCGGCGTTAATTCGCTTCTTTGAATTAGATACTTGCTTAAGTATTAATTTGTCACGTTATTTTGATGATAATATTTTTGATAATAACCAAGTTAATAGTAAAGGCTGTGGACACTGTAGTGTTTGTCGAGGGCAGATCGCAAAATTGTACTATTCACAAGATAAAAAACCATGGCCAAGTGATGATACGTTAATAGCCAGCATTAAAGAGTTTACTCTTTGTTTAGCGGGTAAAACTGATAAACCACTTGAATTATCAAGCTATTGTCGATTTATTGCAGGGATAAGCGAGCCATTGTTTGCTAGAACCCAAGTTAAAAAGCTATCAGGTTTTGCTTTATGTGAACAACAACGATATTCAGATATATGTACAAAGATAAGGCCGATTTTAAGGCTTTCTCATAAATAGTCATCATTACACTTTCAAGTTTTAATTAAATTTTTTTGATTTTTTGTTTGTTTTTTGTCTATTAAATCCAAATTTATATGTTAATGTTATGTTTGTTTTTTACTCTGTTTAATTTGTGGCTGTATGTATCGTTATAATAAATAAGATAAATTAATCTTATTGTTTACCTCTAAGCAATGTTTGCAATATAACCTCCAGATTAAGAAATAGCTCTATATTAACTCTATTATCACTTAAGGATGACAGCGCTGTCAGTCTCCTTTTTTGTTATTCAATACACTTTTTATTAGAGCATAGAGAATTTAAATAAGCTTACTGAATTACAGGATATAAAATGAAGATCTTAGGTTGCGCTTTATCTATTGGGCTGCTCTCTTTTACGGTGATGTCTGCTGAGCCTCAAAGTCTAAATAAGCTAATGGAACAATGGCTAACCATTGAAAGTCAAAAAGGAAAGTTGCAACTTGACTGGAATACTCGAGAGCAACAGCTAAAACAAACCTATAGCTTGTTAGGCTCAGAAAAGTCGACGCTTGAAAGTTTATTAAAAAAAACCGACACCGAAAAAAGTGATGTTGATAATCGTCGTTTTGAACTAAGCGAACAGCAAAGTTTATTAGAACAAGAGCAACGAGAAGTTAAAGAAAGCATTCAACAAGCGACATTATTTAGCCGTTCATTTATCGAACGTTTACCTCCTCCGTTACAAAAAAAGTGGCAAGAAAAGCTACTGCTATTAACACAATCTGGCGCAACCGACAGTGAAAAGCTTGAGCGCATTCTAACTTTATATAAATTAGCGAATGAGTTTGATGAGCAAGTCGCTTTAAACCGCACATCAATGGAAGTGCCGCTTGCTAATGGGGAAGTACAAAATTTATTGGTTACTCAAATATATTTGGGGCTATCGCAAGGTTGGTATGTTAGCGACGACGGTCAGCATTACGGTTATGGTCGCGCTAGCCAAGTGCAATGGCAGTGGTGGCATAATCAAGACGCGTCAACAGAGCTTGGCAGAATATTAAATGCCCAAGATTTATTAGAGTTTAAATATATTTTAGAAAACCCTACCTCCGCAGAGTTTATTAAATTGCCAGTAAAAGTGTTAAAAGAAAAGGATGTAAGCTAATGTTTAATAAAATAAACCGCAGTAAGCTTATTCGTGTTATCACAGTGTCGAGCCTACTTTTTAGTTACTCAAGCCAAGCAGATGACAACCTTTCGAAAGAGCTAGTTGAGCGTATTACAGTCGCGAAGAAAACACTAGAGACAACTCAACAAAGTATAAATAAAAAAGCGACATCGCTGGCAGAAAAAATAGCTCACCGTCAAAATGATGTTAAAGCTCTACGTGAGAAAGCGGCTGTTTTACAGCGTATCGCAGATGAACAATTAATGAGTGTGGCACAATTAGAAAAGCGAGTTAATCAGTGGTCAACTCAAAGTAATTATCAAAAGCAATTACTGACCAGTTTTGCTGAAAGTTCTAATTTAGCGCTTGATAAACTAAATCAAAAAAATGGCGAACCAGTTGTTGATATCAAGGCCCTCGCGGTAATGTCAGAACAGTTAAGTGCTAAGCTTACACCAACGTGGCAAGAGCAACAGGTTATTAGTGCGGCAGGGGCTGTTGAAAAAGTGATGAGCTTAACGCTTGGTCCTGTTGAGGTTGCTTATGATACCAAGGCATTAACCGGTGGCCCAATTTCACGAGATATTGCGAGCGAACCTCGAGTCGTAGCGAATATATTTAGTGAGCAAGCTATTGCAGAGCTTGGCTCTATTCAATCTTCTGGTGCGGGTTTATTAACCTTTGACCCTACCTTAGGTAATGCTTATAAGTTACTTGAAAAAGAAGAGGGAGTACTAGGACATATAGAAAAAGGCGGTGTTTGGGCGCTACCTATTTTATTCTTTGGTTTATTATCATTCATAGTCTCAATTATTAAAGGCGTTCAATTGATAGGGCTACCTAAAATTGACATGTCTTTAATTGATAAAATCAAATCACTGATCAATGAATATGATGCCAGTGATGATATCTCCCATGCGCGCTTACAAGAAAATTTATCTGCCTTGGTACTATCAAGCAAAGGTGCTCAACAAAAATTATTCGATATTGCTTATAAAACACCTATTTCGCAAGAGCGAGATGATTTACTTGTGGCATATCTAATGGAATATAAACATAAAGTAGAGCGCTTTATTGGTGCTATTGCAACTAGCGCTGCTATTGCACCGTTATTAGGTTTACTTGGTACAGTATCAGGAATGATCAGTACATTTATGATGATGACTATTTTTGGTACGGGCGATGCCTCTACCGTTTCTGGTGGTATATCTGAAGCATTAATAACTACGGAGTTAGGGCTTATCGTTGCTATTCCATCACTCATTATTAGTGCGCTATTAAGTCGAAGAACCAAAAGCTATACCGCCAAATTAGAAACAAATGCCATTAAATTGAGTAAAATTGATTTTGCATAATAGGTTATTAACAGGGAATAGGATAAATGCTTGCTGATTATTTATTCTTATTAGATAGTGCGGTTATTTGGGCTATTTTGGCTGTAGCAATATTTTGCTACGGTTTATTAATTGAGTTGTGCTTCATTAGTAAGGTCAACGATATTTGGTATGGACGAACGCTGTATTGGGTTACCTGTATCAAAACCACGCTGGCTTCTTTACCTTTGCTAGGGTTGCTAGGCACGATAATGGGGCTGTTAGCTACTTTTTTTAGAATGTCACAAGAAAACGGTTTTAATATTCAAGAGGTCATCAGTGGCGGCATAGCTGAAGCAATGTTCACCACGCAACTTGGGTTAATTATGGTAATACCGGGGTTGTTGATGTTGTCTTACTTACACGCAAAAATGAACCGATGGGCGGCGTTGAATTAATGAAATCATTTATTGAAAACAAAATGGAAGAAGCTAAAGGACAAGAATTAGATTTAGCGCCATTGCTAGATGTTGTGTTTATTTTGTTAATCTTTTTTATTGTCACTACTGTATTTGTTAAAGAAACGGGGATTGATGTTGATAAACCAACGGCAGTTTCTACTAAACAATTGCAAAAATCAGTTTTAATGATTGCAATTAGCGCCAATGGTGAAGTGGTTTATGCAAGTAACAATATTGGTGTTAAAGGAGTTCGCTCTACAATTACCCAAGCGATTAGAACGAAAGTAAAGCCTTTAGTTATTCAGGCAGATAAAACGGTTCCAACTGATTTATTAGTGCAGGTTATTGATCAAGCAAAACTTGCGGGCATTAAAAATGTCAGTATTGCTACGGTAAATGAGTAGAACGATGAAGGCTAATAACGCAGCAGGTAAAAGCGAAAAGATCAGCAAACTATTGCTAAAAACTTTACCGTGGTTGTTTAGTGTACTGTTAGTTGCTGCTTTAGTGATGATGATGGTTTATATGCAAGGTAATGACTTTGAGCAAGAAGAAACAGTCACAGTAAGGCAAATTGAAGTTGCTTTACCTTTACCGCCTCCTCCACCGCCTGTCGAAATGGAGCAAACAAAAACGGAATCCAGCACCCCAAGTATCGACCTAACAAGTATGGGAGCCGGGCCAACGATTGATTACGCTAAAAAACCGAAAATAGCCACGCTAAAAGTCGCTAAAGTTGAGCTGCCAAAATTTGATGTTAGCTCTTTAGATTTAACTAAAACAATTTCTGTTGATTTTGGTTTGATTGAAGTAAAGAGTTTAGATGAGTTACCAAAAATTATTTCATCGCGCTATATACAGCCCCCATGGTCAATTATTAAACGTGGTATCACCCGCATACCAACAGTTGTAGAAATTGTGATTGATCAAAAAGGCATTGCTCACATTAAGAAAATTGTTGATCCCGTTTACCCTGAAATGGTTGAAACGATAAGAACTTGGATAGAGCATGTTCGTTTTTCTATCCCGAAAAAAAATGGCAAACCAGTGCAAGCATTGTATCTTTATACCATTAACTTTAATTATTCTAGGTAGTTAATATGTTGAAAGTAACACACAAACTATTTATATCTATCTCATTGCTTAGCATCGTTTTTACAACGAACACTATAGCAAGTAGTAATATAACCGATTTAAAAATAACCTTAGCTAAACCTACCTTTGTTTTACCCGCCTTTAGTGGTCCTTATAGCGAGCGAGAAGCGACAATCGCTCCTGAAGAATATGAAACAGCAGAGCGTTTAAAAACTTTATTAGATAATGGACAAGAGGCAGAGGTACTTAAAGAGCTTGAAGGTTATTATGACCTTGAGTTAAGTCCTGCAATGTTAACCTTAAAAGCCCAAATTTATTTTTCGTTAAAGCAATTTACTAAAGCAGAAAAAACTTTTTTAGCGGTATTATCACGTAAACCACAGCTAGTGCGTGTTCATCGTGATTTAGGGCAACTTTATCTTATTCAAGAGCAATATAAATTAGCACGCCATCATTTTTCTGAAGCGATTGCTTTTGGTTCAAATGATGCCATGGTGCATGGTCAGTTAGCTTATTTAAACTTAAAACTCTATGGTGCGTTTAGTGCAATTACCTCGTACCAACAAGCGATGGCATTACAGCCAGAAGAAGTACAATGGCAGCAAGGATTATTAATTGCGTTGTCTGAAGCAAAAATGTATGAGTCAGCACAAGCCTTACTGGCGCAGTTAATTGAAAAAAATCCCGCAGATAAAGAGCTTTGGCTGAATCAGGCTGTTTTAGCGATAGACTCTAATAATATGAAGCAAGCGCTTGCGAGTATTGAAATGGCTATTTTACTTGGTGATGATACAGGTAATAACCTTAAAACAGCGGCTCAACTGCATTTACAAATGCACAGCTATGATCGCGCTTTAGTACTAATAAGTCAGCATTTAGATAAGTCTGCATTAGATATGGTGATGTTAAATGAATACCTTATTTGGTTGAAGCAGGCGAGAATGTGGCAACAAGCCGATAAACTACTTGTTAATTTGGCTGATAAAGTGAATAAAATGAGTGTTAATGAGCAAAGTATCTATTTTAATCATAAGGCGACAATTGCGAACCAAAACAAACAATATCAAAAGGCTAAAAATTATTACCAAACAGCGCTTGAGAAAAACCCTACTAATGGTGATGCCTTAATTAATTTTGCATTCTTTTCTGTAGAGCGAGAAGACTTTATTATTGCAGAATTATTATTTAATCGAGCAGAAGTATTACCTGCCAAAGCGAAACAAGCATTACTAGGTAAGGCCCAGTTGTATTTAGACAAACAAGAGCATCAGGCTGCATTGTCAGTATTGCAAAAAGCTTATGGTCGTTTTCCAGATCTTCATTATTTACCAGAACAAATGCAAATCATTAAAAGCATTATTCGTACAGAGAGTAAAACAACGAGTTAGACTTACGATTTAGGCTAAGTATTAAAGGTCACCAATATAAATTAATAAAATATTAGGGAAATAAAAATGAAAAAAACAATTGTGGCTATTATCGCTGCCCTTTCTTTAAGCGCATGTCAGTCAACAACTGAAACTACACAAACAACAATAGATTGTACTAATGACTGGAATACTGTTGGTTATGAAGTCGCTTTATCAGGTAAATCTGTACGAACATTTAACCGTTATGAAGAGCAGTGTCAGTCAGCCTTAACAGAAACTGCGAAGTCTAATTACCTTGATGGTTACACCAAAGGTATTGTTGAGTATTGCACATACGAAAAAGGTTTTGATAGAGCTGAGTCGGGCTTGCCTGATAATCAAATATGCCCATTTGAATTGAGAAAAGAATTTGAACGAGGCTATATTGCAGGTGGTAGAGCGCTAGTTGAGAAAAAAGATCAAGTCAGAAAGCAAGCTGAACTAGCAGATGCTCGCCAGGCGCAAAAGTCTGGTGGCTTAAAGTAACGTACTTGAGTTACTTCATGTTGCAGCTCAGTAGTTTTGTTATTATTTCTAGTCCTTAATGGGCTTAACGTGTTAGCGTCAAGCCCATAAAACTTCCTATTTTCTATTCTTCACTCAAGACATATTAAGGCTAGTCACCAATACCTTACGAAATTGATAACTAGCCCTACTATCTATTTTCATAATATTCTAATGAATACTTATTTTTAAAAAGTAACTGCTCTATACTCTTAAGCTATGCTCTTTATTGAAGTACTTATCTCATAAAATTCAAATTAATTGACTTTAAAGGTGATGAAACTCTCAATAATGGGCTATCTTTTTAATTGATGTTAAGTCTCTAAATTAATAATAGTACATACTGCGCTAGCATTGTGAGCTTCTAAACTTTGTTAAGTAGCATATAAAACTATTTTAGAGGGGTTGTAATACGCAGGTAAGATACTCAATGAATTTATCGAATTCTACTATCAAGAAGATTATATCTTCTGATGAAAATATAGTTGTAGCACAAGTGATCAATGATGATGAAAGCTTGAGTAGCAATACCGCAATTCTTAAGTACCAAAATACTGATTACCCCTCTATTGCGTTAGACGCTTGTTGGAAGAATGAATATAACATTTTACAGTCGATAAGCTCTGATTGGGTGGTTAAAGCCTACGGGTTGTTAAAACACAAAAATAGTAATGCTTTACTACTCGAAGACTTTTCATCTGAAACCCTTGCCAGCCTGATAGAAAAAAATCAGCTAACCTTTACCCAGCGTTTGCATATTGCTTGTCAGCTGGCTTCTGCGCTTGGTGATATTCATCGACATAAATTGATTCATAGAGATATTACTCCAGCAAATATTTTAGTTGATATTGATAGCTTTAAAATTAAGTTGTTCGATTTCTCTAAAGCAATACGCCTCAGTTACAAGCAAGTACCACTAAATCATAATAATGTACACGGGGATTTTGATTATCTTTCTCCAGAGCAAACGGGGCGTACTAATTTAAAGGTTGATTACCGAAGCGATTTTTACTCACTAGGAATTACCCTTTATCACTTGTTTAGCGGCAAAGTTCCTTTTAAGTCAGATAATGTTATGACTTTATTACATTGCCATATTGCTCGTATAGCTGAGCCATTAAGTGAGGTTGATCAAACTATTCCAGAGGTACTGTCGGCAATAGTTGCTAAATTAATGGCAAAGTCACCTGAAAATCGTTATCAGAGTGCTCGTGGGTTACAGGTTGATTTACACCAGTGTTATCAACAATGGCAAAAGAATGACATGATAGAGTCGTTCATCTTGGCTCAATCAGACATTTCATTACACTTTCACATTTCACCTAAGTTATATGGTCGAGATAAAGAATTATCTATTATCTTAGAGGGGTACCAGCGCTCATGTATTAAACGTGCAGAGTTAGCTATGGTAAGTGGTTACTCAGGTATTGGTAAGTCGGCATTGGTACATGAGTTACAAAAAAGCATTATTGCCAATGAAGGCGTTTTTATTTCCGGCAAATGCGATCAATACAATAGCGGTCAGCCATTCTTTGTTCTGATTGATGCATTGCAGCAATTTTTGCAAAAAATATTAAGCGAAAGTAAAGAGAGTCAATTTAACTGGCGTAACAAGCTGCAATTAGTGTTAGGTGATAATGCTGCTATCATTACCGAGTTACTACCGTCTTTAGAGCTTATTATTGGTAGCGCTCCTCCTTTAATCCAATTACCGCCTGCTGAAGCTGAATTACGATTGAATATGGTGTTTACTGACTTTGTTGGCGCACTATACTCAAGTGAACAACCCTTGGTTATCTTTTTAGATGACTTGCAATGGGTAGATATGCCAACGCTCAAGTTGTTGCAGCAAGAAGTTACTGACTCTAATCCTACTGGTCTTTATGTTGTCGGTGCCTATCGCGATAATGAGGTTGATGAATCTCACCCATTAATGGGTGCATTAAGTAACATGAGCAAAAATGATGCGTTAATACAAGTGAGTTTAACACCACTTAAACTACAGCATATACAGCAGTTATTAACCGATACCTTACATTGCTCACTGAGTGACGCTAAAACATTAGCTAGAATATGCTTAGATAAAACCCAAGGTAACCCATTTTTTCTCAATCAATTCTTATTAGCGCTTTATCAGGAAGGAGACATTAGTTACCAGCATCAGCATGGTAAATGGTGGTGGGATATTGAGCAAATTCAACAACGAGATATGACAGATAACGTTGTTGAGTTAATGATTATGCGCTTACAACAGCTTGATAATAAATCACAATTACTTGCCTCTATTGCTGCCCACTTAGGGCATAGGTTTAGTTTTAAACAGCTCTTGTCTGCGTGCCAATATAACACTAATAACACAGCAAAAATATTATGGCCACTACTTGAAGCTGGCTTTATTATTCCGCTTGATGAGCATTATCAGCATATTGATGACGAGAGTAGCTTAATTAAATCGCAATACCGATTCTTGCATGACCGAGTGCAGCAAGCTGCTTATTTGCTGACGCCAGAAGCTGGTCGTGATGAGCTTTTATTGCATATTGGTCGTCACTGGTTAGCAGACTCAACCGAAGATGAAATTGAAACTAACCTTTTTACTTTACTTAACTTGCTCAATGGTAGTGTTGCGCTGATTGATGATGTTGATGAGTTAAGACAGTTAGCTACCCTTAACTATAGAGCGGGTTTAAAAAGTAAGGGAGCCGCCACCTATGCAAGTGCTGTTGCCTACTTACGTAAAGCTACTGAGTTATTACCTGTTAATAGTTGGCAATATGAAGCTGAGCAAATCTTTTCAATATATAAAGCATTAATTGATGTTGAGTTCTTGGCTGGTAATGTAGCGGCAGCTAAAACTTTATACGAGCAAACTATTGTTCATGTTTCTACACAAGAAGAAAAAATAGCATTAATTTTATTAAGAACCGAGCAGTGCCAGTCTATGGGGGAGTTTCAAGACGCTATTTCTTTACTCGTCGGCGGTTTAGCAATACTCAAGATAGACTTTCCAGAAAATGAAGACGTAGCTCAAGCTCAATTGAAAGATACCTTTATTGCTACTCAAGAATTACTAGCTCAATGCTCTGAGCAAGACATACTCACTGCAGAAAAAATGACTAACAAACAGCACTTGTTACGAATGGAATTGCACAATGCGATGACGATGGCGACATATTTATCGGGTCGAACAAGATCTTATGCTGTAAATGCCTGTCAAATGGTCATACTGTCACTTAAGTACGGTCAATGTCAGTTAAGCTCCATTGGTTACGCATCTTATGCGACAGTTATGTCAATGATGGGAGAAGTGTATCCCGCTTGTTATCAGATGAGTAAATTAGCAAAGAGTGTTTCAGACTTGTGGGAAAGCAAATATCACAGATCTATGATCTATGGTTATTTTTCATCAAGTTATTTGCATTGGTGTGAAGCTATTGAAAATTCTTATCCATTTTTAGAGCAAGTTATTTCTTGGGGGCAAGAGGGTATAAACTTTGTTTATTCTGGATATAGCGTGCTTTTTAAGTCCTGTAATAAATTTATTGCGGGTGTTCCTCTGAATGAATTACAAGAAGACATTGAACAAGGCTTGGCCTTTTTACGTAAAAAGCAGCAGCCAGCGACTGAGAATTATGTACTAGTGGGGACATATCAAGCGTTATTGGCGCTGCAAGGTAAAACACATTCAATAAACTCTTTTGATAGTGATGACTTTAATGTTACCCAGTTTTTTGGTGATAAAGCTAATACACCCTCAATGGATTTAGCCTTTTATACCGGCGCAATTATTCGTCATGCCTTTATTATTGACGATAAACCGTTACAGAATAAGGCACTGGAGAATATTGATATTGTCGGGATGTTTCTTCCTGATAGCCCTAGTATGGTTGAAGGATTATTTTATCAAGCATTGATTTTACTCAATCATGATGATGCTGAAGTGTTGTTAGATAAGGCCAAAGAAATTACCGAGCGCTTTAAAGTATGGTCAGTTGATAGTCCTAAAAATTATTTACATAAACATTTATTGCTTAGCGCAGAGGTAGCTCGTGTTGAGGGCTTAGCCGTTACTGCAATGGACTCTTATGCGCAAGCCATTAATGCAGCTAACGAAGCTGGCTTTATTAATAATGAAGCGTTAGCCAGTGAATGCTACGCTAAATATTTATTTTCGTTAGGCCAAAAACGGCTTGCACTTAGCTGTATGAAAGATGCTTTTTATTTGTATTCTCGCTGGGGAGCGCTTGCCAAGTGTCAGCAAATTAATGAGCGTTGGCCAGAGCAAAGCTTTGACTCAGCTAATATTGTGAACATACCACAGGGAAGTGCAATATCAACAAACGCAAGTAAAGCGGTAGAGCAAATGAATTCGTTAGACTTGCATTCGCTTTTGAAAGCTAACCAACTTTTATCAGAAGAAATCCATGTTAATTCATTACTAGAAAAAATGATGACAGTGTTAATGGAAAATGCCGGAGCACAGCAAGGGGCGATTATTGTTTATGGAGATGGGCAACTAACGGTAGAGATTGTTGGCCGTATTAGTGATCACGCTGCTGCTATTCATAGCCAGTTTTATAATATGAACCTTGATGAGCTTGAAGCCCAAGGTAACCCATTATTACCTGATACTTTAATACGTTATACGCAAAAAACATTGGAGACATTAATACTGGACAACCCTAAAGAGGACTCTCGCTTTTCCAGTAATCGCTATTTACAGTTGAATCAACCTAAATCCTTGATGTGTTTACCTATTACAGGTCAAGGAAGACTTGTTGCCATTGTTTATTTAGAAAACAATGTCACGGAACAAGCGTTTACCGCTAAACATAAAGATACGGTAGAACTTATTGCTGCACAAGCTGCAGTATCATTAATTAATGCTCGTCATTATGAAATACTCGAAGATAAAGTAGCACAACGTACAGAAGAGCTACAATTGCTAGCGATTAAAGACGGACTTACGGGAATTTTTAACCGTCGTGAGTTTGATCTTAGGTTAGAGCAAGAATGGTCGAGAAGCTCTCGCGAAGGTGGATCACTGTCACTAATTATGATTGATATTGATTACTTCAAAGCCTATAACGATAATTATGGTCATCCAGAGGGGGACAAGTGCATTAAATTAGTTGCACAAGCTTTAAGTGAAGTCGTTACACGTAAAAATGATTTAGTTGCACGTTATGGTGGTGAAGAATTTGTTATTTTAATGACAAACACAGATCATGAGTCAATTGAAAACATTGCACGGCGTTGCCAAGATAAGATACGCAGTTTGAATATTCTTCATGCCTTTTCAACAACGGCACCCTATATAACGATTAGTATGGGGATATCTACTATGACCAGCTTACCGGGATTAGAGCCTGCTATGCTAGTGAAGTCTGCCGATGTCGCGTTATATAAAGCAAAACAAAGTGGGCGAAACTCATACTACTTTGCTTCACCTTCATAACGTATAAAAACGAGAATAGGTTAGTTGTTTACGGTACTTAAGCGTAGAGCGCTAAGTACCGTTTTTATTTACTTAAATACTTGTGCTGTTTGGAATCATCGACGGCAATTGGAAAGTATAAGGTATCGCTCTTAACTTATTACGCTGATGTATTTCTACTTCTATTTGTGCTAATTGGCACTGGAAGTCAATCAGCACTTCTTCCACCTGAGGATCGTTAAAGTAGGCAATACGTGGGTCTTGACTATATTTGCCAAAAACATCGTATTGTACACCGCTAAGTAAGTACTCAAAAGATAGTGTATATAAAGCAATATCTAATGGAGGGCACCAAGTTAAAGTATCTTCAATGGTATTGATAACCGTGTTGGTTCCTGGAGGTTCATGATAAAGACAACCCGTTACGCTAGGAGCAAAAGACATTAAAGGATACTGAGCATAATTTACTGCGGCATGCTGAGGTCCAGCAATATAGATAATATGTGCGATAAGCTCTACAAGGTAGTCAAAACTATCTATTTTATAGGGGCGTTCGCTATTTCCTGTTGATACTAACCCATCTAAGCCTTTAAAATCAGCATATTTTGTTGAGGTTAATTCAAAGATAAAGCCTTGTAATTCTTCATCATTAGCGACGGCATCATTGTCATTATTATAATAAATAGATAAATAATTTCTAACGAATGTCTTAATGGCTTGCCATAACAATATGGTGTCATCGCGAAACTCAAAAACTGGTAATGACTCAGTATTAACACCGCGTGCTTTAAATAACTGTTCAGGGCTCTGCTCATCCCAACGCCAAGCACTTCTAGCCTCTGCAATCATTTCAAAAGAGGAGCCTGTCGTTAACCCTACGTCACAGGCGGTAACACCACCCGGAATAACTAAACTGTGTAGGGCATCATTGTTAATGTTTAATGTAAAGCGAAAATGCGGAATTAAAAGCTTTAAAATAGGGTGTTTTTCTGAAAGCTGCCTATGTGCGGCAATAATTATTGTATCCATAATAAGGTGGCAAGCCCCTAAATGTGCAACATTTTCATGTTGTATTGCACTGCAAATATTCACAATAGCTTTAGCTACTTGCCATTTTAGTCCATTACCATCATTTGCGCCTGAGCAGTTATTTGGGGTAAATATAGGAGCCGTGTCTGGGTTATATTGTTGTGCTAATTGAATGGCAATTGGGCGCAGGTAACTACCTGTATCAGGAAAACCGTTAGCAGTTTTATCCGTTGAGTAAAATAAGGCGATAGGTGCGGCTACGTAACGCTGTTTTCCGTGTAACTCATTACTTTGTTTACCCTCTAACATTGTGTAATCACAAACGTAAAGCCGATTCTGGGCTACTGCCGTTTGTAAACTAACATTATTGTCTGCTAACACAGACTGTAATATGTGATCAGTAACTGGCATTTTTTGCAGTAATTGACTCAATGAAATAGTCATATCACTTGTATCGCTAGCGCTTACGGCAATTAAGTTAGTGGTATTAAAGCCAGCAGTTTGCAAATAACCAAAGTACCAGTCTTGATCATAAAGGGCTTTTTCTTTTTCCATCCATGGTTTACTTTTTATTGACACTGTTAGAGGAGGGGTATCTAACGAGGCATAGAGTGCTTGGTAGTCTTCTAACGAATTGGCTTGCAGGTAATCACGTTTGCCATCGTTATTTAATAAGTCATATAGTGTCGATTTAAGTAGAGCCGTAGGCCCTTCCTTTTTTACCTCCTCAATAACTTGATCAATTCCTTTTAACATTTTAATAATATCTTTAGGAATATTGAGGGCATCTTCAATAGCTGTCGGCAGCTGACTCAAGCTATGAATAAAGTCTTTAATGTACTTAATGTCTTTTTTAGGGTGAAGCGCACTTAATTTACTTTCTAAGGTTTGGTAACTCTCGCTAATATCTTTGAAAATGTCACTATCAATATCATCACAAAGCTCTTTTTCTAATAACCTTATAACGTTGTTTTTAAAGTTTTCAGCAAGTTGAATAAATACTGAGATAACACCTTCTTTATATCGTAATGAAAACTCTTCTCCTTGTGGTACGTCGGCAGAAAGAGGAACACCTTCTAAATAAGAAGTCATATAATTGTATTTAGTTTTGGCTAAAGCGAGTTGAAACTCACGTTGTTGTTTTTCGGGTGTTGAGTCGTGTTGAGGAAGTGTCGGGATGTTATTGTTCTGCATAATAAGCCTTTTTTTGTTTTTATTGTCGCAAGCATACATTATTTTTGGCAAAAATTGCCGCAAATATATTGCAGTGTGGCTAGGGGCTGTTGATCTTTCTAACAGCGTTTGTTGGTGATTTTTACTGCGTTATCACCTTTTTATGTGACGCTGCATGGATGTTGCTTATTAGATAATGCAGGAGCTTATTGTC
>NZ_JAHKPW010000043.1:0-35587 GCF_018860755.1 Colwellia sp. D2M02 | reverse complement strand
AAAAAGCTGCAAAAACAATATCGAAAGCTCAACAACCCCTAATCAATAAGTCGAAAATAATGGCGAGGAGCAAGCAATAAAGTTAGCAACAGTACTAACTTTATTAATAAGGACATTTCAGGCTTAGTTATTATCAAACTCGTCAGCACCAAGCTTTTGTAAGTAGCGGCTATATTCTTTATCAGATTCATTAATATGGTTAATAAGCCAGAATGTTATCAAATTAGTCACTTGTTTTAATGAATCGTGTCCTTGTTCATTATAAATATGTGCATATTCTTCGACTTTATCAATCATTGCTTGATGTTCTTCTTGATGTTCAGCAAGACCTGGGTAGTCATAATCTGCCATCAATTTCTCTTCTCGTTTAAAGTGATATTTGGTGTAGCTGACTAACTCTTCTAGTGCTTCTCGCTCAAATTCTTCACACTGAGCATAATCGTAAGCAATACTAAATTGATTCAATAAGTGTAAGAGTTTTTTATGATCTTGGTCGATGTATTCAATACCAATACTGTAATCATCACTCCATTTTATTTGTTCAATATGCTTTTGCCTGAGTAGCGGCATCAATGCTAAAGCGACGATTAATATCCAAGGGACAGGGTTTGTTAAGCTTGACCATAGGCCTAAAATAATGGCAGAGACAAGTAAACTGACAATAATGATAAAGCTGAGAGATTTATTACGGCTATTAATACTCACGATATTGACCTTGTTGTATTTTATATAGTTTAAGTAGAGCTTATGCTCTACAGTGGTCTTTATATTAATTGCTTTATAGTGGTACTTTATTGATTTTAATCAAGTTAACTTATTAATAACTTAATTAATAAGAAAGAGACTGTAGGTTCTAATGTACAGTGGCGTTTATTCTTGAGTTAAACATCAACTTTTATAGCAACAGTGGTATAATTCATTACTTACATACTGTGTTAACTCGAAAGCAATAGTCGTTAGTGATAAAGCTAACCAAAAAAGCGAACCAAAGAGTTAAGTAAAAAGTGAACTAGGAAAATAAATGAGCGATAAAGAGATATATAAAAACAACCCACTGCACGGTACAAAATTAGAAACAGTACTCAACGAATTGGTTGATCATTATGGCTGGGAAATCTTATTTGCTTATTTAAATTTGAACTGCTTTAAAACCAATCCAAGTATTGAGTCGAGCATCAAATTTTTAAAGAAGACCACGTGGGCACAAGAGAAAGTTGAAGCTTTTTATATGTATCAATACCACAGTTTACCTAAAGCGAGTGATGACCAGTTTTTATTACCGCCGCGTGATCGTATTGTGCCACATGGTTTAGAACAAAGACCGCCAAAAGAGTTAAGCCTTGAAGATGCTGAGCGTTTACGTATTAAAAAGGCCGAAAAAGCCCGCGATAGAGCACCAGCAGACCCTTGGGCACACTTTAAAAAGTAGTAGAGTAAGCTTCATTCTCTCGAGTTTAGCTTAAATATACCTTATGGACTTATTCTCCCCGCGACTAACTCAGCCTATTAACCTTTTACCTTATGATGGCGAGGTAAATTACTATGGTGAAGTTATAGCGTTAGAACAGGCGGAACATTATTTCTCAGCGCTACTTAAGTTGTTAGCGTGGCAATGCGATCAAGCAATGATCTTTGGTAAACTGATTGAAACAAAAAGAAAAGTCGCTTGGTATGCGGATACCTTAAATGGTCAAGCATTTGAATACACCTATTCAAATATTACCAAACGATCACTGCCTTTTCCTGATGAATTATTAGCGCTAAAAAATTTAGTCGAAGTTGAAACTGGAGAGCAATACAATGCTTGCCTAGCGAACCTTTATCATAATGGTGAAGAGGGAATGGCTTGGCATAGCGATGGCGAAAAAGACTTAAAAGAGCAGGGAGCTATTGCTTCTTTAAGTTTTGGCGCTGAACGAAAATTTGCGTTTAAACATAAGCAAACGAAAGAAGTTGTCGCTTTACCTTTAAGAGCGGGTAGCTTATTAGTGATGAAAGGCATTACACAAAAGCACTGGCTACATCGTTTACCTCCGACAAAAAAAGTTCATACTCCTCGAATAAACCTTACTTTTAGAACCATAGTGAATGACAGGCTGCGTTAATTGGCTTAAAAAATGCTTCAAATAAGTAAGCTTGCATAACGGCCATTTAATTGTAGATTGCGATGCTTTTAGTTTAGCTTAATTCAGTTGGCTATTTGCTAGATAGCAACCAAGCACTTAGCGTTAAGCATCGCATGACCTAAGGGGATTGTCATGACTATTGAAAAGCAGCGTCATTATTTATTAAACGGTAATCGCGCTATTATCTATATTTCAAGCTTGATTGGCGTATTTTTCGACGCCAACCTTGCTTACCTTCTAGCACTAACATTATGGGTATGGTTAGAGCCGCTTTTATCACTTGAATTAGCGTTGCTTAAGCTATTAATTCAGCTTCACTAAGCACTTAAGTGTAGGTATGAGTTACTGCTTGGCATCATAATACTGTTATAAATGTTGGTTTGTTGCTGGCTTAATGATTGTCCTTGGTGATTCATCGTCTCGCTAGTGACACCATTTAGCCCAACAGCAGCGTTTGACACATTATGCTTTAACGACTTGACGTTATCATTAATAGTAGGTACTTGTTCTATAACACCTTTTACTTGTTTATGTAAGTCATACAGCTCAGTATAAGCACTTGTTAACGTGCTAATAGCACTCACGTTATTTTTATCATGATTGTCAGTGTCTACTTCACCATCCGTTGCCGTTTCTATGTAAATATCAAATAACTTTTGTTGTTGAGCATAATAAGCGCGAGTCAGGTCAATATCTTTAGCTGTTTTATAATTCGATTTTATTTGCTCAACGTGCTCTTCTCGCTTTGTTTCAGTATACGATTGTAATGTGTTTTGCTGCTCAGGTGATAGTAGATCTTGCATACTAGGCTGTGCACTCACCATAGTATTAGTTGATATTTGATTTTGGCCAACAGGATAGTGTTGAGTATTTACAGAAGCGAGTGTTTGAATAGTCATTATCGTCACCAAGTCACATTAGGTAGTGATTAAAGGATAAGCGAGATGAGATAAAAGAGTTGTTGTGTTTTGTAAACTACAGGCAATAATTTGTTGTTTTATTGAGCGGCAAGTTACACTTGACGCTCAATGGTATCTAGTGATTATTTTGGGTTGTTGAAGGTTGCTCGTCCTTCACGGCTTGAATAGCTGCTAGCCTTGCTGTAGCCATTGCCTCTTTAATCGCAATGCCTTTAAGCCCTTGTTCAACAAACACTTTAGCATTAATATTTTTTGCAGCAAGCATAGCTTGTTTTAAATACTCCTCTTGTGGGTAAGCTTTATCTTCAAAGCCCAAACGACCAAGAAAGTCGGCTTTACATGCTAAAATAAAATCATCAAACTCCTCAGGTTTACGCCACACATCGAGTTGGTTAAATATGCGTAATAAGGTGCTTGCTCGGAGCTCAAAGGCCTTATGACAATGTAAATGATGTTCACATACCTTAAGGGCAAGTTGTTTGTAATGGGTTGGTACTTTTAATTGACGGCAAATCTTTTCAACTAAAGGTAGTCCCGATTTTTCATGTCCTCTATGGCTAGGCCATTGCTCTGCGGGCGTTATCCCTTTGCCTAAATCATGACACAATGCTGCAAAGCGCACTGAGGTTTTCGGTGAAAGTAATACCGCCTGTTGTACAACCATCATTGTATGTATACCACTGCAAATTTCAGGATGCCACTGTGCAGGGTTTGGTACGCCCCATAATACATCTAACTCAGGCCATAGTACGGCTAACGCTTTACATTGGTGTAAAACATTGAAGAATATTTCAGGGTGGTCTTCCGTTAAACTGCGCTGCATTTCTTGCCAAATGCGTTCAGGAGTTAATGCACTTAACTCACCACTTAGGCTTATTTTAGTCATTAATTCCAACGTTTCATTGGCAATGGTAAAGTCATAGCTATAATAACGAGCCGCGAAACGGGCTACTCTTAATACACGCAGTGGGTCCTCAATAAATGCATCGCTGACATGACGAAGTACTCTGTCGTTAAGATCCCGTTGTCCATGGTAGGGATCAATAATATGGCCAGCTTTATCCATTGCCATGGCATTGACCGTTAAATCGCGACGCTGTAAGTCTTGTTCTATCGTAACATCAGGAGCAAAGTAGCAACTAAAACCAGTATAGCCTTGGCTTTCTTTACGCTCTGTTCTGGCTAGAGCGTATTCTTCTTTGGTTTCAGGGTGGAGGAAAACAGGAAAGTCATTACCCACTTGTTGATAGCCTAAGGCAAGCATTTGCTCAATACTCGCACCTACAACTAAATAATCTCTATCTTTGATCGGGCGCTCTAATAGTTTATCGCGAACAGCGCCGCCAACAAGGTAGGTATTCAATGACGTATCTTTATTTATCATAAGGCCTGCAACTAAACTCCAGTAAGGATAATATTTTTGTTAAGTGACTACTTTATCATAATTTAAGTGTACCCGAACTTAAGAAAATCGCGTAGGTAATAAAAAAGCAGTTACCAGGGGTAACTGCTTTTTAACGGAGGTCTTAGTTAAGATAATTTGGTTTTTCTTAGCTTAGAACTGGTAATTAACACCAATATTGACAGTAGTACCTAAACCTTTAATGTTGTAACCGCCATAAGTATAGCCTTGTGATTTGGTTGGGTAGTAATCTTGATTAAATAAGTTTTCTACCCCGATAAATGCAGACCATTGTTTTGCGAAATCATAATTACCACTTAGGTTAACAATTTGGTAGCTATCAATAGGTCCTTGGTCACCAACATATTCACCATCAATGGGGTCAAATCGTTTTCTGTCACCTACATAAAGGTAGTTAATCGCTAAACTGGCGTTATCAATAGGTTGCCAGTTTAGGTTTATTGTTGCTTTAGGGGGATTGATTTGTTTTGCACCAAGGTAAACATCAGCAGCAGTATTCTTACCTTCAATCCAGCTATAAGTTGCATTTAAAGCTAAGTTATCACTAATCGTATAGTTTACTAATGCTTCATAGCCCCAGATTTCTTGTGGTGCTCTAACGGGGACGTAAATCCCTGTTACTGTGTCAAACTTGTTAGTTGTGCCTAATTCAGAGGTACTTCGGTAAGCTGAAAACTCTAAGTGAAGTTCTTCAAAATCTGAAGTGAAGCCTACTTCATAGCTGTCAATGATTGACGCTTCTGTATGAATGAGTGAAATATCTGTTACGGTGGCGGTTCTCAGTAACCTACCTGTATCTGAAATATCAGCGCCTTGAGAGTAACTAATAAATGGGCTGAATTTTTCTATTGCATTGTATTTTAAGCCAATATTGTAGGTTGTTGCTTTATAATTTAAGGTGTCTCCCGTAACATCAACAGGTACTGAGCATTGCGTTGGCTTTTTGCACAATTTAAGTGTGCTGTAGTTGTCTACAGTTAAATCAATATTTTCATGTCGAATACCCATTTTAAGCACTAAATCATCGTTATAGATTAATTTAGTTTGGAAAAAGCCAGCTAAGTTGCTCATATCCATTTCCGGAACCCAAATTCGTCCATCAACCATAGGTTGTGAGGTGACGTCATTAAGCGCATCAATACCATAAATGAATGTTGTATCAAGAGTGTTGCCACTATCAAAAGTAAAATCGGCTTGGGTATTAAGGGTAACGCGTAAACCTTGTTTCTCAGAGTTAATTAATGATTGCCCACCATCGTAACCTTCACTTTGGTTTGCTAAGTTTGATGAATAGAAAAATATGTTCTCTATTTCTTGGCTATATAAGTCAATTACTAATTGTGTTTGCTCAAATAACGCCTCGTCCACATACTTCACCATAACGTTATGGTTACTAGGCCCTTGAGGGTCACCTTGTACTGTTTGACCAGGGGCAAGTGGCACGGCTTGAGTCTTTTCACCTAAACTGAGTTTGCCAACTTTATCAATTAAGTCGACATCTTGTTTTGATTGATAGAAGTTATAAGTAAATTGCAGAGATTTTTCATCATCAAAGTGATAACCCAACTTGGTAAAGTAGTTCTGCATTACCGCATCAGATAAACCGTATTTTAATCCTAGGATATCGCCATCGGCATCACGCTGTAGGCCATTTTCTTCGTAGCTGGCATTTAATACATAGGTAAAATTGTTTACTTCGCCATTAATGCCACCCTCAAAACGTGTACCTACTGAATCATCAAGCTCTACCGCGCTAAAACGGCTTGAAACACTAGCATGACCACTTAGTTTTTTGTCGCTATTTGCTTTTTTAGTGATGTAGTTTATTACACCACCTGCAGCTCCGTTACCGTAAACTGATGTTGCCCCTTTAATAACTTCAATACGCTCTATTACACTGGCATCTAGGCTGCGTACACCTAAAGAGCCATTTCTCAATGGAGTTGATTGCGGTACCCCATCAATCATTATTAAGGGCGCTCGACCTCGTAAGGTTTGACCGGAATTACTTGATGTACCTGTACTTGGTGCCATCCCAGGTACTAAATTTGCTAATAAACTCTGAATTTCTGATGAAACCTTAAGCTGTTCGGCAATTTGTTTTTGCGTGATAATGGTGATAGATGCAGGTACTTCATCAATGCTTTCAGCGATTCGGCTGCCAGTGACAATAATACGTTCGATATTTTTTAGATCGTTATCGCTATCTAATACTTCTTCTTGTTTGTTGGTGCTTGCACCGTGTACCTGATTGGCAACCAATAAAGCAATTAGACTTAATGTTGTTTTTAACACGTTACTACTCTCGTTAAGTTGTTATAAAATATAATGCGCATGTTAATGGTAATTGTTTTTATTTGCAATGGTGGTTTTTGTATTTACTCTAAAATACTATTTAACCGGAATTCGATGTATGGACTCAACCAATCGACACCCGTAGATTGGTGTCGACCAAAACAAACCCATACATCGAGCCCTACTTATTTATTTAAGATAATCACCTTAAGTATTGGTGATGCTTTGACATCTATATAACAAGTGAGTATTTTTAGCCTGTCTTTTTATTTTGTAGTTAGGGTTATGTACCGAAATTTTTTCTCGTTAAGTGAACTTCCTTTTTCAATATCTCCTAATCCTAAGTACTTATTTATGAGCGATAGGCATAAAGAGGCGCTAGCACATTTAACTTATGGGTTAAGTGAAACTGGCGGGTTTGCATTACTTACCGGTGAAGTTGGTACAGGTAAAACCACCATTAGTCGTTGTTTACTTGAACAGCTGCCGGAAAACACCCAAACTGCTTTTATTTTGAATCCTACACTTTCAAGCTTGGAGCTGTTGGCGACTATTTGTGATCAGCTAACGCTAAACTACGATAAGTCAGCGGCAAGTCTAAAAACGCTGACCGATAAAATTTTTGACAAGCTATTACAAAATCATCAAGCCAATATTAATACGGTATTGATTATTGATGAGGCGCAACACTTGCAAGTAGAAGTGTTGGAGCAGCTTAGACTGCTAACTAATTTAGAAACGGATACTAAAAAACTGTTACAAGTTATTCTAATAGGGCAACCTGAACTACAACAGTTATTACAACGTCGCGATTTAAGGCAATTAGCGCAGCGTATAACGGCTCGTTATCACCTAATGCCACTCACCAAGGCTGAATTAGCACTATACGTTAAGCATCGCTTATATATTGCGGGTTGCCAACGAGTGTTATTTAATGCTGGCGCATTAGCTAAAATACATCAGTTATCACAAGGAATTCCCAGGCTTATCAACTTATTATGCCATAGCGCATTAATGCACGCTTATAATAATAACGATACGATTGTTAGTAAAAAAGCCGTTCAAAAAGCAGCAGAGCATACCTTAGGAGACGAGCTTTATTCGGGACAAAAAAAATCTAATAGCCTTGGTACCGTTTTAGCTACTTGCAGCGTAATAACGGGAGTTATTGCTATTGGTGCCGTCAGCTTTTGGTTGGGCCAAAGTGAGAGTCCGTTAGTGGTAACGCCATCATTATTAAGTGACAAAGCCGTTATTGAAGAAGCGACAATAACTGAGCCGCTAATAGAGCTAACAGCCACTAAAAACGCTTATAGTGAACACAGTAAAAGCAATGAAAACATAGCCAATGAACCTTCAGCAGAGCAAAACACAAGTTTGTCAACTAGCTCTAACAGTAGTGAAATTGCCGCGTTATTATCTGTTGAGCAGGAGAGCTCTGATATTGCGAATGTTGCACCCGTTGATGAAAGCGGCAACGAAAGCATTAGAAATGCCAAAGCTGAAGAACAATCTTCAGTCGATGACTCATCGCCTGTAGAAAAAACAGATGACTATCAAGTTGAAGGGGTAGATGGAACATCACCTGAGTTATTAGCATTGTTTCAAGCTGCAGTTAAAGAAACGCAGCAAAGCGTTAATGGCAATAATCATAAACCAGTTGAACCAGCAGAGCATTTGTCGAGTGTCGATAGAGCATATCAAAAGGCTCAGCCTTTAACGCAATTATCAGCAAGTTTTCAACAATCGTTGCCGAGCTTGCATTTTACGCAACATATTTACTCTTCAGACGGCCAAGGCTGGGTTAATGTAAACGGTCGAGATCGTTATGAGGGTGATAGTATTGCAAATGGCTTAATACTTGAAAAAATATTACCTCAACAAGTTATTTTAACTTACCAAGAACAAACATTTACTATGCCAGCTTTAGTACATTGGTAATTCTAGGTAGTTAGCTTGAGAGGTGTGTTAACATTATTTAGCTCTAAATATTTGGTTAAATTAAGTTAATTTATAAAAAACTTACAAAAATGAGCAAAATACCAATCATTAACTAAACTTAATAACAATAATTTAATTACACAGTATTAGGTTTTTTGATGGTTACCAAACGCCAGTCTATTGCGACTAAAATTAATGTTATTTTAGTCGGTATCTCTTTTGTTATTCTTATTTTTTCTGCAACGATTATTTACCTTAGTTCTCAAATTAGCAGTGCAACCGATAAGGTCGTTAATTACGACTTACCTGAGGCATTAAATAGCTTAGCTATGTTAGAAGAGTTGGGTGATATGAACTCTAATTTATTAGAGTACTTACTAGGAGAAGAAGAAGAGCAGCAGGAATACTTTGGCAATTATGAGGAGTTTATTCGTTTCCGAGATTTAATCCCAAAAAATATCAAAGAAAACGGTGAAGTAGATAAAGTAATGCGCTTGGTTGAAGGCCATAAAAAGCAAGCTGTTTCACAAGTTTTTGAGGTATATCATCCTGAGCAGGAGCGAAATGCGGCTAGAAAAATAAATAACTTGCTTATTAATGTCGGCAAACCATTAGAAGAATTGCTAGACAAAATGAAAGAAGATGAAATTGCTGATGTCGGCTCTAGCAATAACCCCTTAGATGTAATTAATGATGATTTACCAGGCGTACAATACTATTTAGAGTTGGTTGACGAGGCTGGGGACATGCTAGCTGATTTAGATCGCTTTGTTCTTGATGATATTAATGCTAAGCAAAGTTTTTTTAATAACGCCTTACAGTTTGAAAGTTACTTAATTAAGTTAAAACCGCTAGAACAAAAGCCACAAGAGGTTATTTATCTTAATGAAATAGAGCGCTTATTCTTAGAACTCAAAGAGGGAGGCAAAGAAATATTTGATCATTACCAAACTCATAACAAAGCGCTTGCAACTAAAGCAATCGATAATTTAGAGCACCAGAGCTTTAATGTAGCAGAGGATATACTAGACACGTTATCAAGTGCTGCCCGTCAAAAAGTACAATTATCGATGACAGATTTATCCATAATATCGAGAAATATTTCTATAGTTTTAGCCATATCGGCGTTATTCATTATTGGCTTAATTACCAGTGTTATTTTTTATGCGCGTAAAACTATTTTTACCCCATTAGCTCAAGTAACAACGGCAATAGATAAGCTACGTAGGGGGGAACGCAATATTGAGCTTGGAAATTATACACGTCAAGATGAGCTCACCGACATCTTGGCAAGTTTACAAGATTTTCAAATAGAGTTAAGTGAATTAGATCAACTGCGAGCAAGTGAGCAGAAAATACAAACAGAATTGCTTACTGAAAGAGACAATGCTACGCAGTCTTACAAGCAGTTAAAAGAAACACAATCAAAGTTAGTTGCTACTGAAAAAATGGCTTCTTTAGGTACTTTAGTGGCAGGGGTTGCCCACGAAATTAATACGCCGCTAGGGGTTAGTGTGACGATGGCAAGTACATTGTCTGCTAATTTAAAGCAGTTCTTAACCAAAGTTAAAACTGGCGTACTCAGTCGAAGTATTTTAGAGAAGTTTGAAACTGACTCTCAACAATCAGTCAATTTATTGGAGAGCTCCTTACAAGATGCTGCCGAGCTTATTCACAGCTTTAAGCAAGTGGCAGTTGATCAAACAAGTAGTAAACGACGTGAATTTAACCTACTTGAAACGATTAATGAAATCGTTGCGACGTTACATCATAAAATCAAACGTACTGGGATTAAATTGTCGGTAGAGGGACCTGAAAATATTATGATGGATAGCTTTCCTGGTCCACTAGGGCAAGTTATCACTAACTTATTTAATAATGCGGTATTGCATGGTTTTGAGGGTAAGGCTGAAGGTGAAATTCATATTCGCTTCAGCGTCATAGCTAAAAGAGAAGTAAAAATCCTTTTTGCTGATAACGGTAATGGCGTTGAGAAAGAGAATATTAAAAAGCTTTTTGATCCTTTTTATACCACAAAACTAGGTAAAGGCGGCTCAGGTCTAGGGCTAAATATCGTGCATAGTATTATTAGTGATTTAATGGGAGGGAGCATTCACGTGGAAAGCAGGATAGGAACAATATTTGAAATTAAATTACCATTAATCGCACCTGAAAAAAAGGAAGATAACAATGAGTGATTTTATTTTAAATCTTATTGATGACGATGAATCTGAGAGCATTGATAATACAGAAAGTGAGCATTCTTGGCTCATTGCTATAGTTGACGATGAAGAATCTGTGCACGATGTAACTAAACTTGCTTTAGCCAATACAAAAATTCAAGGACGAAATGTTAAGTTTATTAGTGCCTATAGTGGTGAAGAAGGCTACAAACTGCTTGAAGAACACCCCGATTGTGCTGTAGTTTTACTGGATGTCGTTATGGAAAGCTCAGATGCAGGTTTGGTTTTAGCTCAACGAATTCGCCATGAAATGAAGCGAACAAATTTGCAAATAATTCTCCGTACCGGACAACCAGGTTATGCACCTGAAGAAGAAATTATTACCCAGTATGAAATTAATGATTACAAAACTAAAAGTGAGTTAACACGTGACAAGCTATTTACATCTATTGCTACTGCAATACGATCATTTAGTCACTTACAAGCATTAGAAGACTCAAAAAGTGGTTTGAAAAATGTAATTCATGCTTCAGCGAGTTTAATGAAAGAACGCTCTATTCATGAGTTTGCTAGTGGTGTTCTACAGCAAATGAATGCCCTATTTAACCTCACCTCTCAAGGGATATTTTGTGTTTCACAAAGGCCACTTAATGGTCCTTTTGCGATAGAAAAGTCTACAAATGATAGCTTTCTAGTGGTTGCGGCAACAAGCCAATATGATGAACTGTTTGGTAAAGATATATACGAAGAATTATCTGGCGTCGCGCCTCAACTTGCGCAGCAAGCACTCGAGAAAAAACATCATATCTTAGAGGATAAAATTAGTGCGCTTTATTTAGCGACGCCTTCAAATTGGCAAGGGGTTGTTGTTATTGAAGGCACATTAGATCTATCAGATATTGATGAAGAGTTACTTAAAGTTTTCTGCTTGAATATTGCGATTGGCTTAGAAAATGCTAAGTTTTTTACTCACTTAAACAGGTCAGCTTATTACGATTCATTAACAGATGCCTACAACAGAGAAGGGCTTATTCACTTTGCTCGAGAAGTACGCTCGAAAGCTAAAAGCTCTTTAAGTTTATATATTATTGATATTGATTATTTTCACGATATTGTCGATAGCCTGGGATTTGAATTCGGTAACGATGTTCTTATTTCTATGGTTTCAGTTTTGAAAAGAGTTTTTTATAAAAATGCCAGTATTGCTCGTTTACATTCAGATGTTTTCGCCGTATTGATAGCTGACTCAACATGGCAGCTCAAGCAATTGATTGTTGAATGTTCTCGACCGTTTGTATTAGGCAGTAGTTCAATGCGTTTAGGGGTGACCTTAGGTGAGGCTAATTGTAATGCTGATGATGATTTTGATGCTGATATGCTTATTCGTCACGCTAAAATGGCATTGAAAGTGGCAAAAGAAAGTAAACGCGGTATGGCGCAATCCTTTGAACCTAAATTTGAGGAAGAAACCATTCATCGTTTAGGTATTTTAGCCGAGTTTAGGAAAGCACTTGCCTATAATGAACTGTTTTTAATGTTACAACCGAAAACATCAATGAAAACAGGTGATGTTGTTGGTTATGAGGCATTAATACGCTGGCAGCATCCGCAGAAAGGTTTAGTGCCACCTAATGCTTTTATTCCAGTAGTAGAGCAAGCAGGGTTATATTTCGAATTGGATATGTACGTATTTCGTAGCGCTTTAAATATTGTTAAAGATTACCCACAAATTACGAAACCAATTTCAGTGAATATTTCAGCTAATTCATTACACCACCATGATTTTATTGATGAGCTGAAAAAAATAATTAAAGAAGAAAGTGCCGACTTGAGTCGTATAGAGTTAGAGATAACCGAAAACTCATTAGTACGAAGTGACATGGCTATTTTACACTTGAACTCGTTAAAAGAACTAGGCTTTGTACTGTGTCTTGATGATTTTGGTGCGGGTTATTCGTCACTTGCTTACTTATTAAAGCTACCGCTTGATGTGATCAAAATAGATCGCGCCTTTATCAGCTATATAACCGAAGATCGTAGTGCATTAGCATTGCTAAAAGGTATGCTGCAAATTTGCAATGACTTGAGTAAAAAGGTGGTAGTAGAAGGGGTTGAAACACAAGAGCAGGTTGACTTGCTAACTCAATATGATGTTGATATCGCCCAAGGTTTTTTCTACTTCAAGCCGATGCCTGTACTTGAAATTATAGATAAAGCCTTATAAATATGGTGTTTTGATGATAAATGAACGCATAAAGTAAACCCCAAGAACAGTATTGTACTTGGGGTTTATTTATAGCTTTATGACAGATATAGCGATATCGTTAGAAAGCTTGAGCTCAGGCAGTTAACTTACACTTTATTGCCAAGCAGGCATTTGCTCTTCAAAAGCTTTAATTTTATCTAGCTTATTTAATGTCCAACCCACGCTATCTACGCCATTTTCTAAGCTGTATTGTTGAAACTCGCTTAATGAAAAAGCGTACTCTTTTACAGAGTTGTCAGCAAGTACACAACTTACTTTATTGTTAGGTAGATCAACCTTTAAGGTTAATTGTGCATTAGGCGCTAATTGAAACAGCTCTTCAACTTCAGCTTCAGTCAGTTGAATAGGTAAAATGCCAATGTTAATACAGTTACCGTAAAAAATATCAGCGAAGCTTGGGGCAATAATCACCTTAAAGCCGTATTCTTCAATGGCCCATGGCGCATGTTCACGACTTGAGCCACAACCAAAGTTTTCACGTGCGAGTAAAATGCTGGCATCTTTATATTCTGGCTTGTTCATAACAAAGTCAGGATTCACTTGTGTGCCTTCATGATCTAAATATCTTCTTTCATGAAATAAGTGAACACCAAAGCCAACACGTTCAGTTTTTTGTAAAAATTGCTTTGGGATGATTTGATCGGTATCAACGTTAGCGATATCTAATGGCACAACCAAGCCAGTATGAGTGTTAAATTTTTCCATTTGCCTTCCTAAAAAATTTTAAGTCTTTATTTCTTAAAGCTATTTGATGCAATTAAATAGCAAAAAGACAATTGTTATGCGTTTAAATCAACAAAGTGACCAGTGATTGCAGCAGCAGCAGCCATTTCAGGGCTAACTAAGTGTGTACGAGAACCTCGACCTTGGCGACCTTCAAAGTTACGGTTACTGGTCGAAGCACAACGATCACCTGCGCCAAGTACGTCATCGTTCATGCCTAAACACATAGAGCAACCGGGTAAGCGCCACTCAAAACCTGCGTCAGTAAATACTTTATCTAAGCCTTCTTTTTCAGCTTGTTCTTTTACACGGTATGAGCCCGGAACGATAATAGCATCAACGTTAGCTACAACTTTTTGACCTTGGTAGCGTTGCACAATGCTTGCTGCAGCACGTAAATCTTCAATACGCGAGTTTGTACAAGAGCCAATAAATACTTTGTTTACTTGGATGTCTGTTATTTTGGTACCCGCTTTTAAATCCATGTACTCAAGTGCTTGCTTACAAGACTCTTGTTCAACCGGATCACTAAAGTTATCTGGCGAAGGTACGCTACCGTCAACGCTAACTACTTGTCCTGGATTAGTTCCCCATGTTACTTGTGCTTTAATGTCTTTAGCTTCAAGGGTGATGACCGTATCAAAAACAGCGTCAGCATCAGAGCGTAAGTTTTTCCAGTCGATCACGGCTTGCTCAAATACTTCGCCTTTAGGTGCGTATTCTTTACCTTTAACATAATCAAACGTGGTTTGATCTGGTGCAATTAAGCCTGCTTTTGCGCCAAATTCAATACTCATGTTACAGACTGTCATGCGCTCTTCCATACTTAACGCTTCAATGGCTTCACCACAGTATTCAACGACATAACCCGTTGCGCCAGCACTACCCGTTTTACCGATAATTGCTAGGATAATATCTTTAGCGCTAATGCCTGCACCAACGTGACCATTAACTTGAATTTTCATCGTTTTTGCTTTGTTTTGACGCAAGGTTTGCGTAGCAAAAACATGTTCAACTTCTGAAGTACCGATACCAAAGGCTAGTGCGCCAAAAGCACCGTGAGTTGCGGTATGTGAGTCACCACAAACAATAATAGTACCTGGTAACGTTAAACCTAACTCAGGCCCCATAACGTGGGCAATACCTTGGTTTTTATGACCCATACCAAAGAGTTGAATGCCAAATTCTTTACAGTTTTTTTCTAATGCGCGTAATTGATTTGCTGCGCCTTCACCTGCAGCGTCAATTTTAATTGAACGCGTTGAAATATTATGATCCATGGTCGCAATAGTACGTTCAGGATGACGTACTTGGCGATTATGAAAACGTAAGTTGGCAAAAGCTTGTGGCGAAGTCACTTCATGAATTAAATGACGATCAACATAAAGTAACGGTGTTTCACCCGCTTTTTCTTCGACTAAGTGAGTTTGCCATAATTTTTCATACATGGTTTTAGGTGTGGCGTTGCTCATTTACGCTTCCTCTTTATTCTGGGCGATAATCTGTTGGCAAATAAAGTCGCCAACTTCGCTAGTTGTTTTTGCATTACTTCTTTGTGCTGCAGGTAATAAATCAGCCGTTAAAACCCCATTATCTAAAGCTGCTGCTACTGCATCTTCAATGGCTTTAGCTGCGGCATCTTTATTTAAGCTATAACGTAGCATTAAGGCTGCTGATAAAATTTGTGCGATAGGGTTAGCAATACCCATACCTGCGATATCTGGAGCGCTGCCACCTGCCGGCTCGTACATGCCAAAGCCTTGTTCATTTAAGCTTGCAGAAGGTAATAAGCCCATAGAGCCAGTAATCATGGCGCAAATGTCTGATAATATATCGCCAAATAGGTTAGGGCATAGCATGACGTCAAATTGGTTTGGATCACGAACTAATTGCATCGCTGCGTTATCAACATAAAGGTGCTCTAATTCAACTTCAGGGTAGTCAACGGCTACCTCTTCTACTACTTGACGCCATAATTGGCTTGTAGCTAATACGTTAGCTTTATCAACTGAAGTTACTTTATTATTACGCTTTTGCGCGGCTTGAAAAGCAAGATGAGCAATACGCTTTATTTCACGGCGTGAATAAAACATTGAGTCAAAACCTGTTTCTTCTTCGCCTTCGCCTTTACGACCTTTTGGTTCACCAAAGTAGATATCACCGGTTAATTCACGAATCACCAACACATCAAAACCTTTTGATGAAATGTCACTGCGTAATGTTGATAACGATGAAAGAGCAGGCTGTAAGGTTGCTGGTCGCATATTACAAAATAAATCGAAGTGACCACGTAAGCCTAATAATGCACAGCGCTCAGGTTGTTCAGTTGGCGGTAAGTTAGCCCACTTAGGGCCGCCGACGCTACCAAATAAAATGGCATCGCTGGCTTCACAACCAGCCATGGTCGAATCAGGTAAAGCATTACCATGGTTATCAATAGCGGCTCCGCCAATATCGTAATCTTTAGTATTGATTTCAATATCAAATTTATTGGCGACTGCAGCTAAAACTTTTTTTGCTTCAACCATGACTTCTGGACCGATACCGTCACCGGCTAAAATTGCTATGTTGGACATTTTGAAAACCTTTTATTTAATTCTTTTATATAACTATGCTTGTTTTGCTGACTTCAAATCAGCAATGGTCATGGCGCGGCGAATACTATTTAACGCATGAATTAGTGCTTGTCCTGATGCTTGAATAACATCAGTTTCTAAGCCGTAACCATGAAAGTTTCGCTCTTGCCATGTAATGACTAAGTCAGCTTGGCCTAAACCATCTTCACCTGAGCCTTTATTGGAAATTTTGTAATCTGTAACTTCAAAGTCGATATCAACTGCTTGTTTAATTGCGCGGTATAATGAGTCAACAGGGCCATTACCCGTTGCCGAAACAATTTGTGACTCACCACCCGAAGCTAATTTAATGCTTGCCGTTGAAAAATCGCCACTACCAGCGTGGACGTTGATTTGCTCAATAACGTAATGATCTTGTAAGTCTTGTTGTTGTAATTTAAATAACATCGCTTCTAAGTCATCATCAAACACTTGGCCTTTTTTGTCGGCTAAGGCTAAAAAGTCTGCGTATAACTGTTCAATGTCATAATCAGTTTCTTGGTAACCTAAGCTTTCCATACGGTGCTTAATTACATGGCGACCGCTGCGAGAGGTTAGGTTTAACTTGGTTTTAGCAATACCGACACTTTCTGGTGTCATAATTTCATAGGTATTACTCGCCTTTAACATGCCGTCTTGGTGAATACCTGAAGAATGACTAAAGGCGTTACCACCGACAATAGCTTTGTTAAGTTGTACCGGCATATTACATACCGTACTAACTAACTTTGATACACGGGCAATTTCTTGATGGTTGATGTTAGTTGAAACCCCTAATAATGCTTGACGGGTTTTCATGATCATCGCTACTTCTTCTAATGAACAGTTACCAGCGCGCTCACCAATACCGTTAATAGTACATTCAATTTGACGAGCACCTGCTTGTACTGCTGCCATTGAGTTAGCAACAGCTAAGCCTAAGTCGTTATGACAATGTACCGAAATTACGGCTTGATCAATATTAGGTACGCGGTTAAATAAATTCGTAATAATACCTTGAAACTCAAAAGGTAGGGTATAACCCACGGTATCTGGAATATTTACTGTAGTCGCCCCCGCTTTAATCGCGCTTTCTACCATGCGGCATAAATTGTCGATTGGTGTACGACCAGCATCTTCACATGAAAACTCAACATCGTCGGTATATTTACGTGCATGTTTTACCGCATGAACAGCCATAGCTTCAACGTCAGAAAACTCTTTACGTAGTTTTTGTTGTACATGAACATCAGAAGTTGAAATAAAGGTATGAATACGAAATTGATCGGCAACCTTTAGCGCTTGACCACAAGCATCAATATCTGCTTCAACAGCGCGAGCTAAGCCGCACACGCGGGCGTTTTTAATGGTACGGGCTATTTGCTGTACTGAATCAAAATCACCAGGTGATGATACTGGAAAACCTACTTCCATTACATCAACTCCTAAGCGCTCAATGGCTAAGGCAATTTGTAGTTTCTCGTGTACTGATAAACTTGCATTTAAGGCTTGCTCGCCATCGCGTAACGTAGTATCAAAAATAATGACGTTGTCGTTAGGTGTTTCTATGATGCTCATCTGGTGTCCTTTAAAATATTTGATCTGTACTGTGTGTCTCTATACCAATCGAACTAATTAATCCGTTTGGTATTAGTTAAGCTAACGAACGCATAGACGTAAAAAAACCCGCGTTAGTTAGCGCGGGTTTTTATTTTCTTTTTACTTGTATGTATTTCTCGAAAGAGAATCTAGTAAATAAACAACAAAAATCTAGCCGCGCATGTTAAGTGCGAGCAAGAGGTTGAGTGATGTATGTTTAATTAATCTAGTCATTGGTTAGTTTTTATTGTTAATTGATACAGCAAGTAATTAATCTGAAAATAATTTAATAAATATTCGCTAAAGCGAGAGATTTATTCAGTGGTATATTAATAGCGCATTTACTCAATAAGTGTCAATAGCTTTAATCGTCTAATTTAGTTCATATTCTTTTATAGCGCGCGGATTAGCCGTTATAAATTATACTCTATAGTTAAAGATGCGTTGACCTCATTATTATTCATACTGGTGTCAACAAAACTTGAACGACTAACATCAACCCCTAAAGTGAAACGCCATTGTTGATAGCTATGTTGTAAGTTGCCAGATAACATATACATTTTTTCAGAAACAGCGGTTAATGGGTTACCAATAAGTGGGTTTGTTGGGGCTTTATCGTGGTTATCGTAATTTAAGTCAAGGTAGCGAAATTTAGTCGTCATACGAGTATTTGCACCTAATTGAGAAATAGCACCTACAACAACTGTTTTAGCATCGTTATCATATAAATTACCTAATGTTCTTCCCTCATAACGCATACCTGTTTTATAAATATGGTGTTCGTAATAACAATCGCCAATATCGGCTCTGCCATTGAGGGTTTCGCAAATTTGGTAGGTGTCGGTATATTCAATATAAGCCGTAGTTGGTAGCGAAAATAAGTTGATATGCATATCAACCCCACCTTGATATTTAGCTTTAGTTACCATACTCCAACTACTTGAGTTATCACCATCTTCAGCAAAATATTGTCCGTAAAGTGCAAGAGGCGTATCAAAAAGGTTAAAAGAATAGCGCGCATCAAAGCCAGCTTGTTGGTTACCTGGCTCTTGCTCTGCGCTACAGTCTAAACCGCCAGCTGAACAGTTATCTTTACCAATTAATAAATTCCAAAAGGTGCCTAAATCTTGTGGTCGGTCTTTGCCACCCCATTGAGCTATACGGGTAATACCAATTTCTAAGTTAGTGAATGGTTTGAAGTTAAAGCGAAAGCCCCATAAAAGCGCGTCATCAATAACGCGACTATCATCCATTTTTCCCATAAAAGTGGTGATTGTCCAAGGAATGTCAAACTCGGTAAAAGGAATAGTAAATGCCTCAGCCGATTTACGGGTTAACGAAACCGCTGTCATTGGACGCGCATTATTACTCAAGCTTAAACTACTGTCCCAGCTTGGGCCAAACCAACGGTCTTGTTTGCCAGCTGCAATAACCCAATTACCAAAAAAAGCGGCAGCATAAGTGTTATCCCAGCGTTCTTTATCTTGGTTTTCATCGGCATTTGCGTAATAACTAAATGAAACGTTAGTTGCAAAGTTACCAATCATAGTAGAGGTTTGTACTTGTAAACTATTGGTATCCCGATAGGTCTCACCGAAACTAGTAAAACGCGTGTCTTCAATACCTAGTTGCGCTTTAACACGTGTCTGATTACGGTTAGCTAAGTTAAATTGGTGCTTAATATAGTAGTAGGCTTCTTTTTGACTATCAGTTAAGTGGCTCACCGTCACTGACTTAATATCGCGATTAATATCATGCCACATCAAAGGGTAGGTAGTGACTGGCGTAACAATATGACCAGAATCGGCTAGTAATTGAATATTAGCTTTTAAATAAATATCAGAGGTGTCAATCCATGGCTCAGCCACCGCGGGAAAAACCATCACTAAATTAGCACTAGCAATAGTTGTCAATAATAAGGCATTTTTTTTTATCGAAGAGATCATCATGGGAAAATTTAAGCTTACTCAATTCGTTTTGTTAATATTGATAATGACAAGCATGGCAGTATACCGATATTCATACAGTTATTGATTTTTTTCGTTCAAATAAATGTATAAAAAATGTAATTTATTAACACACTGTTTGCTTACCTTTCAGTAATGTTAATTCGGGTAGCCAAAAAAGAGAGTATACTTATTTTCATCATCTTTATATAGCGTTATCATAGCGGTATACCCCAGCTACTGATAGCCTTTTAATGAGTACTAAACTTGCCAAGCACTATTTACTGTATATTTCTCAGAATTACTCTTATGCGATATTAAGACCATTGCAAGCGGCCATTTTAGCGCGCGGTGATAAGGTTGCTTGGTTTTTAGAGGGTGATGAAGTTAACCCTGACTATTTACTACCTGAAGAAGTGCGCTTAATGAGCGTTAACGAAGTGGTGAGCTTTAATCCTGTTGCGGTTTTCTATCCGGCGAATATAGCTCCGACATTTTTACCCGGTATTAATGTTGCCGTTTTTCATGGTTTTGATGCTGGAAAGCTCGATAAAAAAGGTAATAATGATCACTTTAAAGTAAGAAACTGCTTTGATTTATATTGTACTCAAGGGCCTAGTACAACGGAGCCATTTTTAGCGCTAGCGCAACAACATAAACACTTTAAAGTAACGCAAACGGGCTGGTGTGCATTAGACAGTTTATATTCACCTAATGACGTAAAGCCTCAAGCTAAAAAAACAATTTTATTGTGTTCTACTTTTTCGAAAAAATTATCGTGTGCACCACACTTGTTTGAAAAAGTGAAGGCGCTAAGCGCTACAGGAAAATGGCAGTGGTTAGTGCAATTTCATCCCAAGATGCCTCAAGAAATTGTCACGCAATATAAAACATTAACGAGTGAATATTTAACTTTTGTTGAAACAGATAATATCATTCCACTATTACAGCAAGCTGATGTGATGGTATGTGATACTTCATCAGTGTTGATCATGTTTTTATTATTGAATAAGCCAGTGGTTACCTTCAACAATATAGCGCCAGATAGCTACTTGTTAGATATTGATGACCCAGACATGTTAGAGCAAACAATTGAATATGCGCTTGATAGACCTGCCCAGTTGATGCAAAAAATAAACGATTTTACCGCCAATACCCACCCTTATCATGATGGTAAGTCATCAGAGCGCGTATTAGATGCGGTAGATGAAGTGGTTTCAGGGAAATTGAACTTGAAACGTAAGCCGTTTGATTTTTTTCGTCAATTTAAAATGCGCAAACGATTAAATTATTGGCGCTAGGCTCAGCACGCGAGTTTAGTTCGGCTAAGCTCGCGCTAAACAGCTTAATCATTTGTTATTTTAATCAAGGCAAGACTGAAAGAAATTAGCCATATCCTGAGCCGTTTTTTGGTGGGACATTTTTGTTTCAATAGTTTGTTTTGCTTGCTCACTTAAACGCTTAAGCAGAGGATGATTTTCTTTTAGTAGTGTGATTTTTTCGGCAATGGCTGTACCGTCGCCGATAGGTACGACAAAACCATTAACGTTATCTTCAATAATTTCCATTGCGCCTTCATTAGCTGAAGTTATGACAGGTGTACCACTAGCAAGTGACTCTAATACAACTCGAGGTAAGCCTTCTCGTTCAGAAGGAAGCACTAACACATCACAAGTGGCAGCTATTTCTGGCACATCGCTTCGAAAACCAGTTTGAATAATATGTTCATTCATTCCTGTTACTTTTATTGCAGAGCTAAACGGCTCGCAGTCAAAATTATCGCCGACTAAAATTAATTTGATATTTGGCACGTTTTTGAGCTCTGCCATAGCATCAAGCATATATTGCATGCCTTTGTAGGGTCTAGGGCTACCAATACAAACAATATTAAAGTTAGTTGAATTTGTACTAAGGCTCTCTAAAGTAACGGGGGGCTGATCATACCAAGCAGTATCATGGCCTTTATAAATAGTGCTCACGCGCTGTTTAATGCCTACTCTTACTTTAGTGAGAACATGTTTTTTCACCGCATTAGAAACACAAATATAACCATTAATTCTTGGATGCAGGGTGCATAAATAGTTACTGGGATCTGTTTTATACATACCACCAGTGGTTCCACGGTAAGCAACCATTTTAGCATTCGTTCCAATGCAGGCAAAAGCCGCATTAGGTATACCATTGGACTCGGTTGCATACATAATATCAATGTTGTGCTTTTTGATATAATGATGTACTTGTTTGATTACTGCCAAGCTGTATTTTTTTAAGGAAGCGAGTTCTATTACCTTTAAGCCTGCTTTCAAGTAATCTTGATAATAGGCATTGGTTTGACAAGTCATAATGGTAACATCATGACCTGTTTTGGCTAGGCTAATATAACACTCAGCCTCAGGGCGAACCGCGTTATACGAACGCCCTCTGTTAGGGATAACTAATATTTTCATTTTAGGAATATTTTATTACGTAAAATAATGCTACGTTCAAGAGAGTTGAGCGGAGTAATATATTACTTCCAGCTACCCATACCTTCACGACGACGAGTGAAGAATTTAGGTAAAATTAACCCAAGTACTAAACCAAAACCAAGTACAATTGCGCCATTAAAAAACCATTGCTTTTTAATGTTAGTGTCTTGATCTTTTAACTTACTACTGGTGTCTGCTAGCGCTTTATTGAGCTTTTCAGCGTCTTTCGTGAGTAAAGTATTTTGTTGCTCTAAATCGGCGATGGTACTCTTCAGTTGATTTACTTCACCGTCTAACTGTTGTGTAAAGCTTGTTGCATTATTCACTTGATTATTCAACTCTTCCACAGTGAAGCGCAAACCTGGTGTTGTAGTTATGTATTTCGATTCAACCCAAGCGGTTCTGTTTTTTTCATCAACGATTTCACTATAATCTTTGGCACTGTTACCCGTAATGGTTATTTGTGCACCAGCAGTGATGGTGCCATAAATTTTATAGTTAGTACCAGGGCCAGCATGCATGAAAATAGAAAGATCATCTGAAATGTAGCCAGTTGAGGGGGCCGATGACTCTTCTGCTTGTGCTAATGAGGTAAAAGTGATGAGTGAAAAAGAGATAAATAAACTAAACAAATATTTCATAGCAGCGCCGTAATGTAAAATAATACAAGATACTATGTGTTTGAGCCTGTTATGGCAAGGATAAATGATACTCTTGGTATCTGATCTTACAAAGTGTATGCTACTCCTTGTTTGATAAAAGCTGATACGGAATACAATGGCGACCGAAATAGAACTTAAATATTTGTTATGTGAAACAAATAATACCAACTCAAAAGCAGATATTACGACCGAAATAACCAATATACTGTTAAGTGAGCAATTGAGCTTTAGCCAACAGCAAAAGCAGCTTGCTAATTATTACCTCGATACCCCTAATCTTGAATTACGTCATTTAGATATGGGACTTAGAGTGCGCGGTATAAAAACTCCTGAGGCTCCATTACAGTTTGAGCAAACCATAAAAACGGCAGGGCAGGTTGTAGGTGGCTTACATAAGCGTCCGGAGTATAATGTTGATATTAGCTCTAAGCATGTCGATTTATCTCTTTTCCCTGAAAATATTTGGCGTGATAGCGGTGGAGATGTTGATAAGTTACAGCAAGATATTCAAAGCCTTTTTGAAACCCACTTTACTCGCACTACTTGGTTAATTGAGCTAGCAGGCTCCGTTATTGAATTAGCCTTTGATGAAGGCAGCGTTAGTTGTGAAGGCTACGATAAAACCTTACCTATTTATGAAATTGAACTAGAGTTAGTTAGCGGTGAGCAGCAAGCATTATTTAGTTTAGCTAAAATACTATTAGCAACGCTTGCTATGCGACCAGGGCAACTAAGTAAGGCTGCTAGAGGCTATACTCTTGCTGCACAATTTAATGCTTCAAAAGATAACATCTCAAAAGAAAACAACCTGAAACTAACAAAGAAAGCTATTAACGAAAATATTGATACAACTCCGGTCGAGTTACAGCTTGAAGTTATTCCTATGCGAGGCGTAGCCTCAATTAGTCAAGCATTTCAGCATGGAGTGTCACACTCGTTAATCTCGTTACAACGTAACGTGGAATGCTATATCTCTGACCCTAAAGTAAGTACTTTAATAAAAATAGCAGAATTGCTAGCGTTATTGCGACAAGGGTTTTGGTTGTTTGAACAAGAGCTGTCAGTTGACTATATTGAGATTCGTAAAGAGTTAAGTTACTTTATTCGTGTTATTAATTGGGCTGATAATGCTGAGCACTTACAAGAATTAATGAGTAAAAGTGGTGGTTATCGAAAAAAAATAGCCCACAGCGATGAGCTAATTACTAAGCTGCAATTAGAAAAAAGTCGCTATCCTGATACAGCACAAATTATTGCGCTATTTTACAGTGAGCGCTTTAATCTTTTACAGTTATCATTACTGAATATTTTATTAAATAATGAGTCTCTAGTTTCACTTCATACGTCTAACGACAGTAGCTTACTTAATTTCGCTCAGCAGAAATTAACCTATAGCTTACAGACAATTAAAACAGAGATGAGCTTGGTGCCTATAGAGCCGACTACTGAGGCTTGTCAGTCATATATGTCGCTTCATGGGATCTTAATTAGGAGCTTGTTAGCTGGCAGCTGGTTTAGTACTTTATTTGATGGTGAAGTTAGCCGAGAAAAAATGCAGAGTTACCGCAGAGCCTGGCTAGACATTAAACAAGGAATAAGCGAGCTACAAACGCTATATATTTTAAAGCAACAGTTAGCGGTGTTATCGCATCCTGAAGAAAAGCTAGAAAAGTGGCTTGATAGTAAAATAGAGAACTTATTGCTGGCGTTAACTCACTCTCGTGATAATGCCGAGTCAATAAAGCCTTACTGGCAGTTTTAAGCGTTTAGCTGCTTTATAAAGAATTTAATGAAAATGAAAGTTATCTATTTATCTTTAGTAATATTGATGGCCATTGGTACACTTAACGCTACCGAGTATCAATTGCCGCAAGGAAAGTCTCGACTTATCGGTCATGAGCAATACCATACTGTCATTAAAGGTGATTACTTCCAGCAAATAGCAGAACAATATAACGTTGGTTTTTTAGCCTTAATGGCGGCAAACCCGAATGTAGACCCTTTCTTACCGCCTGTAAATAGCCAGGTTACTATACCCAAGGCAATGCTTATCCCGCCTATTAGGCGTGTTGGCATTGTGATTAACTTACCAGAGTTACGTTTATACTATTTTTCTCCTGATAACAAAACTGTGCGAGTATTTCCTGTCGGAATTGGCCGTGAAGGTTTAGAGACACCAGTAGCGACTAGCTATATTAGTGAAAAACGAGAAGATCCTGTTTGGCGACCAACCAAAGAGATGCATGAGCGCTATTTTGCCGAGCATGGTAAAAAACTAGCTGACGTTGTACCCGCGGGGCCAGATAACCCATTTGGTAAATACGCATTACGTTTAGGCACCAGTGAGTATTTAATTCATGGCTCTAATAAACGCTTTGGTATTGGTATGCGGGCGAGCTCAGGTTGTATAAGAATGTATGATGATGACATTAAATGGCTTTATGACAATATTCCCTTGAAAACTAAAGTGAGAATTATTGACCAACCGGTAAAAGTGTCTTATGAAAACGGTCACAAAAAGCTAATTGAAATACATCAGCCTTTAACTGAAGAAGATGGCAGTAAAAGTACGGTTAAAATAAGTGATGTTGTTCAGCGTTTTGTTGGTACAGAGCGAGCACATTGGCATCAATTATTACCCTTTATCGAACAACCTAAAGGCTTGGTCGTTGAATTGGAGCCGATAGCTAGTGAAGTTAAGTTAAAAGACCACAGTAAGTAACACGATCTGCAGTTAATCGATACACATAAAAAAGCCTTTAATCAATGATTAAAGGCTTTTTTATTAATTATAATTGAGAAAGCTCAATTATTTTTTGTATGAAGCAACAACATTATTAATGCGTTCATTAGCTTCTTCAGCGGCAGCTTTAGCTTCTGCTGCTTGTTGGCTCAATGCCGCTTGTTGACTTTGTAAACTATCAACTTGAGTTGATAATGCGTCAACTTTGTTCGTTAAATTTGCGATATTCTCTTCTAAAGCGTCAGTATTTGCACAACCTGTAAGTGCTACAGCAAAAGCTGAAATAGCTATTTTTTTTAGTAACATAATGATATCCCTGTAGTGATAGTTTTTTTCATTTACATTATGACACAAAATAAATAATCAACAAATATTTACAATAAACGATAGAGCCGTAAAGTTAATTCTGTGATGGTTGTTGATTCACGTAGTTGATTAGGTCGTCCATCAACTTCTTCTTAATTTCAAGTTGTTGATCGGCAGCTAACTGGTATTTTTCCGCTAGTACTTCGTAATCACTCGGCGCTAAACTCACAGTTAAACGCGGTCGTTTAGGTCTTTTATTAATGGGGAGACCTAAGATATCGCGTATTTGATCAGAAGGGCTTAAACCAGCTTCTAATGCTTCTTTACGAATAGATAGTTGTATTTTTTCATCCATATCAAAGGCGACTTGCACCGCTTTCATTGCCTTGACGGATGATTGCCATTTGTCGGGGACTTTTCTGCTCATGACTACTTCCTCGAATTACGAAGTCGTGTTTCTATAATTTCACAATAGGTGTTTAACTTAGTTACTGCTTAGTTATTGTTTAGCTAAGTTGCAGGGTACATATCAACAATATCGCTTAATGGACGAAATAAGGTTAAACAAACTTCAGTGTCGCCATCTTGCCATACTTCAACATCAATCCCTTTACTTTGATCCTCATTAAATAAACTGTATAGCTCAAACTGTTCACCGCTGTCTTGTCCCTCATAGGCACTAAGGCTTTCACTGCGATGATCTTTACGATGAAAATAACCTACTTTAGCGAATACACTTTGCTGGTATTGCTCGCTACTCCAGTTAGCAGTTAAAGCCGAGTCTTTTTGTTTGTTTAAAAATGCTTGCCCTGGCTCATCAAAAACTTGCGAAAAATCATCTAAATCAAATAAAGTTTCAATGTCTTCATGATGAATTTTTAAAGAAAATTTTAATTCGGTATTGTCATCAACATCGAGTGATAAAAATATTTCCAAGTCGTTAGCACCAACTAAAGCCCACTCGCTTTGCGTATTATGTTCAAATTCATAGCTGTTAATAGCTTTCACTTGAAACTGCTGACCGCGAAGAGACTCTGGTAAAGCAAAACTGTCTGTTAGCACAATAATGTCACCCGTTAATAATTGATTAACTTGGCTAAGTTTACGTGGTGCTTCAGCTGTTTTATTAAATATTTTCTTTAAAAAATTCATCGGCTTTCCTAACGAAAAATGGGCACTGAGTGTGCCCATTGGTTTAACTATTGTTTTTGTTTCGCTTTAATGCGATCAAGCACTGAGTTGGCACTGCTATCTTGGTTGCCAATTCCTGCGGCTTTAAGCTGAGCTTCAAGTGATGTGTCAGAGTTTTCAGACTCAAGCACTTCAGCTGCCTTCATTTTATCATCAAATTTTTGTTGCTTAGCTTTAATGCGCTCTAAAGAGTCTTTAGCGCTAAGCAGTTTAGAGTTACTTGATGAAAAGTTATCGGTAATTGCTGACGTTGCTTTTTGTACACTTTCTGTGGTTTTAACCATAGAGAGTTGACGTTTATGTTCAGCAACTTGACGTTCACTTTTCTTAACTAACTCTTTTAAACGCTCAGCGTTGCCAGCGAAACTGTCATGTGCTTGTTGCTGTGCTGATAGGTCACTTTCTAAAGCGGCAATTTTTTCAGCTACGGCAAGGGCTAATGTTTCATCACCTTTTTCAAGGGCTTGTCCAGCATAACCTTCGTGCTCAGTAATTTCACGTTGTAGACGGTCTACCTCACGTTTTGCTGCCATTTGCTCAGCCATCACGCCAGTTAAATCGCGCTTTGCTTTAGTTAAATGATTTTCTGCATCACGAATTTCTTGTTCAAAAATTCGAGTTGCGTTGGCATCGATAATTGCTTCACCAGCTTCTGATGCGCCACCACGTACTGCGGTCATGATTTTTTTAAAAATACTCATTGTTTACTCCTAATAGGATGACAAGTTAATTATTGGTGCAATTACTGTATTAAAGTAAAAAGTCACTCATATCATCAATAACTTCAACGGCGTTATTACTTAGTACCGTTAATTCGTGTTCTACATCAGCTAAGCTTGAGCTTATGGATAAAGCGCCAAATACGACATATTTATCACCAATTTTTGAGAAAGATGATAGTGGCATTGGAATGCTCATTTCTAGCATGCTTTCATGCATAGGTGCTATGCATTCGGGTTTAACCTCTTCAACGCCCCATAAGTAGCTAATGCATAAAATTTGGTCTTCGGTAACTGAAACAAAAATAGGTAACTCTTCTCTTCCTAAGATGCTAATTTGCAATACATCTACTTCGCCTGAAATCGGCTGACAATCAAAGCTCATTCCAGTGTCTGAATTATCTGCCAGGCTATTTAAATGATCGGCTATAGTATGAATATTCATTTATTTCCTATCCTCAATGTAAAAGTGTCAGTGACATAATATGTCGACTTGGTTAAATTTAGCACCCTGACATATTATGTCAAGGAGCAATTAGTAATTATTTACTTTATTTTGTGTGTTTCATGTAATCATGCTTTTTAAGTTGTTGTGATGTATCTCTATTATTGTTTAATTTAACCCTTGTTGATCTTGCCATGCTTGTTGATGAAGCTGGTAAATAGTATGGCTGCCAAGGGTGTTTACTCTAATATCGTCTTTATCTTTATAAAAGTCATTAGGAAAAATAAAAGCATTTTTTAAAAGTGCTAAGTTTAACCACGTATGCTGCACAGATAGGTGTGATAACTTATTTAATCTCGCTAAAGGGCTTGCGCCTGTTTTTGCTGCAATAGTCCAACCCCATTCACCAAAACTAGGTACGTTGTCGTGATATTGCTCTACATGAGCGTAATTTGCTGCCGCCATGGTTTTTCCTATGGAGATGAAAGACGCTTTAGCGTGGTATGGGCTGGTTGATTGCACTGCAATTAAACCGTCACCGGCAAGTAATAGCTTTAAGCGTGCGTAAAAATTAACAGAGTAAAGTTTATTAAGATCAGGGTGACTTGGATCAGGTAAGTCGACAATAATGGCATCAAAAACTTGTTTGTTTTTTAATAGTGCGTTAATTGCGATAAAAGCATCTTCTCGATAAATTGTAACACGTTCATCTTGTAGACTGTTTTCATTTAGTTGACTGATTTGTCGCGCTAACCTTGGGTTTACGTGTTCTTTTGGCTCTTTAAATATATCGATTAATTCACCGTCTAAATCGATAAGAGAGATGTTTTTAGGAGAGTATTTTAAAATATCACGCAGTGCTAAACCGTCACCACCGCCAATAATTAAAATGTTGTCATGCCTTGCTGAGCCTGCCAGTACCGGGGCAACTAAATAGTCATGATAAATGTGTTCATCAATAGAAGAGAACTGTAAGCGACCATTGAGGTAAAAATTAATGATATTATTTTGTTCAAGCCCCATATGGCGCTCGGTAAAGGTGAGTTGCTGATAACGGGTTTTATCGAAGTGAACTACTTTATCTAAGTACAGTAAGCTATTCATTTGGTTTAACCACTGATTACCATAGTTAAACATTAAGCCAATAATCAGTGCCAATACTAAGTGTAAAGCAACAAAGGTTTTACGCCAGGTAAGCTGTGACCAATAGCGTAAGATAAATACAGCGCCAGCAATTAAGTTTAAACTTGCAGTTAAGGCTGCGGCTTTACTAATATCAATACTCAGTAAAAATATGACCCAGATAGCAGCGCCAATACCGGCACCAATATAGTCAGCACCATAAATAGTGCCAAGATTGTTAGCTAAATGTTTTTGATAAATATCTTCTCTAATGCGGGCAATTAGCGGGATTTCCATGCCGATAAAAAAGCCTAACAAGACACCAAAAAAGTAAGGGCTATTAAAAGCCAGCCAACTTAATTGTTGGAATATTCCCCCTTGAGGCTTCATGTCTGGTGGTAAAGCAAACATATTGGCAATAATTTCAGGCAATATTTGTGTGACGGCAATTAGACCACCAATAATTAAGATTGCACTTGAGCCAAGTAAAGCAATAATAAGTTCTAGCCACACAAAACCGTTGTATGCACTGCGTACTTTTCTGGCAGCAAAAGCACCTAACCCCATAGAAACTATCATCAAGCCTATCATCGTATAGATAGTGCTTTCCATGACTCCTAAGACACGCCCAGCATAATGTGAAAGTAAGTACTCATAAATAAGTCCACAGCCAGCCAAGATAGCCATGGTGAGAATTAGTAATGTGTCGTCAATAATACGGGTATTTTTTGCAAGCATTTTAATATGATGAATACTATTTTAGGGGAGGGGGAAGTAAGCGAGGTTCGCTATACTGTATTAGCTTAATACGTTGGTAGTTTTTTATTAGCGATAACAGTAGCGGTTGTATTACGCACTACCGTTATCTTTATTTAGCTGGTAACTGTTTAAGCCATCAACGCTGTTAATATTAACGCGATAGCAATGCTAGTTGCCATTTCAATACTGGCAACACCAATGTTGTGCTGCTGATCAACTTCTTCAACTAAATTAATACCCCAAAGCACAATGTGTTTAGCTAGTGCTGTTAACAAGGCAACAATTAAGGTCATGGCAATACCAAAAATTAACCAGCCGAGTAAATTAACCACTAAGGTTTCTGGGCTGTAAATAAGAAAGTGGCTAGCAGCAGTAACGGCTAATGCGGTGCTAATTACTTGGCCGCTATAGCGAATCGCTAAGGCGAGTTGCCCTTTACTTAATGCTTCTTGTAAACAGTCTTCTTGATTATTCTTAGCGTATTGCTTTTCACGTAAACGGGTGATTATTACTAAAACGGTTTGTGCAACAATAAAGCCGCTGGTAATCGCAATGAAAGTGCTAATATCTAAACCATCAACCCATAACAATACTGCGCGGATAATAATAGCAGTTGCAATAGCACCTGCAGCATCAATAATGCCAATGGTGAGGTTCTTTTCAATAATCAGTGCGGTTTTGTCTAAGTGCTGTAATGCTACTTTGTCGTGAATAATACGACCCACTTTTATTAATATTAAGCCGTAGCCGCCATAAGCTAACATACCAATAGCTTCCATAGCATAGCTACTTGCTGCTTCACCAGTAATAGCGCCAGTAAGCACAATGCCTAAGGCTAAAACACTACCCGCAACACTGATACCAAAAGCAAAATTGTCTTGTTTAGCGAGTTCTTCTGTACTATTTACCTTAGCACTTAAGCCAGATAGAAAGCGCATGGCTCCTAAGAGTAAAATAGCAATTGAAACATCAATAGCAAGGTAGGCGAACAAATCTTGATTTACACCAACGAGTTCAATAAATGTATTCATAAGTAATTATTTCCTGTCTTTACTATTTCCCGCGTCTAAAGCCGCGAGATGTGTTGGTACTTGAGTTTCTAAAGCCTGAACTTTTAGTCGACTTGCTTGCATAGCTGCTTTTTTTAACGTTATCTGAGCGAAAGCGTTTAGCGCTATTTTGTGCGGTTTTACTCTGGCTTGATAAGCTTGACGAGCCAGCTCGATTTTTACTATAGGGGCTACTGTACTTTTGCCCTTTACTGGCAAATGACTTTTTAGTGCGTGTATCGAGTTGCGTTTGGCTTTTAAGTTGGCTAGGTGAACTATAACGTGTGCGGCCATAATCATTATAATAGCTATAGTTTCGAGAGCGACCCCAGTCATTGTAATAAGTACGACGACCAAATAAGTCGCCCATCATTGAGTACATACCGTACCATGCCCAAAATGACATGCCGTTACTACCCGTTTGCCAACTGCCGTAATTAGGGTTACCAATAAGCTGTTCACCAGTACCGAAATCTTGTGCGTTATTAGCTTGCTGACTTTGAGCTTTGGACAATGAGTTGATACGCGGTAATTGACCATCAGACATATCGGCGAGCACATTGAGTGGGTCACTTAATGCATCAGAATAAAGTACTGGATCTGCGGCTTGATAAATATTAAGTAACTCATTATAAAGTGCTTGGCTTGATTCAAACATCTGTGGCTGCGTTTTAACCGTATTAATACGGTCTAACAACGCTTTATACATTGGACCTTGTGTCGTTGCATCTTTAGAAAATTCATTAATTAATGGACTAAGTTGAGGTTTTAATTGTTCAACTTTACGAGCATATTGTTTAATTAATGTCGCATTGCGGACTTGATCATTACTAAGGGCGTTACCTAATTGAGCAACACGTTGTTCAGTAATGGGAAGTTGTTGTTCTATTTGGTCTTTTATTGGATCACCACAGCCAAACAAGCTAAATGTTGTTGCTATGATCAAAAGCAATAAAAAAGGTGTTTTTAGCGCTTGCATTTATGCCATCATCTCCTTAAAAATGCTATGTTATCAGATTAGTTAGCAAATAAGTAATGCGTTATTTGTGATTAAACATAGCGTCAGCCTTAATTTATAGTAATACTTTGTGCTATTGAAGTATTCACCAGTAAAAATCGGCGTTGTTCAATTAATAGCATTAATGACATATTATGTCTAGCTTTACCCTTGACCTTATTTGGAGTGCTTGTGTCTTTAGTTTTATCATCACGATTACAAAATCAACAACAAAAAAACTGGCAGCGTTTTGAAGAACAACATCATAAGGCCTATAGCCAGTTGTCGGTAGAGCAACTTGAGTTGTTTAAACAAGCAATAGCATTAAGCGACTTTATTTTTGAAAGTGCGTTACAAGCTCCTGATTTAGTTATTCCTTTGTTTACTGAAACGTCTAATGAATTGTTGCCAAATTATCAAAAACTATTACATGAAATATTGGCAACGTGTACTGATGAAGTGCAATTACACCGAATATTACGGCGTTTCAGATTACAACAAATGGTAAAGATTGCTATTGATGATTTACTGTTTAGTGTCAGTTTAGACTGCTCTTTATTACGTTTATCTTCATTAGCCGATGCACTTATTTTAAGTAGTTTAGCTTGGCTAACAGCTTTTTGTGAAGATAAGTGGGGTGTACCTAAAAATGCACAAGGCGAGCAACAAAAGCTATTAGTGTATGGAATGGGCAAGCTAGGCGGTAAAGAACTAAACTTTTCATCTGATATAGATCTTATTTTTACTTACCCTGAAAGCGGCGAAACGGTTGGTTGTCGACGCAGTATTGATAACCAATTATTTTTCACCCGTTTAGCACAAAAACTGATTGCCTCGCTGCATCAGGTAACGTGCGATGGCTTTGTTTATCGCGTTGATATGCGTTTACGCCCTTTTGGTGACAGTGGTCCGTTGGTGTTAACGTTTAATGCCATGGAGCATTACTACCAAGAGCAAGGTCGTGATTGGGAACGCTACGCTATGCTTAAAGCTCGTGTAATTGGTGAAGGTTTTTATCATCAACAACTAAGTAACATGCTTAGGCCTTTTGTGTATCGTCGTTATATTGATTTTAGTGTAATAGATAGCTTACGCGGTATGAAAATGATGATCGCGCAGGAAGTTAGGCGCAAACAGCTCATTAATAACATTAAATTAGGTGCTGGCGGTATTCGAGAAATTGAATTTATTGTGCAAGTTTTTCAGCTCATACGAGGTGGCCGTGTTAAAGAGTTGCAACAACGTAATTTGTTAACGGTGTTACCACAGCTTGTTATTAGTGGCGAAATTAGCGCTGAGACGCAGCAAACACTAGAGCAGGCTTATCGCTTTTTACGACGCGTTGAAAACATTATTCAAGCACTTGCAGATAAACAAACACAAACCTTACCTGACACGCCATTAGATCAAGAACGCATACTTGCAGTATTAGCTATTAATAGTTGGGAAGAATTTACAACTATTTTAACCGCTCATATGAATAATGTTCACCAAGAGTTTCAGCAATTGATTGGTGTAGAAAGCCCTAACCATGAAGCCGCAGATGAGCATTGGGTGACGTTATGGCATAGCCGTTGGAGTGATGAAGAGTCCATTACTTGGCTAGCACAAGATGATCAAACATGGGATAGCGCTAAGGTATGGACTGCTATTAATGATTTCAGAGAAGAGTGTAATAAGCGCAGTTTAGGTAGTCGCGGTCGACAAGTGCTAGATAAGCTTATCCCACTATTACTATGTCGATTACAAAAAACCACTAAAGCCGATGTGGTGTTAACCCGGGTCTTAATTGTTTTTAGTAAAATAATTACTCGTACCGCTTATCTTGAGCTGTTATTTGAAAACGAAGGGGCACTTAAACAATTATTGCATTTATGCCAAGCGAGCAGCTGGGTCGCTGAATATATTGCTAAATATCCTATCTTATTGGATGAATTAATTGATCCTAAACTATTGCACAACCCCCCACAGTTAAGTGCTTATGCCTTAGAGTTACGTGAGCGTATGCTACGTATTCCTGAGGAAGATTTAGAAGCCCAAATGGAGGCACTGCGTCAATTTAAGCAATCGCAACAACTACGTATAGCCGCCGCAGATATTGCTGAAGTATTACCTGTCGCTAAGGTTAGCGATCACCTTACCGCTTTAGCCCAAGCTATTATTGATGAAGGGATTACCTTGGCTTGGCAGCAATTAAGTAGCCGTTATGGTGTACCACAAACTTGCTTAAATGAGGATAAAGGCAAGGGCTTTGGTGTTATTGCTTATGGTAAAACTGGTGGTATAGAGTTGGGTTATAGTTCAGATCTTGATTTAGTTTTTACCCATCATAGTGAGCGCGATGAAGTTACAACGGGTCAAATTGACGGTAGTCGCGTGATTGCCGCCAGTCAGTTTTACATGAAGCTGGCACAGCGTATTATGCATATTTTTAATACGCGTATGAACAGCGGCATATTATATGAGCTTGATATGCGCTTACGCCCTTCGGGTAATTCAGGCTTATTAGTCGTGCACTTAAATACCTTTGGCAAATACCAAGAAGAAGATGCGTGGACATGGGAGCATCAAGCATTGGTTCGCGCCAGAATGATATACGGTAATGATGAACTAAAAGCACAGTTTACCGCTATTCGCCATAATATTTTATCTCGAGTAAGAGAACTTGATACTTTAAAGCAAGATGTTACTTCAATGCGCGATAAAATGCGTGCACACCTTGATAGTTCTAATGAAGAGCTTTTAGATATTAAGCAAGGTCAAGGTGGTTTAGTTGATATTGAGTTTTTAGCACAATACTTAGTGTTAGCTAATAGCCATGAACATGCTAACTTAATGAAAAACTCTGATAACTTAAGTATTTTTAAAGCACTCAAACAAGCTGGGATTATTAACGAGCAAGAGCAAACGTTACTAAGTGATACCTATCAACAGTTACGTGCTTTAGGGCACCATGCCACTATGCAGAATGAAAAACAGTGTATTAGTAGAAGTTATTCAGCACAGCCAGAATTAGTGAGTAAACTGTGGGCTAAGTTTTTAACTTAAATAAGTTTTTAACTTAAATTAGGACTGTTGATTTTTCGAGATTTTTTTGCAGCTTTTTGTTG
>NZ_JAHKPW010000044.1 GCF_018860755.1 Colwellia sp. D2M02 | reverse complement strand
GTTATTGCTTTACCTAGCTTTAGCTGTGAGCTAACCGTTCGACTTGAAAATTACGCCCCAGAGTCTCAAAAAAACAGTAATAATAAGTGGTCTGGAGTTGATATCGACTTAACCAAAGTATTATTAACTAAAGCACAATGCCAATTTTCGGTGGTTGAAGTCTCGTGGGCAAGAGCACTCGTGATGCTAGCTGATGGTGATATTGATTTAATGGTCAATATTTCAAAAACGCCGATTAGAGAGGAATCATTTTACTTTATTGGCCCTATTCGCAATGAAGTCATTGTACTGGCAACCAATGAAAGTGCTAATTTTTCACTTAATCAAATATCAGATATTACGCAACTAAATAAACCTATTGCGATCCAACGTAATGCCTATTACGGCGAAGATATTGAGCGATTATTAGCTGACAAACAACATCAGCAACACTTTATTCATGTTACCGATAATAAAACTAAATTGAAGCTATTGAAACGCGGACGTATTAGTGGCTTTTTAGAAGCTAAACGTAATATTATTAATGGCGTAACATCAGATGAAGACTTTGAAGGTGTTTGGTTTCAGCCATTAGAATTTCATAGCACGCCTATTTACTTTGCCCTTAGTAAGAAATCAGTTACACCTAGTTTAAAAAGTAGGGTCGAGAATGCTTTTCAACAATTAAAAAACCAAGGCGCACTAGAGGCAGTTGAAAACAGTCACAACTCTAAAATATAAGTAAAAATCCTAGCGTCTTATGCCCAAATATTTTCACTGTCATATTTGATTTTATACACGGCTACATTGGTCATTCATATAGCCACTTCAGGCAATGCATTAATCGCACGTAAAATATCTTTAACAATCGCTTTACGCTTAAATAAGTCTTTGCCTCGGTTTGGGGTATCAATATTTAAAGCAAAATAAACAGCGCCGTCTGGCCATTCTACCCAACCCACCCACCAGCCGTACTTTCCTTGCCAGCCAGTTTTTGCCCGTAGAATCCAATCGTTACCTTGATAACTACCCGCTTCATTAACTAATAAATCTTTTACTAATAATTGATGCTCTATCTTAAACGGTAGTTTATTTTTATGTAACTGCGCTAGAAAATCGATTTGTTGCTGCGCTGAAATAGCCAAATTACCCTCTATCCAATAGCTGCCTTGCTCCGTATGTGGGTCGCTATTGCCATACTGCAATTTTTGCAAATAACGCAAAGACTTTTCATAGCCCAATTGTTTGGCAAACGCATCATAAACCCATACCGCTGAGTGTCGCATCGCCGAACGTAAATTTTGATCTTGATTATGTAGTGAGTAGCTTCGCTTTACTCCATCCCATGTAAATATCTGAAACTCATCTTTAACAAGACCTGCGTCAAGGGCAAATAAACTGTGTGGAATTTTAAATGTAGAAGCTGGCGAGTATGCTTTTTTCGCCCGACTTGGGTTATATACCCAGCGCTTATTAACGCCTGCTCGGCTATCTAGTATGACTACAGTACCTGTTGCTTGGTAAGCGTCAAAATATCGCTGCCAATTTTCCTGCTCAATATTTTTATCTTTAGCTAATAGACCAAAACTAACCAGCCATAGTGAAGCTAAGAGTACCTTGAACGAGTAAAACGTTATTGGTAACTTTAATTGATGATATGCTGCTAACACTGTGCCGCCTTATTTGAATAAGTAAAGAGAGGCAGACTAACAAAATGCTAAATGCTTTACTTAATTGTGGCAAAAATATGACTAAGCATAGCATTAACCTGAACTCGTGATAATAAGCTTACTATTACCGCATCAACTCGTTACCGCATAAACTCACCTAATTGCCATTAAAAAATATCTACAATTGGACAGTTCTGCCATATTTTACTCAAGTTCGCTTCTCTATACTAAGTCTAAATCGAGACGTTAAGGGATTATTCAATATGGTTAATAACATCAGTCGCATACTATTATCAGCTTCTTTGTTCGCATTAAGCACTACCGTAAATGCTTCATTAATTACCAATGGTAGTTTTGAGCAATTAGCATTTAATGATAATACTCAGGTGGTCGGTGCAGCAAATAATACCAACTTAGCGTCTTATCAATCTATGGGTAGTGCTTGGGATGTATTTTACACCTTACCGGGTTGGGTAACGACTGCTGGTAGTGGCATTGAATTACAAAAAAATGTGGTCACTCAATCGCAAGATGGCGCAACACATGTTGAGCTTGATTCTGATATGAAAAGCGCAGCAAATACTGTGATGTCGCAATCATTAGCTTCACTAACCGTAGGTGCTGATTATTTATTAGAGTTTTTTTATAAGCCTCGCACCAACGCAATCAATGATAATGGCGTACAAGTATTTTGGTATGACTCAGGCACCAGTTTTGATCAAAACATGGCGGCAAAGTTTATTGTTAATGGTACTAAAAACATTACCCCAAGCTGGGTAAAACAGTCAGTGGTTTTAACTGCGCAAGCAGAAACCATGGACATTAGTTTCGGCGCTTTTGGGATGAAAAACTCGTTTGGTGGTTTAATTGATAATGTGTCGTTGGTACAAGTTAGCAACGCTAAGGTAAGTGACATACCTGAGCCATCTATTTTTGCATTAAGTTTATTAGGTTTTGGTTTACTTGTACGTAGACACACTAAACTAACAAAGAATAAAGTATTAGCTGGTAAATAATAACACCTGCTTTTATAACCTTATTATTGAGAATATTAGCCAAAAGACAGGATCGTCTACCGGCTTCAATCTAGCTTATATTTATATTATTCAATAATGTTTGCTTTTTCAGCCAATCCCCCCTCAATTTATTGAGTGGCTGAAAAAGCGCCCTACTTTACGAGAAAGTTTCACTAGACAGCTTCACTAGGCAACTTAGCTAGACAACTTAACTAGAAAATTCAACTAAATAAGTTCACCGTCACATATTACCTCGGTAAGTTACCCCATTAATGTTCGTTTAATATCATCAAAATCAACAATATTTAAAAGCTCAGCTTTTTGCGCTAAAGCACTATAATCTTGATGACCTGCTGCCATATGGTATAAACACGACAACATAAACAAAATCATTTCATCTTCTTTAGTCCCTTTACTGCGCTGCTGGCTTACTTTATCTAAATGGGTTAACTGCTTAATTAAACTCGCATCAATATGCCACAGCGACAACATTAACGACGAGGCTGAATAAATACTAATATTCATTGAGGTATTAATGTGCTGATTAAGCGAGTGTAAGTCATCCATTCCTTGAAGTGAGTGCATTACAAACTTGTGATTACCCACCTCTTTATGGCTCAACAATAAAATCCCCAACAGCGCAAAAACAAGTACTTGCTCGGTTAAAGCAATATCGAATTTAATCTCAGCAGCAACCGACTTACGCAATAACTGAAAAAGCTTAGGAGCAATTAAAAAAGCCTCAGTGTAAGGCTCTATGATATCTGGAGTAACATGCGCTTGTAGTGCATCTTTTACCGTATACATAATCGCTAAATTAATAACGGTATTAATACCTAAATTACGACTAATCGCTTCATAAAGGCTTTGCGGTGTTTTCCCATAGATAGCTTTACTCGCAAGACCGATAACACGCCCAGAAAAAATGGGGTCTTCGGCAACAATAGCAACAACCTTGTCGATATCTAAATTATGGTTATCTCGCTCTTTTAACAACTGTTGACAACAGTCCGATAGTGGCGGCATATTTTGCGCAATACCTGCTAAGTTTTGCGGATTATTCTTATTATCTCCAATTAAAGATAACTCACGAAATTGTGACGGGGTAATACCAAATTTTTGTCGAAAAGCACGCTCAAAAGTGGCGCGTTCAGAGTAACCTAATTGAATAGCCAGTGACTCTATTTTTGCATTTTGAGTTAACAACGCCTGCACGCATAACTCATTTAAATATTTTTGCTGAATAAGCTTAAAGCTACTGCCCTCTAACGACAGTTTGCGACGAAATGAAGTCATACTCATTGTCAACAATGAGGCACACTGTTCTATAGTGAGCGTTGCAGGTAAGTCGCTTTGTTGTAATAAACCATTAACCGCTTCGGTTAAAGCAAGAATTTGTTGCTGATCATTCATAGCACATTAATAAAATTAAAATAAAGTTACTGGTAAATAAAAATAGAAAATCTCTTAAGACCTCAAAATACAATTTTTATAGCCGTGATTATGGGGAGTATTAACCTTATTTATGTTAAGCACAAGTTGTGCGCTAATGAATATTAAGACTTATTATGTAGTTGTCATAGATTATTCATCTATAAAGCTAAATCCTCCCTAATACGTCAGCGTTATTTATTAGTAAAGTTAAGGTAAAACAGAGCTAGCGCTCGTAATATCTTTTTTCGCTTTTGCTAATATTTTTGCCCCATTGTCTAGCATAAACTGCTGAAATGCTTTTGCTGTTAAGCTAGGTTTTCGAGAACTACGCTGTACTAAGCGCCATTTATTTTTAATAGGAAAGTGCTCTACGGGCAGTATTTTTATACCCGGTACTAAACCGAAATCAACACTATAACGGCTTAAAATAGATAACCCTAACCCGGCCGAAACCGCTTGTTTAATGGCTTCACTACTTGCAATAGTCATTTTTTCATTAAGCTTAAAGCCATGAAAATTAAATAAATTAATTGCCGCTTCTCGCGTACCAGAGCCAGCCTCCCTTAGAATAAATGAGTAATGACTTAATCGCGCTAAACTAATATTCTCTTGCTGGGCAAGCTCATGACGCTCTGGCGCTACCACAACTAACTCATTTGTTAGAAATGGGCTTTCTAGTACTTCAACCCCTGTAGGTATTTGACTAAACAGGTAAAAGTCGTCGCTGTTATCTCGAAGACGAGCGTGTACCGTATCACGGTTACCTATTTCTAACTTTACCTCAACTTGTGGATGACGCTGTGTAAATGCCGCGAGTAACAAAGGTAAAAAATATTGTGCCGTGGTAACAACCGCAATAGTTAACGTACCTGTTACCACTCCTTGTAAATTATCTATATCAGTTTTTAAATTATCGAGCGACTGAAATATTTGATTGGCACTACGTAACACCGCCTGACCTGCATCGGTTAGCTCAACTACTCGTCCCCGCATTTGGTAAACAGGTAAACCGAGTAAATCACTTAAGTTTTTTAATTGAATAGAAACTGATGGCTGTGAAATGAATAACTTTTCAGCCACAACAGACAAACTCTGATAGCGAGCTAAAGCCTGAACTAATTGTAACTGCCTAATTGTTGGTTGTTTTACACTCATAAATAGCCACTAAATCAAACAAAAAACACGACTCATAGATAAAAATCTATAGTTAAAATTAAAAACATATATTAGACTCTATTCGATTTAACTTCTAGCATAAAAACATCAATACACCGTAATGCTTTCCCATATTGCATCCTAATGTGCGATAAGTGAAAAGCTAAAACAAGGTTAACGCAAAGATTATGTTAGAAACAATTTCACACAATATCAGAGCTCTAGGCTCAGCTTTAGGGCAAACCATTGCCAATGAAACTGACCAACGTTGGTTAGATAACATTGAACATATACGCTTATTAGCGAAAGATGGCGTGGCTAACCAAGCTTATGCTCTTGATGAGTTAAAAAGTCTTTTTCAATCGTGCGATGAAGATAAGCTGTTAATTTATGCTCGAGCTTTTAGCCAATTTTTGAATTTAGCCAATGTGGCTGAGCAACAGCATACTGCGAGTGAGCAAGGTTTAGCTGAACTTGACTTACCTCACCCATTAGAGTCGTTAAAAGAGCAACTTGGTGATGTAGACGCTAAAACCTTCTTAAAAGCAGTTAACCAATTACATATTGAATTAGTGCTAACCGCTCACCCTACTGAAGTAAATCGCCGTACTTTTATTCATAAATATCATGAAATTGCCGAGCAACTTGCCGATAGTGGCTCTGATTTAAACCCGCGTATTGAAGAGTTAATTGAACAAGCTTGGGGCACCAATGAAATTAGACAACAACGCCCCACGCCACTTGATGAATCACGCTGGGGTTTAAACGCAATTAGCGATAGTTTATGGGTTGCGGTACCAAAATTTGTCCGTGAGCTCGACACTTTATGTCAGCAAGTATCTGGCCAATCTTTACCACTTGATGCTACGCCAATTACCATGGCAAGTTGGATGGCGGGCGACCGAGATGGTAACCCTTTTGTAACAGCCAACTTAAGTAAACAGGCCATAATTCAAGCACGTTTAATGGCTGCTGAGCTTTATTTAACTGACTTTCAAAACCTATATTTAGAACTGTCAATGGACAAAGCAGATGAGGTTTTAGTTACCACCGACATTCAAGGTATTGGTCCATACCGTCATTTATTAAAGCAAACTATAGCTGAACTTGAACAGACCATAACTTTACTTAAAAACAATAATACCGAGGGAGCTATTGCTAGCCCTAGTGCACTATTAGCGCCATTATTGTTATGTCGTGATAGTTTACTTAATGCTGGGCTAACACGCGCTGCTAACTCTTTAGTGTTAGATGTTATTCGCAAAGTTCACTGTTTTGGTATTTCACTAGTTAAGCTTGATGTTCGCCAGCATAGTGAGTTTCACGATCAAGCAATCGCTGAAATTGTATCGGCTTTAGGCTTAGGTGATTATTTATCATGGGATGAACAGCAACGTTGTCAATTTTTACAAACTGAGCTAAATAACTCTCGCCCACTATTACCTAAAGTACAATGGTCAGAGCAAACTCAAGAAGTATTAGACACCTTTAGTTTTATTGCTGCCCAACCCAAAGAAGTACTTGGTATTTATGTCATATCAATGGCGAGTAATCAAAGTGATGTACTTAGCGTTAACTTGTTAATGAAAGCCACGGGTATTACATGGGATATGCCCATTGCACCATTATTTGAAACCTTAGATGATTTAAATAATGCCGCACAAGTTATTGATGTGTTATTGACTGATAAAGATTACGTTAAACGCACTCATGGCGCACAACATGTCATGATAGGTTATAGCGATTCAGCTAAAGATGCCGGCGTATTGGCAGCAGCATGGGCACAATATCAAGCCCAAGAAGCGTTAGTAGCTGTCGCTCGTCGTCATAAAATCACTTTAAAATTATTCCATGGTCGTGGTGGCACAATTGGCCGTGGTGGCGGCCCTGCACATGCTGCGATTGCATCGCAACCTCCAGGTACGTTAGAAGGTGGTTTACGAGTCACCGAGCAAGGCGAAACTATTCGCTTTAAATTTGGTTTACCTAACTTAGCAGTACGTAGCTTACATTTATATGCCAGCGCGATTCTTGAAAGTTTAGTCAAACCGCAACCGGCTCCGAAAGATTCTTGGCGCAGTTTGATGGATGACATGGCAAAACGTAGCTGTGACATTTACCGTAGCTATATTTGTGATCAAGAAGACTTTGTTACTTACTTCAGACAAGCAACCCCTGAGCAAGAGCTCTCATCATTACCGCTTGGCTCACGCCCAAGTAAACGTAAGTCCGATGGCGGTATTGAATCACTCCGTGCTATTCCGTGGATTTTTGCTTGGAGCCAAAACCGCTTAGTGGTACCAAGTTGGCTTGGTTTTGGACAAGCGATTGAAGAAATAGGACAAAAACAAAGTTATACCATTCAAGATATGCTAGAAAATTGGCCTTACTTTAGAGCCCGTGTTTCACTAACCGAAATGGTCTATTTGAAATCAGACAGTCGTATTTCTAAAATGTACGATCAACACTTAGTGGAGCCAGAGCTACAAGCCATGGGTGATGAATTACGCTCACAATTAGCCAAAGATAAAGCAACAGTACTTAAACTGTTAGGGCAAACTGAAACCTTAGAAAGTGATCAGTGGAACCTCACCTCGTTCCAGTTAAGACAGCCTTATTTACTACCGTTGCACTTATTACAAATTGAAGCATTGAAACGCCTACGTAAACAACCTGAACACCCATTGTGTGAGCAGCTGCTCATGGTAAGTATGACGGGTATCGCTACCGGTATGCGTAATACAGGATAAAGTTAGAGGTTAACCCACAAAAAAGGGAGTAGTGATTAAACTATTCCCTTTTTATTACAATCACTAATATCGGTGATTAAAGCTTTACTGTAGTCGATCCATCAAATAAGCATAGCTTAAACTACTCACCATAGCGCGTTGCTCATTATTTGCTGCGCCGGCATGACCACCTTCCATATTTTCAAAATATAAAACATCAAGCCCCATATCTTCCATTTTGGCTACCATTTTGCGCGCATGCCCAGGATGAACACGGTCATCTCTGGTCGAGGTAGTAAAGAATACTTTCGGGTAGTTAACGCTACTCTTTAGGTTATGATAAGGCGAATAGGTTTTAATATATTCCCATTCATCAGCATTATCTGGATTTCCGTACTCCCCCATCCAACTTGCGCCCGCAAGCAATTTATTAAACCGTTTCATATCCAGTAATGGCACTTGGCAAATTACCGCATTATATAAATCTGGGCGACGAGTAAAGGCTGCACCAACAAGTAAACCACCATTACTGCCACCTTGAATCCCTAAATGCTTAGGTGAAGTAACTTTACGCGTTATTAAATCTTCTGCAATGGCTTCAAAGTCTTCATAGGCTTTATGACGATTTTGCTTTAGTGCTGCTTGGTGCCAACTTGGACCATACTCACCACCACCACGAATGTTAGCCATAACATATACACCGCCTTTCTCTAACCAATTCTTTCCTGTAACTGAAGAATAATAAGGCTGCATTGATACTTCAAAACCGCCATAACCATATAATAATGTCGGGTTCTTGCCATTTAGCTTGATGTTTTTATCGTGCACAATAAAGTAAGGCACTTTAGTGCCATCTTTTGATGTTGCAAAGTGTTGTTTAGCAACAAAATTGTCAGCATCAAAGTGGGATTTCTCCCCTTTAAGCTTATTAATAACAAGGTCATTGCCATTAACTAAATACAAGCTTGATGGAGTTAAAAAGTCTGTATAATTAACAAAAAAGTCATCTTTTGCAGTATCAGTGTTAAACACCGTAATAGAGCCATTTTCAGGGAAATTCACCTGTTCAACTTGCCATTGATCGTTCTTGCTTGGACGATAACGGTATAATTTGTTTTTTACATCATCCATCACAGTAACGAGTATGGCTGACTTAGTAAAACTTAACCCTTCAATTGATATCGTTTTAGTGGGCTTTATAAAGCTGGTAAACGTTGCTTTACCAACAATTAAAGAATCAATATCGGTATAAATAACCTCAGCTTGTACAAAATCCCCCCAAGACGACTTCAACTGAACAAATATTTTATTATTATTCAAACCAACAACAGAAGCATCTTCAGGAATATTAAGTTTAGTTAATTTACCATTATTGATGACAAACACATTACGAGTATAGAAACTGGTAGCCTCAGAAATGATATGATGCGGTGTATCGCCATCGTAAACAGTAGAGCCGCCTGCTGCTATTGATGTTTTATCGGTTTCAAAGAGTGTTTTGGCCGTTTCAAGCTTTGTCCCACGTTGCCATACTTTTACAACAGCAGGATAACCAGAGTCCGTCATTGAGCCTTCACCAAAGTCGGTACCGACAAATACCTTATTTTCACTATGCCAAGAAACGCTGCTTTTCGCTTCAGGTAAACTAAAGCCCCCTTTTACAAATGATTTAGTTTTGACATCAAACTCTTTAATCACTGTTGCATCTGCACCACCGCGTGATAAAGAGACTAAACACCGCTGATAGGTAGGTTTATGACAATTCATACCTTTGTAAACCCAGTTCTCATTATCTTGTTTAGCTAGCGCATCAATATCCAGTACGGTTTCCCACTTAGGTGATGCTTTTTGATATTCTTCAAACGTAGTTCGTCGATAAATCCCGCGCACATGGTTTTCATCTCGCCAAAAATTATAATAAAAACCTGCACGCTCTCTTGCATAGGGGATGCGCTCTTTATCATTCATTATTTCTAACGTATTATCATAAACACCTTGATAGCTCTCATGAGACTTTAGATGCGCTAAAGAGCGCTTATTTTTCTCCTTAACCCAATTAAGTGCCTTTTCACCTTCGACTTCTTCAAGCCAAAGGTAAGGGTCAGTTTGTGTCGCATAAGTAATAAAAGAGGTGATTGCAGAGGCTAAAATAACGCTCTTAAGTAAGGTTTTATTTATCAATGTTATATCCTTATAAAGTAAGCAATACTCGAAAGTATTACAAAAAAGTTATACTAGCAATTTCAATAACACCATAAAGTAAATAAATTTGTAACAAATAATTTACTTTTAACTTAACATTGCTCAGATAATGCTAGATTTTCTCTTTACTATATCGACTAACCTAAATAATTCATCTAGAAAAGCCTGAGTCCCCCCTTTAGTTCATGAATATTGTATTATCACCATGACTCTACTTTATTCAAAATCACTAAAGACTGTTATGTTCAAAAATTTAACTCCTAAAATATCAGCAATTCCTACCAACCTTATTACCGGTTTTTTAGGGGTAGGAAAAACCACCGCTATCGTACAATTACTGGCTAATAAACCCGAGCATGAAAATTGGGCGGTATTAGTAAATGAGTTTGGCGAGGTAGGCATTGATGCTGAGCTATTAACTAATAATAGTGATAAAAACAATAAAGCTAATAATGAAAAAAATGGCGTATTTATTCGCCAAGTACCTGGTGGTTGCATGTGTTGTGCTTCTGGGGTACCAATGCAAGTTGCACTTAATCAGCTCATCGCTAAAGCAAAACCTGATCGCTTACTTATAGAGCCTACGGGGCTAGGCCACCCAAAAGAAGTGGTTGAGGTGCTAACCAGCGGTAAGTATAAAGACTTAATCTCATTACAATCAATACTATGCTTAATTGATGCAAGAAACCTTAGCGATGTGCGCTATACCTCACACCCATCTTTCGTCCAGCAGCTCAATATTGCTGATATTATTATTGGCACCAAATCTGAGCTTTACAGTGAACAAGACAGGGAAAACTTAACTTCATTTATAGCATTGAGCAAACTCAACGATAAACCTCTTAATTTAATCTGCCATGGGCAAATTGCACTGGGCGACCTACAAAAGGTAACCGTTAAAGACGCAGCAGGAGGTAAACATCAACAATATTTATTAAACAATACGAAGCGTGCTTTCTCACCACTTAGCAACGTTACCATTGGAGTTAATATTAATGAGGAGAGTTATATTGATAAGACGACAGACGTCAGTACTGATACCGAGAAAAAGATACAACAACAAATCAAGTTGCATGGTTTTATTGAGTTAACAAATCAAGGGGAAGGTTTTTTTAGTAAAGGCTGGATTTTTTCCAATGCTGTTACTTTCAACTATGAACCTTTGATGATATTAGTTAACGCTTTTAGTATAAGCCGTATTAAAGGTATTGTTATCACCGAACAAGGCTCCTATGCGTTAAACAAAGTGGGAACTGACATCAGTTATCAGCAGGTAGATGATTTAACCGAAAGTCGAATTGAACTACTCGATACGAACGAACAGCTTTTACAAAAAATTAAGACTGTTCAATGGCTAGATTGTACTCTCAACCATCACGCCCCTCCTGATAAAGTTTTAAACAATTAAAAAACTGTGATACTTAAATTTTTTGGATTATTTATGAACTTTTATTTCAGCATGGTTACATACCCTATAAATAACAATTAAATACGAAAGGATACGAGATGAGAAACATAATGCTATATACGGTGGCAACAATAATACTACTAATAGTATCAATGCCTTTATTTGCCAGCGATACTTTACTAGAGAGCTTATATAAAGGAGGAAGTAATCCACATGCCTACACCTCGGGTATAGATAAGAGTGTCACCTTTAATGACAATGCCTCACGATATATAAAGTCAAAAAAAGATTCTCTTGATGAATCAGATTATGTTGCTCTACTAAGTTCAGCTAGCGTTAACAATTTCAAAGGAAAACGACTTAAACTGACAGTGAATATTAAAACGAGCTCTACTGATGGAGAAGTCGGAGCTTTTCTAGGTATCTATAAAAAAGACAGACTCCAAAAGCCTAAGTCTACGGGTTATTTTAACAAGAATAGGAAAGACCGCCGGTTTAGCAAAAATACCTTAGCATTTGATAATATGCACGGCAGAGAAGTTACCGGTTCAACTGAATGGCAAGAATATGCGATAGTATTAGACGTTCCCCAAAATGCCGATAATATGATCTTTGGTGTACTCCTAGTTGGCAGTGGTCAAGTTTGGTTTAACGATTTAGCTTTTTACATAGTAGATAAAAATACCCCCGTTACTGATCTTTTTGACAATAGAACCGAAAATAATTTATGAGTTCGGTATTAAACAAAGTAAATGTAGTTAGTATCGATACCAGCAAATCACGCCAACAAAAGCCACTCGATGAAGAGTTGATAGAACAGTTTATACTTGGCTCAAGGGTTGCTTTTGATTTACTAGTAAAGCGTTATAAAAAAAGAATGTTTGGTTTCATTTGTTTTCAACTTAAGGGCCAGTTAGAAGATGCAGAAGATTTATGCCAAGAAGTGTTTATTCAGCTATATCAAAAGCCTGATAATTTCCGTCATCAATCTACATTTTCTACTTACCTTTTTTCTATCGCAAGAAATATTGTCTTAAATTACGTTAGAACTAAATCGCGTAGGCCACAATCATCTGTTGACCTTAGCAATGAAGAGGTGCTTTCTGGCGAGCCTGTTAATGATTGTCCAGACAATAACGACATGACTAAGTATTACAATCTCGCTTTGAGTAGCCTTAGTGTAGATGAACGACAAATTTTATTTCTATGTGATAAAGAAGCATTTACTTACGCACAAATTAGTGAAATATTAGCCATTAATCTTGGTACTGTGCGTTCAAGAATTAATACCGCGCGAAATAAAATGATTGGCCAATTAAAAGAGAAATTCGATGAAATGCTTTGAGATAGAAGAGCTGCTAGGTGATCTTATAGATAATGAGCTTGATGTTGCTACTCATAAAAACTGCATTAAACACATTGAAAGCTGTCCCACTTGTTCAAAGGCTTTTAATGAGCTTAAGCATCTAAAAACTTTAGTGCGTGGATTTCCTGATTCAGTACTTAGCTCAAATTTCGATGATGATTTACAAGCAAAGGTTGCTAGCATTGACAAACATTATTTCAAAGCTAACAGTAAAGAGCTTAGCCCCCCAAAAAACAATCAATACCAAAAAACTAAACGCACTGCACCATTCGCTATAGCAGCATCAGTAGTGTTACTTTCTTTTTTGGTGATTTTTTTATTCTCTCAAGAGAATCATGTTAATAGTAGTCCAGTCATTGCAGAGGCTAAAAAAGTTGAGGGTTGGCGGGTAAGCATGGGAGTAGATATGATCGCTGAACTAAGCTTACTGTCATCACTCAAAGAGCCTGAGCTCTATCTTGAGTGTGATGAGCTAAGTAAAGGAGGAAACTGTACTTTAAAACTCAAAAATACCAGTTCTGCTTTATAATCTTGGAAACATTCAAAAAAGAATTAACAGACTTATGCTTGGGTAAAGGTAAGTCAGACAGCGGCATTGAGTCATTCCATGCTATTCCGTAGCTCTTTGCTTGGCTCTATAACACATAGTCGAGCCAGAGCTACAAGCCATGGATGATGAGTTACACTCACTATTAATCAAAGATAAAGCAGTAGTAATTAAGTGCATGGTTTTATTGAGTTAACAAATCAAGGGGAAGGTTTTTTTAGTAAAGGCTGGATTTTTTCAAATCGCTATATTTTTAATCATCAAAATTTTTTCTTATTTTTATCGACATTAACCGTGAATCGCATAAAAGGTATGGTGCTTACCGAACAAGGGAGCTACTCCTTTAATAAAGCGGGTAAAGAGCTTAACTGCAACCATATTGCTAGCATAGCTGATAGTCGTATTGAGCTAATCTATCATGACACCAACAAGGTAATGACTGTAGATTACAACACATTCACTAACCTACTCGATCACCCCGTATAGAGCTTTATCATTGTTTTTTTCTTTACTTCACTAAAAAAAAGTTTTTTTTAACTATAAGGCTATAATAATTAAATAAATATTTATTTCCTATTTCATTCGCTTGCTATTGGTGTTTTAAACAAGTTACTTTTTGATGATAAAAAACATATTACTTTTTACCCTATTCGTTTTTTCTAACTACATTCATGCTAACAATGTTGCTTCTACAGCACACTTAGATGGTATCAACACAGTTACATTAAACGAACATAACCTCTGGTACCCTGTCAATGATAGCAGTGCTCCTGAGAGTTTTACTGAATTAACAAATTTATTTACTAATGCTGCCCCTGTAGCATCATCACAAGGGGGGCGTGGTGCTTTTATAACGGCAATTAAAGTAATAAACACAGCAAATAGCCATAACACATGGTTTGTGAACCTTCATGTCAATTACTTAGATATTGGTCAAGCTTACTGGCAAACCGAGCAAGGTAAAGTAATACCCTTAGAAGATTTTGGTCACATTGGCACTGAAAACCCTAAGGTGGCTCATTCACAAACTTTTTCTTTACCGCTAGCAGACTCACAAAGCGGTACACTTTGGATTTATATTCAAGCTAAAGTGTTTCCAACCCCAGCAGTGATCAATATTTATAATCAGGCTAACTTTTATAAAAAGCAGGTTTTGATAAACAATATTACCTCAATAGCATTCACGGTAATGATAACGTTAGCTTTATTAGCTCTTTTTACCTACCTTAACACTAAATATATTATCACTTTAGCATGTGCAGGTTATATTGGTTTACATGGCATAGGCTGGTTCGCTGCATCGGGGAGCTTAGGGTATCTATTGCCAATAACGTCATTTAATCCCGTGTATAGCGGCATGATATTGTTCCCTTTTGCTATTGCCGCAGCCAGTCAATTCACCAAGTTGCTGTTCAACTGTAAGCAAGAGCACCCAAGATTAGCTAACTTATTTAATTACTTATCCATTTTTAGCGTTGTGATAGGGCTGTTAATGCCTTTTGTCCCGTTCACATTAAGCTATTTCATTTCGCACATCATCGCCACTATTTGGATACCTCTTTCCATTAGTACTGGTATTTTTATGTTACGTAAAAGAGACTTTACCGCTAAGTATTACTTAATCGGTAACCTTTTATATGGACTAACGTTAGCGGTATATGTTTTATCTCATGCCTATAATATTGACTGGTATATTTACCCCGAATTAATTGTGCAAATAGCTTTAGCACTAGATTGTTTGTGTATTCTTCTTGCGCTAGCAGAGTGGCTGCAAATAAAACAAAAAGAGTTTAACCGCAGTTACAAAACCTCCCGCGTTGACCCGTTAACACAAATAGGCAATCGTTTTGCGCAAAATGAAATGTTAGGTAATTTACAAGGACACTACAGCTTAACTTTTATTGATCTCGATAACTTTAAAGAAATTAACGATAGATTAGGCCATGATACTGGAGATAAGTACTTGGTTGCAGCAGCACAAATTATGAAGAAAAACTTAGCAGAGCTAGGCACTATTTTCCGCTGTGGTGGTGATGAATTTATTTGGGTAGTCAAGATAAAAAACGCACAAGACACGGAGTCATTATTGATACAAATATCGGAGTTACTACTAGCAAGTGAAACTGAGCTACAACAAAGTGGCTGGCAACAGGCCAGCCTCAGTTTTGGCATTGCCACCAGTTTTGAAACACTAAACCAGTCAGAGTGTTTATCACTCGCCGATCAGCGTATGTACCAGCATAAACAAAACAAAAAAAACAACACTAATTTGCCACAGAATTCATTGTGAGCGACCTTACTTGTTGCTTTTAAGTGCTTTTTTAATAAATTTTTTAGTTATTTCTTTTTAATTTTTGTGCTTTCTTATTTAACTCATCAGCAAGTTCAGTCGGGTAAAGTATTACCCCCTCTTCATTGCTATTAGGAAAAACTACTACGGATAATTCATCTTCTTCTAATCCCTGAGTCCAACGTTTTAACCAAACATCAAGGCTAATTGCTTGTGCACTACATAACTCCCAATCACCTGTTGCCCAAGTTTGGGCAAATTCTTGATTGGGCCACACAGGAACGCAGTCTTCATCATCACTATTTAACATCATACAACCGTGTTCATCAGCAAGGATCCACAGCTCACTATTTTGGTTTACCTCTTTAAGAAAATACTGAAAGCGATTTTCAATGTTGTATTGCTCAATGTCATTCAGGGTTTTGTTATCAATAGGAGTGGCCAAGTGCGTATTCTCTTTAGTAATGAAGGCTGATTAATAATGTGCTCAGGTTTATGTTAGCAATATTATCGTCAATTTTTTAGCTATAACTACCGCTTATAATTGTCACTATAGCTTCGCTAATAATAGCATTAACTAAACTTGATGTAACACCAGAGAATGTTTTATGAAAATATCGCTAAAACAAAGTAATTTTCAAAAATAGAGTAAAAGCTCACTTTTTAAGCGCCATTGCGCTTAATCCTAGACTAATTGCCTAGTATAACTTGTCGTTTGTGGTTAGCCCTCGTTAAGGGCTTAAGATAAAATGTCGGTTACTTAAATGAAACCGCACTTTGTAGTGGGTGAATAATAGGAATAAAAATGGGCAATACTTCTAAACCTGTACACGAAGTAAAAGATAAGCTTCAAGAAAGTGCTCATGAGCAAACTAATGAGTTGAGCTACGAACAACAACATAAACCAAGTTCAGCCTTTAACTCACGTGAAGAATACTTAGAGCACGAATTACAAATAATGTCACCTAAACGCTGGCGGCCTAATCTTCCTTTTAGAGACTATCGTTTTGAGCTAGAAGACACCATCCCTGCAATGGCAGCAACCATTGGTAAAGTAGTTATGGTCGGTGCTATTGCGGCAACTTTTGCTGGACCACTAGGTTTAGGTGAAGCGTTTATATTAGAAAATGTCCGTTATGAGTTACTCATTGTCGCTTTTTTTATAATTATTTTTTCAGGCTTTATCTTACCAACCGCGAACCTAGCTGGTACACATGGTCCATTAATTCCGCTTATCCCTATTGTCGTTGCTGCAGGTGGCCACCCAATGGCCTTTGGTTTGCTCATAGGTGCGTTTGGTTTAATTTTAGCGATAAGTAAAGGCGGCAGTATGTTGGCAAACCTCACCAGCAAGGGAGTTTGTGGCGGCTTACTATTATATCTTGGGTTTGTTGGCACCATTTCTCAAGTAAAAAAGCTCTTCGCTTGGGCTGAAAGTATAGAAATGAGCTATATAGCCTTTGCCGTTATTTTTTGCACCATAATCTTATACGCCTTACTCGAACATTGGCGAAAGCGCTGGCTAGCAGTACCGTTAAGTTGTTTGTTAGGGGGAACAATTGCCTTTGCAATGGGCGCACCTTTTGAGTTCCAAACAGGTCCTGGTTTACCTAATATGAACCCGATGTATTGGTGGGGTGAAAACACTGGCTGGATGTTAGGTTTACCAACATTAGAAAGCTTTATTGTGGTATTACCTTTTGCTATTTTAGCGGTTGCAATGTGGTCTCCTGACTTTTTAGGACACCAAGTATTCCAAAAAATTAGTTATCCTGCACGTACTGAAAAAGTACAAATGAATATTGACGATACCATGACCAGCGCCTCTATTCGCCAAACTTTTGGTTCTATTTTAGGTGGAGCAAATTTCACCTCATCTTGGGGCACATACATCGTACCCGCCGCTATCGCTAAACGCCCTATTCCTGCTGGCGCAATACTTACTGCGTTGTTTTGTATTATTGCCGCTATTTGGGGTTACCCAATGGATTTAGCTATTTGGCAACCTGTACTTTGTGTTGCCTTAGTAGTTGGCGTATTTATCCCGTTACTTGAAGCAGGTATGGAAATGACCCGAGAAGGTAAAACAACTCAATCTGCAGCTATTGTGGTGTTTTCTTCTGCGCTTGTTAATCCCGCTTTTGGTTGGTCATTAACGATGTTACTAGATAACCTTGGTTTGATTGGTTGTAAAGAGCGTAGTTCAGAGTTAAGTAAGATGAGCCGCTGGATACTACCAGGTATTATGTTTGTGGTATTAACAGGAGTAATGGCTGCAGTGGGCTTGTTACCGGGTATTCCTGCAATAATTCCAAGTTTTAGATAAAACAATAACAAATCATCCTGAAATAAGGGCGCTATATGCGCCATTATTTCAGGTCATCTAACTGCTAATTAGAAAACTAGCTTAAGCGAACTTATGAAGAACTAAATTCACTCACGTCGATACCCAGTAATTTAGCAATACCTTCGCCATAAGCAGGGTCTGCTTTATAACAGTGCTTTAAGTGGCGCAATTGGATTTCTTTAGGTACGCCATCTAAATTTCTCGCAGTATTATCAAAAAGAATCGCTTGTTTTTCTGCACTCATTAAGCGAAATAAATCCCCAGGTTGTGAGAAGTAATCGTCATCTTCACGGTGATCCCAGTGAGCAGCTGCTCCATCTAAATTTAAAGCTGGTTCAGCAACTTCAGGTTGCTCTGCCCATTCGCCTTCAATATTTGGCTCATAACCGACAGTACCACCAAAATTACCATCGACCCTCATAGCGCCGTCACGATGATAACTATGAACAGGACAACGCGCAGCATTCACTGGAATATGTTGATGGTTAACGCCTAAGCGATAACGCTGAGCATCACCGTATGAAAATAAACGCCCTTGCAGCATTTTATCGGGTGAAAAACTAATACCAGGAACTACATTGGCAGGATTAAACGCCGACTGCTCTACTTCTGCGAAAAAGTTTTCTGGATTACGATTTAACTCAAACTCTCCGACTTCAATTAATGGATAATCTTTGTGCGGCCATATTTTAGTTAAATCAAAAGGGTTATATGGAACCGTTGCCGCATCCGCTTCAGGCATAATTTGTACTTTTAACGTCCATTTAGGAAAGTCTTTATTATCAATACTTTCAAGTAAATCACGTTGGTGGCTTTCACGGTCATTGCCTATCACTTGCCCTGCTTCTGCATCAGATAAGTTCTTAATTCCTTGCTGTGATTTGAAATGAAACTTAACCCAGTAGCGCTCGTTATTATCATTGATAAAACTAAAAGTATGGCTGCCAAAGCCGTGCATATGACGATAAGTAGCCGGTATGCCCCGATCGCTCATAACAATAGTGACTTGGTGTAACGCTTCGGGTAATGAGGTCCAGAAATCCCAGTTATTTTTAGCGCTTCGCATATTAGTGCGAGGATCACGCTTTACCGCATGATTTAAGTCTGGAAATTTCAAAGGATCACGTAAAAAGAATACTGGTGTGTTGTTACCCACTAAATCCCAGTTGCCTTCTTCAGTGTAAAACTTTAAGGCAAAACCTCTAATATCACGCTCTGCATCGGCAGCGCCACGCTCACCTGCTACGGTAGTAAAACGCGCGAATAGATCTGTTTTTTTTCCTATTTCAGAAAATATTTTCGCCTTAGTATATTGCGTAATATCATGGGTAACTGTAAATGTACCATAAGCACCAGAGCCTTTTGCATGCATACGGCGCTCAGGGATCACTTCACGATCAAAGTGCGCCATTTTTTCTAAAAACCATACATCTTGTAGCAGTTGAGGACCACGCTTTCCTGCTGTTTGAACGTTTTGATTATGAGCAACAGGACAACCTGCTGCGGTAGTTAATTTCTTACTCATTAAGTCATACCCTCTCAGTTAGTCGATGGTTAATTCGTTATTGACAATAACGTATAAACTCACTTGTTGAATAATTTGGTTTATCTCAAGTTCAGACCGCTTACTATCCAATAAAGTTTAGACACAATATGACTTTTATCTAATTCCAGTGAAAAATAAGACAGTTACTTGCTAAAAAATGAAGAGGTGTAAAGAGCTAAACCGTTACTGTGCCTTAGCTCTTATTTTAAAAAAATGTATCGTGATTAGGTCGTGATTAGTGTGATAAGTTATTAATACTCAAATGTTACGAGTTCGCTACTGACTTCTTTCTACCAAAAATTAATGACAAAATAATCCCAATAATCATAATATAGAAAAAATACTTTCCAGCTTGCACTGAGTCACTTGGTAGTAATCCTGTGGCAGTAATTATTAAAGGGATCAAAAGAAACCCTCCAATCGCTGAGGTAACTCTTAAAGCACCAGATTTAACTTTTGATTCAAGCCTTTTACTAAAGAAAAAGCCACCAAAAACGACAAGTGCGCCTATTAATGCAATTATAAATGCTGCGATATTCATCTAACTCTCCGTTGTTATCATAATATTTATTGCTGGGCTCATTGCCGAGCATTAGCTTTCAATGCATTTTGCCATAGTTTAAATAACCACAACAATATCAAATAAATATAAATAATACAGGAGTAGTACGATGATTATTAAAAAGTCCAAAGAGCGGTTTAATAATCACTAGCGAAGAGCATCAAAAAGTTATCTCAGTACGCAGGGTTACAACCAAGACATTGTCTAAACTTTTATCGGTAGCGGGACTAACGATGTACTGAATATCTGGCTTAAAAGCGAGGTAATCATTGACTTGAAAACGATAAAAAACTTCGTAAGCTGTTTCGGACTTTTGTAATTCATTATGTAAATAATGACTCGTTGATACATGGTTAACGCCAATCCCTGTCTTATCTCCTGCTCTGTTAAATGGAGCATACCAAGCGATACCTGCGCCAAAATGAAAGTTCAACTCACTCACTTCATCGTCTGCATAACCCATTTGCGCAAACCACGATGATGATTGAGAAGAAAGCCAATGATTATCTAACGAGCCCTCAACAATCATATAAGCCCCCTCAGTGCCCTCTTTATGATTTGCTACTGTAAAGGTTTCTATATCGCCAGTTTGGTGCCAAACACCTATTTTAGCGACAACATTGTTAAAGCGTTGAGCCCACTCTGCAATATAGAAAACTTCATCAAATTCATTTGAATCATCAGAAAAAAAACCAAAAGCAATATTACCACTCTCCGTTGCTTGCCAATTAATAGCGCCTGCTAGCGTCGGCATTGGGTAGGTTGGCATAAATGCAATCGTTGGTGTAAAGCCCATTGATGAATGAATAAATTCGCCGCCATGCTCAATAAAGGCAAACTCACTATTAGCATCTATTTGACCTAACTTAAAACGTAGTCCTTGCTCTTGATAATTTCCTTCAAACCAAACTTCATAAATATCTTCAAATTCGGCTTCGTCAATATTAGAGTAAGCTTGAATAGCGCCAGTGTCTAAACCGCCATCATCCCCTCTAAGTAAAGCACCATCAGCATAAAAACTATAATGCTCAGACAAATTAAACAATGCGCTAGCATTAACTAAAGTTCTCACAGCAGAGGTTTCATTAACACCACCAGAAACAACATTACTCGCGTCATTAACAACGGTGGCAGTAAATTCGTGGCTATAGGCTGTGCTCACATAGAGGCATATAGCACTTAGTGTTAAACAACTTTTTCTAACCATAAACTTACCTACTGTATGCAAACTTGTATTTAGTATAAAACCTAAATAAAAATCAGTGATTGATATTAATAAGCTCCCGTAAAAATGGCTGATATTTTTCAATAAAAAGCTTTGAGAGCAGCTACTTAGTTAACCTTAGTTGAGCACCTTTAAATATTCAACTTACGATAACAACGAGCGCAATTTAAATGAGCCTGATTAGCTGATGCTTCAATATCTAACGCTTGATTAGAAAAGCTTTGCCTTGATAGATCAAAAAAGAGCAAAGTGGCGAACCACTTTGCTCTTTGAGCGAGGCAGAGTTATCTATCTGAATAACTTCAATGAACCATTTAAAAAGGCTACTTATCTACAACCTCTGTCGCACGACTAACACGACCGTCTACCGCTTTGCTGCGCAGCCATACATTACCTTTTACCGTCACTGGGCTTTGGTAACTTTGCCACGATTGACCATCTAAGCTGTATTCAATACTAAAGCTAGGTAGCGCAACGTTTGCTGATAATTTTCCATCATTAATCACGCCACCAGGAATAGGTAAGTAATAATGAATACCTTTATTCGACATTCTGGAAAACTCTTTAGCTGCTAATACATTGGCAAATTCAGCCCACTGCTTGTTTCTGTTTTTTGCATTAACCTTATCACCTTCCCAATCTGCTTTGTGCCATGCACGTTCAGCAATGGCGATAATTCTTGGGAACACCATTTCTTGCATTTGCTCAGCAGTACGAATAGTTTCACTCCAGACATTGCCTTGCATACCTAAAATGTTTTCTGGCTTTTCTAATTTAGGCATAGCGCGACCAACTAAGTCTTCTAAGTTATCAATAGGAACACCTTGACGGGTATAGTCAGCATTAGCGTATAAGTTATCTGGCATGTAACCAAAAACACGTTTAGTGTCGGTAAAGCGTGTTGCCCAGTAATAACCGCGTGATTCTGGGTGAGCTTCATATGGGTGATCTAAGTATAAATGTGATCCAGAAGATAACACCACATCATAACCTTCATTCGCTAAACGGTATGCTCTATCAGCAACACCCCACTCCCAAATATTATCCCAAGGGTTAGCCCATACTTGATCTGGGGCTAAGCTGTCACGATCAAAGGTTGCTGTGCGGCTATACATTAAGCCATCTTCCCAGCCACCCATCGCTAAACCACGGTTAGCTAATAGTTTAGAAGCACGTGACATAAAGTACGCTTTTAAATCTTGTACGCCTGATATGCCATTGCCTGGCTCAATAAATAACGCCTGACACGCAGGAGACCCTGCCCAAGAGCCCGCGCCAACTTCATCACCACCTAAGTGTACTTTTTTCAAGTCAATGCCAGCATCGCGATACATGACCTGCATTTCATAGAGCACTTTATCAATGAAGTTATAGCTTGAGTCTAAACAAACATCCATTGAGTTGTCGTTATAGTTTTGTACCGTTAAGTATTTAGAAGTATCTTTTGGATGCGTCAATAAATAAGCTTTGGCTTCTTCTTTTTTACCCGCTTTCATTAAGTTGTTATAACGCGCTTCCATTGACTTAATTGCCGCTCTAGCGTGGCCCGGTAAATCAACCTCAGGAATCACTTCAATGTGGCGAACTGTTGCAAATTTTAATATTTCAATGAAATCTTCACGAGTCAAATAACCATTACCAACGGCATCGCCATGAGGACCTGCACCTAGTTGTGTTAATAAACAGCTTTGTTCCGTTAAATCAAAACAGCGCTTTGCACCAACATCGGTTAACTCAGGTAAGCCTGGTATTTGTAAACGCCAGCCTTCATCTTCTGTCATGTGTAAATGTAGCTTATTAAGCTTGTAATGAGCCATTTGCTCAATCAGCTTTAAAATATTGTCTTTACCATGGAAGTTACGACCAATATCATAGTGCATACCACGCCATTCATAGCGCGCTGAATCTTCAACTTCAAGACGAGGTAAGTTAATTTGTGCTTTTTTATCCGTTGGCATTAAACTTAGTAATGATTGAATAGCGTAAAATGCATTGGCATTATCTGTGGCAATAATTTCAATAGTATTTTTATCAACCGTTAAGTTATAGCCGGGCTTACCTTCATGATTTAAGTTGGCATTCACTTTAAGTGAAAGCACTTGTTTTTTAGCTGATGGAACGTGCTCGGCTTGTACATCAAGCTTACTTAAACCGTAATCGGCTAATTGTGCTTGTAAATAGGTTACTTCGTTTTTTAAACTACCTGCGTAACGAATTTGCCATTGGTCTGAAAACGTTGTTTCACCGCGATTATGATCAACACTGCGCGGCGTAGGAATGATTTTACGGGTAACTTCTTCACGGCTTAAGCTAAAATCTTGCGCGGCTAAGTTAGCTTTATAACGTAAAGCGGCATCCGTTTTTGGAAATAAATCTTTTGGCTCGTTATAACGTAAATACTGCTCAGGGCGAACCATAGGTTTAACATAAGAGAAGCTATCTTCGGTATCTGTATTCGCGAAAATAGCAGGCTTAGCTTTGCCACTAACAATAAAGGTTCTTGGCATAAAGTCAGTCATACTAACGATCCAAGCAGCCCCTTTATAGTTTATCGCCAGCGTTTCACCTGCGGCTAAGCCTTTAAAGTCTTTTGTTGGCACTATGCGATGTAAGTCACCCTGCACATGTTCGATATTCAAACCATGAGCTTTTGCGGTTTGTTGCTCTTCATCAATAACACGAGTAACGTGCATGTAAATAGCCCAGTCACTGACGCCAGCAGGAATAGCTACCTTTGACTTATTATCTAAAATAACTCGCCCATTGTGAGATGAACTACCAAAAACAAAGTTATCTACCACTTCAAAGTGCACTTCGGCATCTGACGCAAAGCTATTAAGTTGCTGTTGAGATAAACCCGCCTGTGCGGTTAGTGGTAAAGTCACCAGCAAGTTTGCTAATAAAAGTTTCTTAAATGACAAGGGAATCTTCCTTATTTTATTTTTGTTGTAAATTTACCACGTTAGCATTTATTGACGTCAAGATAAGACATTACACCAACGACATTAACTTATGGCTTATCGCTTGATTTTAGTAGCGCACAGAAGATTTAATTCGCTAAACCTTACAACACTACAAAAGCAACTGCCTAAAAAGTGACTGAAATAATACAAGAAAATATTATTTATTCCTACCCTTGTTATCTTTGAGTTACAACTGAATACAAATTATTGTTTAAATAGTTAATTAATTTAATATCTATCAGTGGTTAATTATGACAACGGGCATCAAGCAATGTTATTTGTGAAATCAGTACACTGTTGGGTGCAACTGAGCCCGCTAAACCTCTACTACCATAAGCAAGATCAGACGGTATATAAAACTCCCAAGTTTCACCAACTTTCATCATAGGAACCCCTTCACGCCAACCTTTGACCATTTTAGAGAGAGCAAATTTATCAGGATTTCCGCGTTGGTAACTGCTATCAATCATTTTTTGCGAGGCCACTGAAAACATTTGATAGTGCACAGTTACTTTATAGTCTGGATCAGGTTTACAACCCGAGCTTGGTTCTAAAACGGTATACTGTAATCCAGAGTCTGTGGCTAAAACCCCTTCTCGTTTAAGGTTTATCATTAACCAGTGCTTGCCCTTAATCGCATTAGCTTCTTCTTGGTTGTACAAATTACCCGAGTTACTTGAACTAGCGCAGCCAAGCACCAAAGTACAAATTAAACTGACAAAAAAAGTGCGTATCAACATATTATTTCTCTTGCTAATAATCTTAAAGCAGCCTACCCAAAAATAGATGTTTTATGGTTGGTGACATAACTAACACAAGTTATGCAAAGTTAATCCATCGTGCAACAACTGATTTATTCTGCTAAATAAATCAGTTGTTGCACTGGCTCTAAACTATTAAACGGTGGTAAAGACAAAGTTTGCATATTACCCATAGATAAAGCGGCATGTAGCGGTAATGTTGCCGTCGCTTTTAAGGTTAGTTCTTCAACTTTAGGCACTTTAATTAAGCGGACAACACTTCTATCACCGTATTGGGCAATAGATGGAATATAAGGTCGCAGCTGGGTAATAAACTTATCTAAAAACCATGAGTCGACATCACCACCAATAATAATGGTTTGGCAGTTTAATAAGGTTTCCAATGAATGTATCGCGATGCGCATTGGCTCGGCAGACTTTTCTAACCACTGTTCAAATACTTTCGGATTGTTATAGCAGTATTCCATCAACGCTTCTTGACTAGTAAACGACTTGGCAAAATGCGCTTGCAAAGAATTAAGTGAAGCAAAATCGTTTAACCGCCCCAGCTCTACAGTTTTTTCATCCGTCTCTGGCGTGACAAACATTTCACCAATGGCACCTGTTAAGCCATTTGCGCCGAGTAATATACTTCGATCATAAACAACCGCTGCTTCAACCACATCTGAAATATGCACACAAACAAAACTGTGTAAATGTTTAGCTTCGCCATATAACATTTGATAGGCAGCACAAGCTGAGGCCGTATTTTCAGTCGCTATTGGTAGCGCTAATGTTTCTGTTAACGCAACTTTAAAATCCATACTTTTTTGATACGTTAACAGGTTGTGCTCTTTGTTACTGACAAAAGTAATACCTGCACCAAGAATTTGCGATTTTTTTAATTTTGCTTGAGCCATTAGTGTATTAAATGACTCACTAATAACGCTTAACTCATTCCCTTGGTTATACTCTGCTTCCATTTTGACAATCGCTAAGCCGGTTAACGAAAAAATGCCCAGCTCTATCTTTTGTAAAAACATACGAATCGAAAAGCTATAGCAGCCCTCGGGGTTTAGATCGAGCATCTTTGAGGGCTTACCAACTGCACCTTCTTTTTTAATACCCACTTCAATGACTAAGCCAATATCGAGCAGCTCTTCAACCATGTTGGTAATTGTTTGCTTGGTCAGGTGCGTACGTCGAGAAATCTCCACTCGGGAAATTGGCCGTTGAGTAACTATTTCTGAGAGCACTAAACGTAAGTTTAAGGCTTTATTTTTTTTGGAGTTTGAGCCTTTCAAGTGAGCACACACCTATGAGAATTATTTGTCATCAAGATCATTGTACGTACTTTAAATTATAAAGTACCGTTTGTTAAAAATTTTTAGTTTGTTTACTGCAAAAAAGATAAAAAACATTAAGTCAAAACATTTGACTTAATGTTTTTTATCTTTACTATATAGTTTATTAAACAATCAAATCAGGTTCATTTATGACACTATCACGTTACTTTCATGGTCGTAATCATTGCCATTTAGTCAGTAAAAGCATTGCTACTGCTTTTGCTTTTTTACTTATTTCTTTTACTTCCTCTGCATTAGCAATTGACTTTAACAGCATTACTAATGCAGATAAATCAGAAAATATTAGCTTATCTGAACAACAAGTAGCGCAGTTAAAAACTAAAAAGCTCACGGCAGCATTAGTATGGCACGGCTCTAGCTCATGGGTTAGTGCGGTTAACCAAGGCGCAAGAGAAACATTTTCAACACTTGGCATCGATGTTATTGCGGTTACCGACGCCCAGTTCGATCCTGCTAAACAAGTGGCCGACTTAGAAAATGTAAGCGCACTTAAGCCAGACATTATTTTGTCACTCTCCGTTGATAGTACCAGTACTAAAAACAGTTACCGTAACGCCATTGATAGCGGTGCTAAGTTAGTGCTGTTAAGTAACCCTATTGAAGGCTTTGTGCACCATAAAGATTATGTCGGTATTGTTACCGATGATATGTTTGGTATGGGAAGAGCAGCGGCTGAATTAGCTATAGAGGCACTAAATCAACCAAGTAAGTCAGATAAAGGTAAATTAGGCATGATTTATCATGATGCTAATTACTTTATTACTAACAACCGAGACAGTGCTTTTAGAGAAGCGTTAAGCGCTGCGCCAAATATAGAGATTGTTATCGAGAAAGGTTTCGTTAAAGAAAGCGACACCAGCAACATTGCCGCAGCAATGGTACTAAAAAATCCAGAAATTGAAGCAATTTATGTCTCATGGGATAGTGCAGCTGAAGGAGTAATAGAAGCATTAAGATCATTAGATAGACCTGATATTAAGGTGATCACCCATGATTTAGGGGTCAATAACTTATTAGACATGGCAACCAACAGAAATTTATACGGCACAGTCGCCGATAGACCTTATGACATTGGCGCAACTATGGCTAAATTAGGTGCAGCGTCAATACTTGGGCAACAAGCGGCACAAGTGACTATTGTCCCTTTTGATAAAGTTACTCGAACAAACATTACAACGGCATGGCTAGAAGCATTTAAAAAGCCTTTACCGAAATTACTAACACAAGCATTACAACAGTAAAGGATCCCCTATGAGTGCTAAAATGTTATCACTAAACCAAATGAAGCAGTTTGCTTTGCAACGAGAAGCATTTATTTATTATATCTTCTTCTTCGTTTTATTTTTTTTCGCAGTTATTTTGCACGACACGGCTTTTTTAACGTTATCCAACTTTATGAATATTGTTAAACAAACAGCGCCGTTAACTATTATGGCTGTGGGTTTAACCTTTGCCTTAGCCGTAGGTCATATCGACTTATCTATTGGCTCGGTGGTCGCATTAAGTGCATTAGTAGGTGCGTTGTTATTACAACATACTGGTATTCCACTCGCGGTTTTAGGCGCACTTTTAGTGGGAGTTACCGTCGGCTTAATTAATGGTTTATTAATTGAGCGGCTACAAGTATCGTCACTGCTTATTACCTTAGGTACTATGGGAATAATCACCGGTATTGCCAGACAATTAACCAATTTAGAATCGGTTCCAGTTATTAATCAAGACTTCACCTATTTCTTTGGCTCAGGAAAAGTACTAGGCATGCCAATATTACTACTGTGGACCTTAATAATTGGTGGCTGTGCTTATATCATTTTGAAAAAGCTTGCCGCAGGTCGACACCTATTAGCGGTTGGTGGTAACCCTGCTGCTGCAAGAGCTATGGGTATAAAAGTAACTAAGATACGCGTTTATGCCTTAATTGCCTCATCAACGGCCGCCGCATTAGCAGGCTTACTTTATGCTGGGCGCTTACATGGCGCAAGATACACTCTAGGTGAAGCAGACTTATTAACGGTAATAGCAGCTGTAGCCATTGGTGGCACTAGCTTATTTGGTGGCAGAGCTTGTATTGTCGGTGCTATTTTAGGTACGTGGTTAATGGGTATTATTAACAACGGACTAATTTTGTCAGGCTTTTCCACCAATGAGCAAATGATTACTCGCGGTGTTATTTTGGTGGTTGCGGTTGCTATTGGTGTTAAAGAGGTACGAAATAATGGTTAGATCAGCATTAGATCAAGTGGCTTTAGAGCTTAGCTCAATTAAGAAAAGTTTTGGTGGCGTACATGCACTGCAAGACGTAACTTTCACTATAAACAAAGGTGAAGTCGTTGGCTTGTTAGGTGACAATGGCGCAGGTAAGTCTACCTTAGTTAAATGTATTTCAGGGGTTCATGCACCTGACGGTGGTGATATTAAAGTTAATGGCAAGTCTGTTTATATTAGCTCACCTGAAGATGCCCGCTCCGCGGGTATAGAAACAGTATTCCAAGACTTAGCAATGATTCCTGAGTTTGATATTGTGCAAAACTTATTTCTCAATAGAGAAATAAAACACAAAAACCCAATTCTGCGCTGGTTAGGTTGGCTTGACACTAAAACCATGACCAAACGAGCAAGAAAGTCTTTAAATCGATTAAATACACGTATCCCCTCTTACAGTGAACAAATTCATAACTTGTCAGGTGGTCAACGACAAGCAATAGCCATTGCTAGAGCGGTAAACTGGGGCGCTGATATTGTTATTATGGATGAGCCTACGGCAGCACTCGGCGTTGAACAAAGCGCACAAGTGAATGACTTGATCAAGGTCATCAGCTCACAAGGTGTTGCCGTATTACTGATCAGTCATAACATGCAACATGTCGTCGAAACCTGTGACAGAGCTGTGGTGTTGTATCAAGGGAGCTCAGTTGCCGATGTCGCAGTTCCTGATGTAACCAAAGAAGACTTAGTGGCGCTAATTACTGGTGCTAAAAAAATAGCCGCTTAGTCGCTCAATAACGTTATCGAAAAATCTACATCGCGAGCATGTTTAATACCATGAAACTCGCGACAGGGCTTCGCTTTGCCTAAGGAATGCAAAATGAGTTACTTAAAAAAAATTGAACAACTTATCCCGACGCTAACTATTGAAGAAAAAGTCGGACAACTTTTTGTCTTAGCTTTCGCAGGACAAGACAATGAGTACGCGCTCGATTTAGTGAAAAATATGCATGTCGGTGGCTTTTACCTGACGGATGACAATGCAAACACCTTAAAAGAAGCGAACATATTATCAGCACAATTACAAAAACAAGCCGCTTTACGTGCTTGTGATGCACCTTTATTACTTGCAGTAGACCAAGAAGGTGCCTGGGGAATACTAACCAAAGAGACTGATTTAGGCCCCGGTAACTTAGCATTAGGGGTCGCAAACGATGCCAACCTAACAGCGAATATGTACCAAATTTTTGCCGAACAAATGCAAGCTATAGGTTACAACACCTTGCTATCTCCTTGCGCTGACGTTAATAGTAATCCAAATAACCCGATTATAGGTCAACGCGCGTTTGGTGAAAAACCTAGCCATGTGGCTCAACATGTTGCAGCAGCAGTGCAAGGTATTAATCGCACGGGGAATATTGCCTGCGCAAAGCATTTCCCTGGTCATGGTGATACCGCAACGGACAGTCATCGCTCTTTACCTGAGGTTACTAAAAACACCAGTCAATTACTGAGTGAAGACTTACCCCCTTTTATTGCAGCAATTAATAATGATGTTGGCATCATTATGACCGCGCATATTAACTACCCAGAAATTGATGCTCAATACCCAGCAACACTTTCTCGAAAGATATTAACAGAACTATTAAAAGACGAACTTGGTTTTACAGGGCTCATTATTACCGACAGCATGAATATGTGGGCAATGAGAAAAAATTATTCGCCAAGTGAAGCCGCTATTCTTGCGCTCAAAGCTGGCGCGCATTTAATTATGCTTAGTGAAGAGCATTATGAAAATGAAACAACTCCCTATAAGCAAATACAACAAGAAACCATTAACGGTGTTATTGAAGCAGTACATAGTGGTGAGCTGAGTTTGGCTCAAATTGACCAAACCTTAAAGCATGTTTTGTGCTTTAAATATCAAAAAGTTAACAATAAACCATCAACCAATAAGTCGCCGGTCGATACCGGTAATAAAGTCGCTAAAGAAGCAGCTCAGCAAGCTATTAGCGTGCTTAAAAATAATGAAGGACTATGGCCATTAGGGCAATCAGAATTTTACTTTACTTGCGCTGTTAACCCAGCGAGTTATGAAAACCTGGTTAATAGTCGTGGTATTGGTCCAAATGACGCTGTGCCAGCAAGCCAAGTTTTTTATCAACAATTACAGCAATCCAACGCAAAAGTAACGTACCTGCCCTATGAAGAGTTTTCTCAAGTTCTAGCAGGTAATAAAACACTCGATATAGAGCGACCTCTTGTTATCTTGACTGAAGATTATCCTCTACCAGGAGAAACTTTTCCTCAGCAAGAGCAGCTTCAACGTATCGAGCAAGCTCAACAATTATTTACCAATAAGCTAATGGTATTAGCACTTCGTTCAGACTATGAACTTAAAGAGTTAAGTCAAAAATGTGCCATAAACACTTATGTCTGTACTTATTCAAGTCGCTCAGTTAGCGCTAGAGAGCTTGCAAAACGGTTACTTGAAGAAAAATACACCTTTTAAAATAAATTGTTCTTAATAATTGGTTGACATTTAGTCAAAATGATTGATTATTTAATTAGTAAAAACGATTTACATAATAGTTACTAACAAGATTTTATTAATAAAGTAAAAGCTAGACGAATAAAAAATATAACAAGTACATAAAAACTATAACAAGAGAGGATAAGGGTATGTCAAAAAAGTTAACTAACTTAATTAAAAATAATACCGCGATGCGCTTTATTTCATTTAGCACTATTGCATTAACGGGTGCCATGGGTAATGTTTATGCCGCCGAAGCGGCAGATAATAACCTTGCTGATAAAAGTGACGTAGAAATCATTCAGGTGAAAGGTATACGCGGCAGCTTAACTAGAGCGTTAAATAGCAAACGTTTTAGTGATTCAGTTTTAGACTCTATATCTGCAGAAGATATTGGTAAATTTCCAGATAAAAACATCGGTGATGCGATGCAGCGCATCCCTGGTGTTACCGTGGTTAGAACCTACGGTGAAGTGAGTGGCGTAACAGTACGTGGTACAGCGCCCGAGCATAGTATGGTATTACTTAACGGCCAAAATGTTGCCAGTGTTGGTTGGTTTGATTTAGGTGGTATTAACCGTAGCTTCAACTTTGAAATGTTAGCGTCAGAGCAAGTTTCAGGCATGGACTTATATAAATCTGTCGAAGCTGATGTTAACGAAGGCGCAATCGGTGGTACGGTTAACCTAAAAACTCGTAAGCCGCTCGAATTAGACGCAGGTACTGTGTTTGCTTCTGTTGAGGGGGCTTACCATGAAAATTCTGAAGAGTGGGACCCTGCATACTCTGCGTTGGGTAGCTGGAAAACCGACGATGAAACCTTTGGTATCTTAGTCGCCTATTCAAATGAACAATCTAAAGTATATCGTGAAACTCTATCAAACTTTGGTACACCTAGCGGTAGCTTCACTGATAGTAATGGCGTATCTCACAACTCTTACGGTGCAATGTCGTCAATTTTATTTGATGAAGATAGAGAACGTACAAGTAGTCAAATAACTGTGCAGTACGCCCCGACAGATAATCTACTGATAGGCTTAAATTATAACTTGTTCGAGTTAAATAACGACCATATCAACACGGCACAATTTGGTATTGTTGGTTTTGGTACACTCGATGGCAACTCTACTACCACAAACAACGCAGGTGTACTCACGCAAGGAACAACGAACGGTGCCAATGGCGCAGGATTACCACCATTATTTAATAATACTGTTTTACGTAAGCCTGAAATGCAAACCGATGCATTAAACTTTACACTAGAGTATACCGTGAATGATTGGTCAATAGGTATCGTTGCCGGTAGCTCTAGCGCTGAAGGACGTACATTACAAAGCAGTACTTGGTGGGGCGACACAACTAATGCTGCTAATGGCGGTTATACCTATGATGTAGCCGGTGCCCTTGAAATTATTCCAACTAATTCAGACTACATGAGCAGTCATAGTAATTTCGATATTTTTCAAGAATTTACCTACATTAATTATGTTCGTGACAATGACATTGATTATATTCAATCTGATTTTACCTACCAACTTGATAAAGGCATGTTTACCACGCTTGATTTCGGCTTAAAATATCAAAGTCAAACCTTTGCTTCACGTGGTGATTATCGTGATGTTGACGTAAACAAAGCAATCGCTGATGGTTTAAACCTTAGTGATTACAACGGCGGTTTTGTGAGTGGCTTACATAGTAAAGAAGGACGTCCTGGCAGCTTATCAGCATTCCCAGTGGCTGACGGTGCTGGAATATGGGATTATGCTTATCAGAATCAAGCAGACACCACCACAACATTAAGCCAATTTTCAATTGAAGAAGACATTACCGCATTCTATGTAAAAGGTAACTTTGAAGGTGATGGCTTCCGCGGTAACGTAGGCTTACGCTATGTTGGTACTGACGTGTTATCAAAAGGCAGTATTGATGGCTTACCTTCACAAGGAAAGAAAGATTACAGTAACTTTTTACCGAGTGTGAACATTGCCGCAGATATTTCTGACGATCTTATTTTCCGCTTTGCTGCAGGCTCTACTATTTCACGCCCTGATTACGATGCGATGCAAATGGCTGAAACAATCTCTGTTAGCTTTGCTACAGCCACTGTTGGTAGCCCTAACCTTGAACCTTACAAAGCTGACCAATACGATATCGGTTTAGAATGGTACTTTGACGAAGCTTCTATTGTTGGCGCAACTTTCTTTATTAAAAACATCAGCGATTATATTGAAACGACCGCTGCGGTAGAGCCTTATGATGGATGTTCACAAACCTGTTTAGTAACTCGCTCTCGTAATGTTGGTACTGGTGATGTAACGGGCTTAGAGCTACAAATTCAACATGCTTTTGATAATGGTTTTGGCGTACAAGGTAATTACACCTATACCGATAGTGAAAGAACCACTTCGGATGGTAAAATAGTACCGCTAGATGACGTATCAAAAAACTCCTTTAACCTTTCAGCTTACTATGAAGACGATAACTTTAGCGCTCGTTTAGCTTATAACTACCGTGATGAATTTATGCGTCAATACAATAATAGTGGCAGTGCAAGCGTGAATGATGCGTACAGTCAGTTAGACGCCTCAGTTATTTGGCATGCTATGGATAACCTTGATATATCACTTGAAGCAGTAAACTTAACTAATGAAGCCTTGGTTCTACGCCAACCTGACTTTGGTAATGTCGTTCATAGTATCGATGAGTTTGGTACTCGTTACTTCCTTGGTGCAAGTATTAAGTTTTAATTTAGGCTTTATTTAAGTTTTAAAAAACAATAATACCAAGCCACCCTCTTCTCATATGATAGGTTTGACACGTTCCTATCATATGATTAGTTATCGTTTACCTCACTGGCAACAGCGAAACTAAACGATTTACACGTGGCAATGGATTGCCATTTTAGGCCGAAAGCCAGATTGTTCTAAATCTGGCTTTTTTTTGTTTACTACCCTCCCTTTTTTATTTAATCACTATTACTAACCTATTTATTGAGTACTATCACTGGATACACTTAACAGGATAAGCTCATAACGGTTACCTATAATCATTAATCAAAACTAGCTTTTAACGCTGAAATGGGAGGTTAGCGTACGTAGCAGGGTTAAATAACCTGAGCTCGGCTTAACAAATGTCCTTCCTGAACTCCATTGAGGTTAATTATCTGCTTAGTATAGCGGTGGCGACAGCCCTCGACGTTCAGTCTCTGATTGAGGTCTACCTTTGCTAGTTAGTGGTTAACTTGCTGAATTTATTAAAAAATACAGACCTTAGCAATATCGATTCCCGACAGCCTCTTAGGAAGTGACAATTAAAATACAGCAGTATCACAACCACTCAGCCCATTTATTCAAACACTAAATTAAGTAAATGTGGCCCTATTTTTTACCAGTAAACGACTTCCATAAAAAAACAGCGACTTGTTAGGTCGCTGTTTTTTTTATGCTATGACTACTTAAGTGAACATTAGTTACATGAAACTTCAGTCCAGAACCAAGTAGAAGTAGATGTTGGTGTTTCCCAAGTACCTGGGTTATTTTGAGCTTCAAAACATGAACCATTGTAAGAAACAACATCACCATTGCTCACTACTGTTTGACCTGCAACCCACGGAGTTACCGTTGGTCCGGTTGTTTCATTAGTGATAGTTACTGCAGTAGATGCAGTATCACTAAGCGTTCCATCACTAACCGTTAAGCTAACAGTAGCGATAGTATCTGCTGAGACACTGGCTGCGGTAAATGTTGGGTTAGCCGCCGTTGATGAACTAAAGCTACCTGCACTAGCTGGCGAAACACTCCACTGATAAGTCAATGTATCATTAGCGTCAGGGTCGGTAGAGTTAGCACCATTAAGAGTAATTGAGTTACCTTCCACAACGTTCGCTGCTGACGCTGAAACTACTGCTGTTGGCGCACTATTACCTACTGTAGAGTCAGTGACCGTTACCCAAGTTGAAGCGCTATCGCTTAGCTCACCGTCGCTAACTACTAGCGTAATATTCACACTGGTATCGGCAGTAACATTAGCAGCCGTAAATGTAGGGTTATCAATCGTTGGTGAGTTGAAGCTACCAGCATTGGCTGGTGAGGCACTCCATTGATAGCTCAATGTGGTATTCGCATCTGGATCGGTAGAGCTAGCACCTGATAAATTAACAGTTTGACCTTCAACCACACTCGTTGCTGAAGAAGAAACCACAGCGGTTGGTGCGTTGTTACCTGTATTCGTGCCTGCACTCACTAGCACAGCATGAGAAGCGGCATTACTGGCTAATCCGTTAACTCCTTTTAATTGAAAGTAGAACTCAGTTGTTGAGCCGACCGTCGGTAATATTATCGAGGTATTTAATGCCGTTGGATTATTAATAGTCGCCTTAGGAGATAATGGCTCAACTTGAGTCCACTCATAATTACTCGTTCCTGATACGCTACCAGTAAGATTAATCATATCACCGCCATTTGCAGCAGTGTCACCATTAGCAATAACCACCGGTCTGGCTGGAATAGTGATACCACCAAGCTGAGATATATCACCAGTCATTTCAGAAAACATCTCGGCAGTTAGGTCGGCTAACTTAAGGCCAACAAGCTCTTTAGTATTCCAAGTATCGGTGCCTACCTCTAGGTTACCGGCTGCGTTTTCAAAGGCGCTCAAGTCGGAAACAGTAACATGTCTTTCTGGAATAATTTTGTCAAGCATTGGACGGAAACCCGTAATGGTTTCTCTCGTTCCACCCCAACCCTGCACGTAGCTTTTTGCATGGACAATATAATCATCCATATTTGTCGGTAGGCTACTGCTAGGTACGCCTTGTAATACTATCGATTGGTTACCCGGAAGTGTTAATACCGAACCTGTTTGATCACTAGTACTGGTAATAGTCATTTGGGCTAAAGGGGAACCTGTCCATTCTGTACCAAGAGATATACGATCTGTTCCGAGGGCAAAGTCATTAATCACGGTCTGCGTATTACCTGAAGCGTTTTTCTGGATAACTATCTGATCTTTACCGTCGCCTGTTGTGACGGTGTCGTTACCCCAGCCAGCAAATAGCATTTCAGGGTGCTGCGTTCCAGAAATAATGTCATTACTCGGCGTATCAAACAAGGTGTCATGACCTTTAAACATATCCATATAAAAGCCAGCTGTTGTGCCTGTTTCATCACCCGCATCTGTACCTTCAAAAATAGCATTAATAACCCCTAAAGCTCCACGTAAGTGAGTAGCGGCTATTATGCCAGACATAGTGATAGTAGTAGTTTTAGTCACTTGCTGACCATTTTCAATATGAATATAGTCATAGCTTGTGCCTAGTATATCTGACCAATCCTTACCTCGTTCCTGCATCAATTCACGAAACTTAATATAGTTAGAGCGCATTAGCGCGCGAATGATCTGCTCTTGTTTTGCTGGTATACGCATATCATCAAACTGATAAATATCGCTCTTACCGCTGAAAGTACCTAACCACTCATTAACCTGCGGTGTTAATAAGTCAACGGTGCCACCTTCCCATCTAAATTGAATCGTTTCTTTAACACCGGTACATGTAGCTTCACTTTGTCGACCGGTACCAGTAGCCGCCCACTCACTTGCTGGTCGAGCGGAGTAATATTTGCTCAGGCCACCTTCAGTTTGAGGAATATAATAACCAGAGGTGATAAGGGTTGCTTCGCCATTTTGATAACCAACAAACCCCCAAGCATTGAGTGAGCTATACTGCATTTTTCTGATCATTCGCTTACGATCGGCAAGAGAAGCATTATTGTCATAAAAGCGATCAACATCTAACTTTTGGAAATATCTTTTAACCGAATGTGTTTCACCAACGACACTACCATCACAAGCCAAATCTATACGGCCAGGAATATCATTACCTTGAGCATCTTTTTTTAAGTAGCTGTATGTACGGGCTGTATTATCGTTGTAACCAGTTTTATAACCATTAACAATCGCATCTGTAGCGTCAGGCAAACCAGACTCAAATCCACGTAATGCATCTAAGAAATTTGTCATATCTCCAGCATTTGCCAGCTGGGCCTGTCCGCCCGCTGTTAAAAATATACAGGCGGTTAAATATTTCATTTTCGTTTTTATTGTTGCTTTCATAATGTGTATTTACCTTTTGGTGTTAGTCATTCATGGTTTACCATCCCCATTTTTCAGGGAATGATTAAGTGCATTTATTCCTCAAATTACGTTCACCTTTAAAATTAGAACGATTAAAAATGCACCAACAAACAGTAGGTAGTCACCAAAAATAAGTCAAGCATTTTTACTAATTATTGTAAAAAAAACCTAAAAAACCACTAAAATATAATAATTTCAATATGATAAGAAACAAGCACAAACTATCTTATTTGTTTAGTCATGCTAATAGTGCTTTGTTATCTCTATAGGTGTACTAAATGAGTGGTGTTGTGAGTTAAAGTTACACTGGTGTAATTGTGATAATTTACAGCTGATTTTTGTTTAAAAATCTGGAGAGGAAACTTATCAATAGTGAATCGATTGCACGAAGCTTAAGGCTGCGTGAGTGAAAAGCAATTGAAATATTTTAAGTTATATTTATCAGTTTGTTGAAGAAATTTAACGAAGATAAGAGTGGAGTTTCCCACTCTTATCTCAGCAAGATATAAATATCGCTAACAATAACCGCCACAGCATCATGTTAGGTTATAATAACCAAATAAAACAGGTAGTTACACTACCCTTAACGCATTACTATCCTTAACGCATTACCATATTTACCGCCATCAACAATAGTAGCGCTGCGAATATTTTTTTGACCAACGGCACAGGTAAATGTGCGGTAGCTTTTGCTCCTAAAGGCGCGGTAAACCAAGAGGTGCAAACAATGCCTAATAAAGCGGGTAAATAGACAAAACCGGCAAAACCATCTGCTACAGCGAAATGTGAACTACCAGAAGTGATGTAACCTATTGAACCAAATAAGGCGATAACAATACCGCAAGCCGAAGCACAACCAATGGCTTTTCTCATGTCGATTGAAAAAAACGTTAACAACGGCACTAACAATGCACCACCACCAATACCTATCATGGCCGACAAACCACCGGTGATGGTGGTAAAAAATGTTAGCAATGCTTTATTAGGCATTTCACGTTCTATTGGAGCATCTACTTTGCGACTACTGTAAAACATTTTCAAGGCAATAAGTACCACGCTCACCGCAAATATTATCCGCACTACATTCTCAGGTAACAGCGCTGCGAGAAAGCCACTAATTAGTGCGCCAAGCGCAACACCTGTCATTATCCACGGCGCAATTTCCCAAGGAACATTACCATGTTTATGATGTGCTAATGCTGAAGAGGTGGAAGTAAAAAGTATTGAGGCTAATGAGGTAGCAATAGCAACGATTACTGCTTGCTCAAGGGGTACAATATCAAAGTGAAGTAAAATAACGCTCAATACTGGCACAATCACTAAGCCGCCACCAATACCTAACAGCCCAGCTAAAAAGCCCACACCACTACCGAGTATGGCGCAGTATATAATTAACAACAATAACTCACTCATACAGCTCACTTCTTAATATTTTCAAAAGGTTAGTAAAGAGCTAAATACCACTTTGCTCTTATCAGGCGAGCTAATATAGCCTACACCCGCGTGAACATTCAAACATAAAGGGCATGAATATTTCTCATACCCTATGTGAAATAAATGCGCTTTTCATCAGCTAGCTATCCACGTATAAATTCACTCAGCCGCTAAAGTTAGACAGCCAGATGGCCAAACAAGATGAAAATCAATGTTGAATAAGTCACTGGCACAACGCCGAAAACACAATGGCAACGTTGCATAGTCTAGCAAGAGCAAACAACAACTTTTGGTTTTGTCTCAGCAAATAGGATACTGACTAACATGAACAAAGATTTTATATTTACCTTAAAAAGCCTTGCGCTTGATGAAAACTATCAGCCATCGAACAGCACGCGTATTACCACTAATTTTGCCAACTTGGCCAGAGGCGACTACCGTCAAGCCAATTTACGTAACGCACTAACCATGATTAATAATCGCTTCAATGCGCTGGCCAATTGGGACAACCCTAAAGGCGATCGTTACTCTGTTGAGCTTGAAATTATTTCAGTAGATATAGATATTGAAAACAGCGGACAGAGCTTTCCGTCAATTGAAGTATTAAAAACGAATATTGTTGATCATAAAACCAACAAGCGCATTGAAGGCATTGTTGGCAATAACTTCTCGTCTTATGTGCGAGATTATGATTTTAGTGTATTACTGCAAAATCATAATAAAAATCAAAGCAGTTTTAGTATTCCTGATAACTTTGGTGAGCTACACGGCAAACTTTTTCAGTATTTTGTTAACTCAAGTGCTTACCAACAAAACTTTAACAAACCACCGGTAATATGCTTAAGTGTGTCAGATAACAAAACCTATCATCGCACTGAAAATCAACATCCAGTATTAGGGGTTGAGTACCAACCTAATGAGTCATCTTTAACTGAGCAATATTTCAAAAAAATGGGCTTGTCGGTACGTTATTTCATGCCGCCAAACAGCGTTGCACCGCTGGCTTTCTATTTCTTTGGTGATTTACTCAACGACTACACTAACCTTGAGTTTATTAGCACCATCAGCACCATGGAAACGTTTCAAAAGATTTATCGACCTGAAATTTATAATGCCAATGCGGTTGCAGGAAAGTCGTACCAACCTAACTTAAAAAACCAAGATCACTCATTAACGCAAATTGTTTATGACCGAGAAGAGCGCAGCAAGCTAGCGAATGAGCAAGGTAAATTTGCTGAAGAAAACTTCATCAAACCTTATCAAACTGTACTTGAGCAGTGGTCTGCTAACTACGCCAATAGCTGCGCTTAATCGTTATAGCGCTAAGTCAAAAGTTAACTAAATACACGGTATTATTTATTATGAAAACACTGACCAACAACACCTTATTACCTACATCAACAGCAGGTAGTTTACCTAAGCCTTTATGGTTGGCAGAGCCTGAAACCCTGTGGTCACCTTGGAAATTACAAGACGAAGAATTAGCTGTAGGAAAACACGATGCACTGCGCTTGTCATTACAAAACCAACAATACGCTGACATTGATATTGTCAGTGACGGTGAGCAAACACGCCAACATTTTGTCACCACTTTTATTGAGCATCTTAACGGTGTTGATTTTGAAAAACGTAAAACTGTTAAAATTCGTGATAGATATGACGCCAGCGTGCCTACGGTTGTTGGCCCAGTTAGTCGTCAAAAGTCGGTATTTGTTGAAGACGCTAAATTTTTACGTAAGCAAACTAAACAACCAATAAAATGGGCGCTGCCCGGTCCTATGACAATGGTAGACACCCTTTATGATGATCATTATAAAAGCCGTGAAAAACTCGCTTGGGAGTTTGCCATTATTCTTAACCAAGAAGCGAAAGAATTAGAAGCCGCAGGGGTTGATATTATTCAATTTGATGAACCTGCCTTTAATGTGTTTTTTGACGAAGTAAATGACTGGGGCATTGCCTGCTTAGAAAAAGCCATTGAAGGGCTAAAATGCGAAACAGCCGTACATATTTGTTATGGCTATGGCATAAAAGCCAATACTGAATGGAAAAAAACGTTAGGCTCACAGTGGCGACAATATGAAGAAGCGTTTCCAAAACTGCAACAGTCAAGTATCGATATTATCTCACTAGAGTGTCATAACTCACATGTACCAATGGATTTACTTGAATTGATTCGAGGTAAAAAAGTTATGGTCGGCGCTATTGATGTCGCTAGCAACATCATTGAAACACCCGAAGAAGTGGCTGCAACTTTGCGAAAAGCGTTGCAGTTTGTCGATGCCGATAAGCTCTACCCTTGCACTAATTGCGGCATGGCACCGTTATCTCATCAAGTAGCACAAGGCAAACTAAATGCCTTAAGTGCAGGCGCTGAAATTGTGCGAAAAGAACTATTAACTTGAAACCTTAACTTAAAGCGTTAACATAAAAAACGTTAACCTAAAGGCTCAGCTCCGAGCATAAACTTTTATCTAACAGTTCACATATTATAAATAACCTCTTATAATGCTAGCCGTATTTTATATAGAGGTTTATATGTTTAAAGCAGTGCCTAAAGTGTTAATAATAACAGCCATGCTTATTGCTTTTATTGGACAAACTCTAACATTTAATACCGCTATACCTTGCGAACCTGACACTGCCTCTCTTTCTCCTAGTATCACTAACCTAGTAAAAAGTTACGATTCAACGATAACTGATACCGCTCATCAAGAAGACTGCTGCGGTATTAATTGCTGTGATAATAACTGCACTTGCATTACTAATGCATGCTCTTTATTGATATACATTGATAGTAAAGTAGCCTCAACTAAAGTAGTTGCTATAAGTGAAGCTATTTATCGGGAACAACCTGAACAGCCTAGTTATATGTCAGACTTCCTCTACCGCCCTCCTATTGTTACCTCATAAAAACTTAGTACAAGAAAACTTAGTACAAGAAAGCTTAGCACCAAAACAAAGTAACTTATAAATTACCATATAAATGAATATGTTGGTGGTGATTTATGACTAGGTGACATCTAAGCCATACCTAAGCTATATCGAAACTATATCGAAGCTATACCGAAGTAATATTTGAGGAAATAATGTTTAAAAATCATTTAAAAAAGGCAGTTGCAATACTGCTAATACCCGCGTTCGCTTACGCCAATGAAAACAATCACGAACATAAAAATGAGCACAAAAACGCGCATAATCACCATGAAGAAACTGAACACCATAAAGAGTCAGAACATCATGAACATGGCGATAATAAGGTTGAAAAAATTCAAGTTAGAGCCTCTCGACTAGGTCGTATAGTAACTGAATCGGCAACACGCACCGAAATTATTAATGGCGAAGAAATACAAGAAAAAGCATTAATGCGCCCCGGAAATATTTCAATGCTAGTGGCAGAAACCGGTGGTGTTAGAGTACAAACAACTTCTCCTGCTTTAGGTAGCTCAAACATTAGGCTGCAAGGTTTATATGGACGCTATACGCAACTTTTAAGTGACGGTTTACCCTTGTATGGCGGTCAAACAACGTCCATCGGTTTAATGCAAATTCCCCCTACCGACCTTGCAACAGTTGAAATAATTAAAGGCTCCGCTTCTTCTCTTTATGGCGGCTCTGCACTAGGTGGAGTCATCAATTTAATTTCAAGAACTCCCTCTGATGAATATGAAGGCGAAGTATTAGTTAATGCCACTTCTAAAAATGGTCAAGATATTACCTCGTACTTTGCATCACCTTTAACCGAAAGCTTAAGCGCATCAATCACGGCTGGGGTTCATAACCAAGAAGAGCAAGACTTAGATGACGACGGTTGGCTTGATATGGCTTCTTATCAAAGAGCGAGTGTTCGCCCTCGCCTTTATTGGCAAGGTGATAATGGCGCCAACCTTTACGTAACATTGGGCGCAATGACAGAGCAAAGAGATGGCGGAACCTGGGGTGAAGCAACCGTGCCTGACGGTAATACTTTTCCTCAAACCCAAAACACCTTAAGAACAGATATCGGCTTTATTTATGATCAACCCTTAGGTGAAGTAATAAATTTAAATATGCGTGGCTCGGCAATGAACCAAGAGCACGAGCATGTATTTGGGGCAATTAAAGATGACGACAAGCACGAAAGTTACTTAATTGAATCAAGCGTATCTGGGTATTCAGATCAAACAGCATGGCTTGTTGGGTTAGCACTTCAATCAGAAAGGTTTCAATCTGACAACTTCTCTGAGTTTAATTACTCTTATCAAGTACCAGGGCTATTTTCGCAACTTGATTATGAAGCAAGTGACAATATTTCAATGTCGCTTAGTGCTCGTGCTGACTGGCACAGTGAATATGGCACACAAGTAAGTCCGCGCATATCATTACTCTACAGCCCTGAAGAATGGACAATTAGAGGCGCATACGGACAAGGTTTTTTCGCACCAACACCATTTATTGAAGACATTGATGAAGCAGGTTTATCTCGCCTTGCACCACTTGAAAACCTTAACGAAGAACGAGCAACTACCGCGTCTATCGATTTAAGTTATGTACTTGGCAGTGTTGAAACCAGCCTAACATTATTTTCATCAAGTATTGATAACGTTACTGAATTAGCCCTTATTGATAATGCTAATAGCACTTCAGATAAACAAGTACATATAATTAATGCTAGCGGCGAGAGTGATATTAATGGCGCTGAACTACTACTGCGCTATCGTTGGCAAGATATTAAATTTACGGGGAGTTACTTATACACAAACGCAACTAAAAACAGTGATGATGGCTTTAAACGTGTGCCACTAGCGCTTACCCCTAAACACTCTGCTGGGCTTGTTGTTATGTGGGAAGAGCATGGCAGTCACCTGTTAGGGTTTGAAGCATACTATACCGGCACGCAGCAGCTTGAAAACAATCCCTACAGGGAACGAAGTGATGCATACTGGCATTTAGGGTTATTAGGACAAATCACCCTCGGACAAGTAAGCTTTTTTATTAATGCTGAAAACTTATTAAATGTGCGACAAACCAAGGAAGACCCTTTAGTGTTACCAGAGCAAGCCCCGAGCGGTAGATGGACCACCAACATTTGGTCAAGAAACGATGGTTTTACCGTTAATGCTGGCTTACGTTTTCAATTTGGCGGATAATTTGTGCCTAAACAATTTATGTCTAGGTACTTTCTACCTAGACATCTTTTACCTTAGTTAACCTGAACGTTAACCTGAGCTCAGATTAGTTAACTACTTCTCATTCTTTGCGTGAGCATTCTGTTAGAATAGCCAACCATTGAGTAAAGCATTTCGAGGCAGCATGTCAGAATTTACAGAATTTCCACTTTTAGCGTCAATTATTGACCGCGTTAGTCTTAAAGGCTACACACAGCCGACACCAATTCAACAAGCATGTATTCCCGCGCTAATTGATGGCAATGATCTTTTAGGTATAGCGCAAACAGGCACAGGAAAAACGGCCGCCTTTGCCCTACCTATTATTAATAAGTTTGGTCAAAATAACGTTGAAATCAAAACCAAGAGTACCCGTTCGTTAATTCTTACGCCAACACGAGAGCTTGCCTCGCAAATCATGCAAAATATTGATGACTACGCAGAAGGCTTAGGGCTAAAAACTAAAGTTGTTTATGGCGGCGTTGGCAGACAACCGCAAGTAGACGCTATCGAGCAAGGCCTCGATATTTTAGTTGCCACCCCTGGCAGGTTATTAGACTTAATTGAAAATGGCGATATACACTTTAAATCATTAGAAGTTTTTGTTTTAGATGAAGCAGATACCATGCTTGATATGGGCTTTTTTAAAGACGTGCAAAACATTATCGCTAAGCTGCCAAAAAGCCGACAAACATTGTTATTTTCTGCCACTATGCCCGCTGAAATTGAAGTACTGGCACAAGCGATATTAACCAAACCAACAAAAGTTGAAATTACCCCGCAAGCGGTGACTGCCGACTTGGTTAATCAAAGTATTTACCACCTGGATAAATCAAATAAAGTACCTTTGCTTTTTGACATACTAAAAACACCAGAGCATCAAAAAGTACTAATATTTTGCAAAACAAAATATGGCGCAGACATTATTGTTAACGCCCTCGAAAAAGCCTCAATTACTGCAGCTAGCCTGCACAGTGGCAAAACACAAGCGGTTAGAGAAGAAGCGTTACAAAACTTTAAAGACGCTAATTTAAGAGTATTAGTAGCAACCGATGTGGCTGCGCGCGGCATTGACGTTGATAATATTACCTTGGTGGTTAACTACAACCTACCAGAAGATCCGAGAAACTACGTACACCGTATTGGACGCACCGCTCGTGCAGGTAAGAGTGGCGCGGCTATTTCTTTTGTTGTAGAAAATGATATCAGGCAATTAACCAATATTGAAAATAGCATCGGGCAAGTTATTCCTGTAGTCACAGAGCAGCCGTTTCATAAAGAGTTTTCACAAGCGCCTATAGCTGCTAAGAAAAAGAAAGCGACTAAAAAACCAAGTAGAAACAATAAAAGCCATAAAGGGACTAACGCGAAAAAGAAAAGGCGCTAACTAGGGGCTAATAGTAAGCATCAATTAACGTCAACTTTGCTTAGACAAAACCCAAAAAATCGAGTGACTAACTTTTATAACGCACCCTGAATATAAGCTTTGTTCAAAAACATGTTAGAATGTTAGTCATATTATTATTTAAAACCATTAGGCGTATTGCATGTCTGAACACTCAACTTTCGACATTTGTGTTGAACCAATAGAACTTTATAAATTACTCAAAATCGCCAATATGGTTGGCGGTGGCAGCGAAGCTAAAACCATCATCAGCGAAGGCAGTGTATTAGTAAATAATAAAGTCGTAACGCAAAAGCGTAAAAAAATTCGCCGCGGTGATATTATCGAATATAACGATAAAACCATTGAAGTCGCTTATAACCCTAGCCAGAAATCGGCCGAATTTATCAATACGGTTGTTTTAGCGAGTAAAAAAGATCAAAGAAAAAAGAAAGCGAAAAGTAAAGCACGCGCGCTTTCAGCTGACAGTAAACCTACAGTAAAGCCTGAACGCTAAAAACGTCAGCACTAGCAAGGCGGATGCATCCGTCAATAGCGAGTCTATTACCAATAAATCCAAGGTGTTTTTTCTAAACGAGTACCCGTTATTAAACTCAAAGGCGAGCCAGCAATGGTTCGCCTTTTTCTTTGCTATCAACAGTTAAGCTCCGATAAAAACTACTTTCTGATCTCCCTCTTTTATGAAAACCCGTAAACCTAAAGCCCCTAAACCCAACCCCCAAAGAAGTAATAAAACAACAAAAATAAATAAAAATACGTAAAACCTCACAAAAAACCAAATTTCGGCTGATTATTACGTAATAATATTACATATTAAGTAAATCTTATTAAAAGAGGTTATTTACCTATGCAAAATCAACAAACACATTTAAACGCTGAAAACGCAACTGAAGCGACCGTATTTGATTATAGTAATGAGAGCTTACCTCGTGATTTTGATATCAGAATTGAAGTTGCAGAACAACGTGAAATACTTGAGCAAGCATAACTAACAGCATCAATTAATCTGCTGAGTTAGTTTGCGCTAATATAGTTGAAGAAAAGGGAGCTTTGCTCCCTTTTCTGTTTTTGAAGCATTCATCTTTTGTTTGCTTACGCTCTAAATCTAACTAAGTTTTTTTCAGTATTTGGCCTCGCGGTGGCAATATAGTATTTAAAGTGGCTCTGACTCCATTTATTACAGAGTTTAAAGGCTAAGAACTCCCTCTAGATCATTGAATGTTGCAACTCTAATCATAAGTTCCAAACTCCCAAACACTCTCTGAAAAAAATAATAATGGTTTAAAAACAGTCTCTACAATGCGTTTATAATATTAAGCGTTAAGCACACGCTATTTTTGTTTGCTGTATACAAGCCTTTTGAGCCTGCTCTATTGATTCACCACCCATACAAAAATCTAATCTCAACGTTTTATTCTCTGCAACTTTTTCAACACTTGAAGACACTGGATCCCACATCCATTTCTTTAACATTTTTCGTGAATGTTTACCGAGTTGCCATTTGGGTACAGATTTGACGATCTCAATCCCCTCTGTTTTACCGGAGTCTGAAATAGTAAACGACAAAATAGCGCAGCCTCTAATCCCTGAGCGAGCTAGCTCTATAGGATATTTAGGCGTATTTTGATTTACACGTTGCCAGATAGAGTCACCTGAGGGACTAAGTTCAGTAACCTGAACATCAGCATAAAAGGTTTTAGCTAGCGCTATTGCGGGGACCAAGGCAAGTAAAATAAAGGGTAATATCAAAATTTTCATATACACTCCGTTGTGAAATAATCTAAATAACGTTCCAGTTAGTAGCTAATCCATTGTATGATAAAGACATTCCAATCTACAACAATTATAGAGTAGATTCAATCAGCCAAGTTCTTTTAACATAAGTAAAAACTTCACCTTTATATGAATCAACACAAAGTTTTTCCTATTTCATCAAGTAGCTCAAATGTAGCCTAGTCATTCTAAGCAAATAATACTCAATAAAGCGTAAAACGCTTTTAACCGAACCCTTCGGACAGCGTTTGTTGGTAATTTTTACGTCGTTATAGACTTTTTATGTGACGCTACAGGGATGTAGTTTATTAGACAATGTTGGAACATATTGTCCTGATTAACCACATGACAAAGGCTATGCCTTGTATAAACACCTAACAATTCGCTGCAACAACAATCTCGAAAGTTCAACAGCCTAGTAGCGCAATAAAATTACTCAGCCACAATTTAACCATTGTTATCCCTATCAAAATTAGCCATTGTATGACTACTGGTGTTTTCATTGACCATTTTCCAAGGAATAATCATACATGTACTTATCAAAGCGCTTTGTTAAGCCCCCGACTTTCAAAAGAAAGGCAAGCAATTTAATTTTGAGCAAAAAACACAGCTATTTCTTTAGCATTCGAAAGTTAATCATCGCTGGCTCATTTTTACCGTTATTTGCCAGTGCCGCCATTGCTGATACTAACTTCCTCCAATGCAAAAATAATTTAGCTAAACGTGCCCAAGATGCAGGCTTTTCAACTTATATTACTCAGACCGTTATAGATGATATCTCCCCTATAAAGCGCGTTATTGCCCTCGATAAAAAACAACCTGAATTTACTCAAACTTTTGAACAATATATGAAAGCCAGAGTCACTGGTTATCATGTTCGTGTTGGTAGAGAAAAGTTAAAGCAACATAAAGCGCTATTTGACTCTTTGGAGCAACAATACGGCATTCCCCGTCAATATTTGGTATCTTTTTGGGGCTTAGAAACCGTTTATGGTAAACACAAAGGTAAAATGTCTATTTTGAATGCCTTGACAACACTTGCTTGTGATGAACGTCGTAGCGAATTTTTCACCCAAGAGTTACTAAACTTATTTACCCTGATTGAAACCGAGCAAGTAACCACAGAACAATTGAAAGGCTCTTGGGCTGGTGCAATGGGACATATGCAATTTATGCCTTCCGCTTTATTAAAATATGCAGTAGACGGTGATAGCGATGGCAAAGTCGATGTTTGGCAAAGCGAGGTAGATGCCATCACCACGGCAGCTAACTATTTGAACCAAATAGGCTGGCAAAGCAAAGAGCGCTGGGGTAGAGAAGTTAAGTTACCTGATAACTTTGCTTTTGAAAAAGTCGCCTTTGATCAGTATTACTCACTGAGCCATTTTCAGCAGCTTGGGGTAAAAAAAGTCAATAATAAGCCTTTAGCGGATTACGATATTCAAGCTGAGCTTTATCTGCCATCAGGGCATAAAGGGCCCGCATTTTTACTCTACCCTAACTTTAATGTCATCATGACGTGGAATTTGTCTAAGAGCTATGCACTATCTGTTGGGGTATTGGCGAATAAATTAATTGGCGCAAAAGGCGTTGAATTTTCACCAGCACAGCAAGCTGCGGTAAAACCTTATAGTATTGCTGATTTGAAAAAACTACAAAGCCAACTTAACGCTTTATCATTTGAGCTAGGTGAACCTGATGGTAAATGGGGCCCTAATACAAGACGTGCCATTCGCTTGTTTCAGCTGCAGCATAAACTTGTTGCTGATGGCTACCCTAACGAAGAAGTCTTTTTAACCATGGAGTCAGTTCTCAACCAAAGTAGCGAAATAGCCTTAAAAAATGGTGAAATCCCAGTAAAAAATGACGAATAATGACTAAGAGTACAGTGTCATTGCCTGTTTGGCATTAAGTAAAACTTTACACAAAATCAGCTTAAATGAATGTGAGACAAAAGACCGACAACAAACACTTTATTCCCCCTAGGTGAGATTATTGATAGCTATGCTAAGCCAGAAATAAAGTATAAACAAGGTATAAAAAAGTCGCGATATTCGCGACTTTTTTATAGAAATTCTGTAGATAAAACGAAGAAAAACTTAGCTTGTTTTAATTGAGAAAACCTTAGCTAAACCTACATTGCAGCTGAGAATATCTCGACAATTTCTGCATGAGTTGCTTGTTTGGGATTGGTAAAACCACAAGCATCTTTTAGTGCATTATCCGCTAGCAAATTAAAATCATCTACCTTAACCTCTAACTGAGATAAACCAGACGGAATATTCACCGCTTGAGATAACTCAACAATAGCGCTGATTGCTGCCTCAGCCGCTTTATCTGCTGCCATACCTGACGTATCAACGCCCATGGCTTTAGCAACATCGGCTAACCTTTCAGGGCAAACTTGCGCGTTATATCGTTGTACGTGCGGCAGTAAAATCGCATTACAAACACCATGTGGTAAATCGTAAAAACCACCTAGTTGATGAGCCATCGCATGCACATAACCTAAAGAGGCGTTATTGAACGCCATACCTGCCATAAATTGTGCGTAGGCCATTTGCTCACGCGCCTTAATATCATCACCGTGTGAAACTGCCCTGCGAAGGTTGGCTTGAATAAGCTCAATAGCTTTAATGGCCACCGCATCGGTTACAGGGGTTGCGTTAATTGAAACATAAGCTTCAATGGCGTGAGTTAGCGCATCCATACCCGTTGCAGCAGTTAATGATGCAGGTTTTGCTAGCATTAATTCAGGATCGTTAACTGAAATCATTGGCGTGGTATGTTTATCAACAATCGCCATTTTTATATGTCGATCTTCATCGGTAATAATACAGAATAGCGTCATTTCAGAGGCAGTGCCTGCGGTGGTGTTAATTGCAATTAAGGGTAACTGCGCCTTAGCAGAACGATTTACACCTTCGTAATCTTTAATTTCACCACCGTTAGTCGCCAACAACGCAATACCTTTGGCACAATCATGCGGAGAGCCACCGCCAAGTGAGATAACAAAGTCACAGTCATTTTCTTTTAAAATAACTAAACCATCGTTCACATTGCTGACGGTCGGGTTAGGTTGAGTGCCATCAAACACTACCGTTTCAACATCACGATCAGTTAATAATTTCTGAACTTTAACGACCATGCCTATATCAACCAGCACGGTATCAGTAACAATTAAACCTCTTCTAAAGCTTTTTGCTTGAATACTATCAACCGCTTCTTCAAGGCAGCCAATACCCATCAGGTTGATTGAAGGAATAAAAAATCCAGCCATTATAAAATCTCCATTATGTCATTTAAAATATGTCCTTGGTAAAATTTACCTGAAAATAGAAATGATGTCTTGATTAGAATCAAGTTATGGGCTTTAAATAGCGAGTATAAACAGGAGTGATGAACTATTAAAATTAAAATTTAAAAGGGAGACTCTTACTTTTTCATAACTTAGTTAAAAGATAACAGATCGGGTAGCAGCTTATATTTCTGTTTTATGTTGTGTTGTGTTGTGTTGTGTTGTGTAACAGTGTCGAATAGCATTTTACAGTAGCGCTACGCTTAATTTTCACCTCTTTATTTAACCAGTGACACTACTCTTGAACAGGTGAAATGGTTTCTTTGATTTCATCACCGGTGAAGCCTTTGCGCGCCAAATATGCATAGGCTTTTGATTGTTCTTTATAGTCTGATAAATCGTAGTTTTTCTTTGCTAATTGATCTTTGCAGCTTTGATAAAAGTCGATATCACCAGCAAGTTCAAGTTGATATAGCGTTTCTTCAAATTCACTCACATCAATAAGGCGCTGCTTTAATTCATTGAGAATAAGCATTTGCCCTTTTCCTTTTCGATATAATTTAATGATTTCAGTTGATAGCTCAGCTTTATCGGCTTTTATCGCCATGTTACTGCGTAGCGAATGTTGTGCCGGATGTTGTGACAACGCCTGATCTATTTGTGAGTGAGTAAAGCCTCTCGTTGTCATTTGTGCATATACTTTTTCTTTACTTATACCGTCAAAGGTTTCGAACCGAGACTGTAGCCGGCTGCTTGCCAATTCATCAAAATTAATATTTTGCTGTTCAACAACTTGCGCGATTGCCGCGTCAATATCACGGGAGGAAACACCGCGCACTTTTAATTTGTGTTGTACGGCTGCTTTACCCATTTCATTACTAAATGCAGACTCACAATAAAGTTTCGCAAACTCAAGATCACTCTTTAAATAATTACGTTCGATAAGGTGAGCAACAACCTGCTCTACCCACTCACCATTTTCTGTTTTGCGCGCAAGTTTAGTGCGGATTTCAGCAATGGTGAAATCTTGTTGGCTTAGGTGCCAATAAGCACTATTAAATACGTTTTCAATCGTCTTGGCTTGTCGAAGTGGCGGGCGTTCCATAGGAGAAGTCTCGGTTTAAATGTTTGCGGTATTAGTGTAACAGAAGCTTATGGTTATTAAAAAGTTAGCAAGCGTTGTTGGTGAATGATCCTTTATTTAATTAGTTTTCTGCTTCCAACATACGATTGGAGTTTTATTCTCTGTTTGGCGTCGCGGTGGCGACTACACCCAAGGGGCGACGTGCCGCCGCGCCTCCCCTTGGACCCCCTGCGGCGCCCAACTCAGCATTTTTGCCTACTTTAGTGATTAACTTTACTGATTGGAGTCTTGGTTTTCTGCTTGGCGTCGCGGTGGCGACTACACCCAAAGGGGCGTTACACGCCAAAAGCCCCTTTGGAATCCCCGTGGCGCCCAACTGAGAATTTTTGCCTATTTTAGTGATTAACTTTACTGATTGGAGTCTTGGGTTTCTGCTTGGCGTCGCGGTGGCGACAGCACCCAAAGGGGCGTTACACGCCAAAAGCCCCTTTGGAATCCCCGTGGCGCCCTGCTCAGCAAAGCATTCAAACACCAACTAACGTAGCCTTCGATTCCTGCCGATTTATCCTCCATGAACAGCGGCAGCCCTCGACGTCCTGTCTCGGGTTGAGGCCTACCTTTGTTAGTTGGTGATTGAATTGCTGAGATGGGAATTGGTGATCGCTGTACCACTGTCGTTAGTTTTAACATCAGTGATGCACGAAAGAAGAAACAAGCACCAAGTCTGCTTCATCAAACGCCGAAATGAAGCACAATATTCACGTATGTTCATCATGGATGATGAACAAAGCGATGTAGGGCATGACGGTACAGGATGTACCTTATTAGACAATGCAGGAGCATATTGTCCTGACGCCCGTTCAGCGCTGTTACGTCGAAGATCTTGTGCTGAATGTAGGATCACGTTTGATGTAGCAGCGCCCGGGGAGTCCAGAGGGCTCAGTAAGTCAAAAGGCGTTTAGCCCCCCTTTTCTTTTGGGTGTCGTCGCCACCGCGACAAATCAATTAAATTGACTCAGCCCCATTTATTTAACTTTAAAAAAATAGCTTGATATCAATACATTAATAACATAAATTAGCTGGGTAGGTGTTATTCGCCTATTTGCTACGTTCTTTAAGTAAATCAAAAAACAGAAAATCGATGCTCTTAATTGAGCGATCCGAAAGGATCATGACCGGGCTCCTGCGACCCCATCACTTTCATCTCCGTATGAAGTTTTGGTGTTTATTTATCGCTACTTTAGGCGACAGTTGTCTGGCTTTTAGGTTGGAGTTGTGTGACGGGTTAATTAAATTATTTCTGGTTATTCCATTATTGGTCTGGCGCGATTAAATTCGCTTCACTTAAATAAAGGAGAACACAATGTTAAAATTTAGTTTTTACATCAGATTTACGAATAAAACGAAGAACTTTAGTTTGATATCTGGAGGCAGTATCGAATCGAAGAAGCAAGTTAACCCCGAACCGTTAGGTCATGAAGGACTGGTTTCAGACTTCAATGCTCCTAAAGCTATAGCGATAGTTAAAAGAATATTTGTTATCATTAATTTGGTTGATTATTTGAGTAAATTTTTCCTATAGCAAACTCCAAACCTTTAAAACCTCACTTCCTTAAAATGGATTTTTGAATGGACAAGCCCTACTACCCCTATCAAGCTATAGGCTCTATAGAATTATTAGCTAGAACCCTCGGAATTTCTTCTAAAAGACTCATATCAATTGCTAGTCGTGTTGATAATTCTTATGCTGAATTTGAACTACATCCACACCCAAAGACAAATAAAATTAGAACTGTTTTTGATCCAAAATATGAATTAAAAAAACTACAGAAACGCATTAATTCTAGAATCTTTGAAAAAGTTCAATATCCCAAATATTTGCAGGGTGGAATTAAGGCACCTGATAGTCGTGATTATGTAGAAAATGCTAAAATACACTCAAAGTCTAATACTTTAATAAGTTTAGACATCAAGAATTTTTACCCAAACATTAAAGAAAAATATGTTTACGATATATTTAAACAATTTCTGAATTTTCCTGATGAAGTCTCTAAAATATTAACTACTTTGACTACCTATAAGGGCTTTGTTCCTCAAGGTGCTGTCACTTCTAGCTACATAGCAAATTTAATATTTTTTAATAGTGAGTATTCTATCGTGTCTGCCCTAAGAACTAAAGGGGTCATATATTCACGACTACTTGATGATGTATCAATATCTTCTGAGAAAAGACTAAATGAAACCGAAATAACAAAAAACATTAAATTTGTTGTCTCTATGTTCACTAAGTACGATTTAAAACTCAATACAAAGAAGACTAAAAAAGAATATAAAAACAAAAAGAACCCGTATGAAGTTACAGGTTTATGGGTTGGACACGCCAAACCGAAAGCTAGAAAGTTGGAGAGAAGATATATAAGACAGTTAGTTTATAATTGTGAATTAAAATATCCATCTATGAAAGACTCTTCCGACTATCATGAACTTTGGAATAAGTCCTCTGGTTTAGTAGCTAAACTCGAGAGACTCGGGCACTCACAAGCAAAAAGGCTTAGAGCTAGAATGAGCTCAGTTTTACCTTGTTATGACGACATCGAAATAATAAAAACCAAAAAGCTAATTAGAAAAGCTTTAAAGGTTCCACGAGAATATCATCAAAAACATGGCCATATTAAGATATTCAATAAGCTTATTTACCGTTGTGGTATATTAAGTAGGACTCATAAAAAGTTATCTAAACATTTAAGACAACAGCTTCAAGCTCATTATCAAAATGTCCCCACTATAAGAGAATACTGGCATGGCTAATACAAATGAAGATATAGGTATTATTAATATGTACGACCCATTCCGTGGGCTAGGTTTTATCAGGCGGAAGAAAGGAAAAGACGTATTTTTTCTTTTTGATGAACTACCTGATTTAGGATTCGAACCAACAGTTGGAGACAACGTAAAGTTTGAAATACAGATGAAGCCTAAGGGGCCAAGAGCATATAAGCTAGAGTTGATAGCCCAAGCTTAATTAGCCATATTAAACATGAGATAACGAAAATAAGCGCCCTGCTACATTCTGCCAGAACCTACATTAATCAATAAAAACAAAAAAAGCGAGCCTTAGCTCGCTTTTTATCATTCCATATCAATCAGTTAACTAATCAACATAACTATCAATCGGAGGACATGAACAAATCAAATTACGATCCCCGTATACATCATCAATACGGTTAACCGTTGGCCAGAATTTGTTAGCTGCCGCAGCTGGTACTGGGAATACTGCTTCGGCAACCGTGTAACCACGATCCCAAACATCAGTAATATCCGCTAGTGTATGCGGTGCATTTTGTAATGGGTTATTGTTTAGTTCCCACTCACCTGACTCAACTTTACGTACTTCATCACGAATACAAGTCATTGCTTCAATGAAACGGTCTAATTCAACTTTAGACTCAGATTCAGTTGGTTCAATCATGAACGTGCCCGCTACTGGGAACGACATGGTTGGCGCATGGAAACCGTAGTCAATTAAACGCTTAGCAATATCAACTTCAGTAATACCTGAGGTTGCTTTAAGCGGACGTAGGTCAATAATACATTCGTGTGCAACACGGCCGTTTTTACCTGTGTATAACAACGGGTAATGTTGGCTTAACTTGCTCGCCATGTAGTTAGCGTTAGTGATGGCAAATTTACTTGCATCAGTTACGCCTTTTTTACCTAGCATTGCTACGTAAAGGTAAGAGATACATAAGATACCTGCGCTACCAAATGGTGCAGCAGATACCGCGCCATTACCTTTGGTTTCTTCACCTACGTTGATTAATGCGTGATCAGGTAAAAATGGTGCTAAATGCGCTTTAACGCCGATAGGGCCCATACCTGGGCCGCCACCACCGTGTGGAATAGCGAAAGTTTTATGTAAGTTAAGATGTGAAACATCAGCGCCAATATGACCTGGTGATGTTAAACCAACTTGTGCGTTCATGTTCGCGCCATCAAGGTAAACTTGGCCGCCGTTGTCATGAATAATATTACAAATTTCTGCAATAGTTGTTTCGTATACACCGTGCGTAGACGGGTATGTGATCATGATACATGCTAGGTTGTCACGTAACTCTTCAGCTTTTGCTGTTAAGTCGGCCATGTCAACGTTACCTTCTTTATCACAATCAACCACAACCACTTTTAAACCAACCATTTGCGCTGTTGCAGGGTTAGTACCGTGTGCAGAAGATGGAATTAAACAAATGTTACGGTGTGAATCGCCACGGCTTTGGTGATACTTAACAATTGAAATTAAGCCTGCGTATTCACCTTGTGCACCTGAGTTAGGTTGCATCGACATTTTGTCGTAGCCTGTTAATTCAACTAACCAGTCAGCTAGTTCGTCAATCATTTGCTTGTAACCTTGTGCTTGGTCAACAGGTGCAAATGGGTGCATATTTGCAAATTCAGGCCATGATACTGGGATCATCTGCGCAGTTGCATTTAACTTCATGGTACAAGAGCCTAAAGAAATCATTGAGTGGTTCAATGCTAAATCTTTGTTCTCAAGTTTTTTGATATAACGAAGCATTTCTGTTTCGCTGTGGTATGAGTTAAATACTGGGTGCGTTAGTATTTCAGACTCACGTACTAATGACGCTGGAATTGACGAGTGACCACAATCAATAACTTGCTGGTCTAAAGCGGCAACGTCTAAACCATGCCCTTCGCCTAATAAAATGTCGAACAACGTAGCAATGTTTTCACGCGTTGTTGTTTCATCAAGTGAAATGCTGATTTGACCGTCAACGTCAGTACGCAAGTTAGCGCTTGCTGCCAATGCACGTGCTACGATTTCGTCTTTACTAAAGCCGTCAATAGCATCTAGGTTAAATGTTAATGTGTCAAAGTAGTTAGCATGAACAGCCGTTAAGCCTTTAGATGCCGTACCTAAACATAAAATATCAGCTAAACGGTGAATACGATTAGCAATAACTTTTAAGCCTTTAGGGCCATGGTAAACTGCGTAAAACGCTGCCATGTTCGCTAATAATACTTGAGCGGTACAAATGTTTGAGTTAGCTTTTTCACGACGAATGTGTTGCTCACGTGTTTGCATTGCCATACGTAATGCATTGTTACCGCGCGTATCTTTAGAAACACCAATAATACGACCTGGTAAAGAGCGCTTGTATTTATCTGAGGTTGTAAAAAATGCTGCGTGAGGACCACCGTAACCCATTGGTACGCCAAAACGTTGCGTTGAACCGATAACAGCATCAGCGCCTAACTCACCTGGTGCTTTTAATAACACTAAGCTCATGATGTCGGCAGCTACGGCAACAATGCCTTTTTTCTCGTGAACTTTGGCAATTAGCTCTGAAATATCACGTACTTCACCTGTTGCGCTTGGGTACTGTAAAAGTGCGCCAAATACGTCGTGATTAACTACGTCGTCTGCTGGTGCTACAATAATGTCAAAATCAAACATTTCGGCGCGTTGTTTTACCACGTCGATTGTTTGTGGGTAAACATCAGATGAAATAAAGAATAAGTTTGATTTTTTGTTTTTAGATACGCGTTTTGCTAGCGCCATTGCTTCAGCGGCTGCAGTTGCTTCATCAAGTAATGAAGCTGATGCTAGGTCTAAACCAGTAAGGTCTAAACACATTTGTTGATAGTTTAATAATGACTCTAAACGACCTTGCGCAATTTCTGGTTGGTAAGGCGTATACGCTGTGTACCAGCCTGGATTTTCTAACACGTTACGTAAAATAACGTTAGGGGTTAAGGTGCCGTAGTAACCTAAACCAATGTAAGTGTCGTTAACTTTATTTAAGCTAGCAACTGCTTTTAAGTCAGCTAATGCTTTTACTTCTGTTTTGCTTTCTTCGATGTTTGGAAGGTCAGCTAAACGAATATCGCTGGGTACAATTTCATCAATTAGGGCATCAACAGATTCTGCGCCAATGTCGTTTAACATGGCAGTTGTTTGTGCTTCGCTTGGGCCAATGTGGCGGCGAATAAAATCTTGAGTTTGTTCTAACTCAGATAATGAGCTAACAGTTGCTTTTGAGGTCATAACAGTTTCACTTAATTGTAGGTAAATTACGTAAATTTAAAAATAGCTGCAAACGTTAACGTGGTCATTCTCGCCAATAAATGTCGAGGGTGATGTTATTACCGTTTGGCGTAATAATACTGGGCTCTTTTATTCCAGTAGAATAAAAGAAAGCCTCAAACGTAAACAGTTGGAGGCTTTAAGTTTTTTAGCTAAGGTAATCAGTCTGTAGGCAAAGCTGTTAAGTTACTTGGCGTTAGAGCTTAGTGTACGAACACTACTAAGTGACAAAACCAATAACGTCAACAATGCCGACTAAAGTTGATTAACAACGCTAAAAACGAAAATTAATCTTCGTCGATAGAGTTAGCGTAACCTTCGGCATCAAGTAAGCTTTCTAACTCGCTTGCATCGTCTAACTTAACTTTAAATAACCAACCGTCACCAAATGCGTCAGAGTTAACTAGCTCTGGTGAGTCTTCTAATTCTTCGTTAATTTCAACAACTTCACCTGAAACTGGAGCATAAATATCAGAAGCTGCTTTCACAGATTCTGCAACAGCAACATCGTCGCCTGTTGTAATTGCATCGCCAACGTCTGGTAATTCAACAAATACCATGTCGCCTAAAAGGCCTTGCGCATGCTCAGTAATACCTACAGTAACGATACCGTCGCTTTCAACGCGAACCCATTCGTGTGATGTTACGTATTTTAACTCTGAAGGGATGTTGCTCATTTTAATTTTCCTAATGTAATTTTTTAATTTATGTAAATTTTTATCGCACAAAAACTATTAGATAATAGTATAAATCCTAAATAATTGAAATTGCAGTACCGTATTTGAGTGGCCAAACTAACCGCTTAATTATTTAAGCGGTTACATGGTATTGCTATTATTTCAAGGAGACGAATTTAGAAAACTTTTTTGCCGTTACGTACAAAGCTTGGCTTAGTTACCGTAACTTTTACTAATTTTTTACGCATTTCTACTTCAACAGTATCGCCTACTTTAACACTACGCGGCACACGTGCTAATGCAACGCTGTGCTCTAATGTTGGAGAGAAAGTACCTGAGGTAATGATTCCTTCGAAAAGAGGACCTTCGCCAAGTTCAGTAATAATCTTCTGACCTGTGCGCAGCACACCTTTTTCTTCAAGTACTAAGCCAACAAGTTTAGGCTGATCGCCCGCTTCTTTTTGCGCGGTAAGTGCTGCACGACCAATAAAGTCACGATCTTCAGGCTCCCAGCTAATAGTCCACGCCATGTTAGCAGCTAATGGTGAAACGCTTTCGTCCATATCTAAACCGTAAAGGTTCATACCTGCTTCTAAACGTAAGGTATCACGAGCACCTAAACCACAAGGTACTACGCCTTGGTCTAATAGTTTTTGCCAAAACTCTTCAGCAGCGCTATCAGGCACAATAATTTCGTAACCGTCTTCACCAGTGTAGCCCGTTGTAGCGATAAATAAATCGCCTACTTGTACACCAAAAAATGGTTTCATACCATCAACGGCTGCTGTTTCAGCATCGTTTAATAAGTTAGCTACTTTCGCTTTAGCTTGTGGGCCTTGCACAGCAATCATGCCGTACTCAGGACGCTCAGTAATGGTAATATCGAAACCTGCTGATTGTTTATTCATCCACGCTAAATCTTTTTCGCGTGTTGCTGAGTTTACCACTAAGCGATAATCGGTATCTGAGAAGAAGTAAATGATTAAGTCATCAATAACGCCAGCTTCTTCATTTAACATGCCAGTGTAAAGTGCTTTACCTGCAACCGTTAACTTAGCAACGTCGTTAATCACTAAATAACGTAAAAATTCTTTAGCGTCAGCACCTTGTACGTCAACAATGGTCATGTGTGAAACATCAAACATACCTGCATTTTGACGAACAGCGTGATGCTCTTCAATTTGTGAACCATAGTTAATTGGCATTTCCCAGCCATAAAAATCAACCATTTTAGCGTTTGATTCTAAATGCTTAGCATGTAATACGGTTTTATTTGTCATGTGTTTCACCTAAAAGTTAACAACGTTACGTGTTCAATTGTGCTCGATTATAGCGCTCAGCAGATGTTGATTCAACAACAAATGAGCGCTCAATAAAATATAAACCCAACTAAAACAACTAACCCGAATAAAATTTTAATTAAAAGCAGTTTTAAAAATAAAAAACAACTACAAAGCTTGTAAATGTTAACCGAACAAATAAAGCGCTGAAAATTATTTACTGTATTTTATACGCCATGCTCGGCAGGTTATCTTTTATTCCTAATGCTTGGCTGATAAAGGTGTTTTTTACTGGCGCAACATGGTTCAGTATATTCATCCCCAAACCCCGTATAAGCGCTAATGGCGCAGGTTTTGGCGCGAACATTTCTTTAATGGCGGCCATAGCAGCAATCATTTCACTGGCTTCACTTTTGCGCCAGCGCGCAAACGCTTTTAATGCTTGAGCATTAGCTAGCTCATTTGTTGGCTGGGCACATAAGGTATCAACAAGCGCAATCGCATCAAGCAAACCTAAATTAACGCCTTGGCCTGCTAAAGGATGAATAGTGTGAGCTGCGTCGCCAATTAAAATAACGCGATCTTTAACAAAATTTTGTACCAAACGCATGGTTAGCGGATAAGTAAAACGCTCGCTCACTAATTCAATATCACCTAACTTACCATCACTGGCCGCTGTTAACGCTTTAGCAAACTCAACTTTGTTACTATTAACTAAGCGCTGCGCTTCATCGGGTGAGGTTGAATAAACAATAGAGCATAAATCATTATGTTCACTTTCAAGGGGTAAAAAAGCTAATGGTCCCGACTCTAGAAATACTTGCCATGCGGTATTTTGATGACCTTGCGGGCATTTTACTGTGCCAACAATGGCGTGATGATCATAATCTTTAAAGAACATTTCCATGTCTATTTGCTGCCTAACCCAAGAGTTAGCACCGTCGGCACCAACCAATAACTTAGCTAAAATAGGCATACTCGGAGCAGAGTTTCCTGCGTTAAGGTTTTCAGGAGCAGCAAAGCTGGCAAATACTTCACTGTCGCCCACAGCAATACTGGCTAATTTACTGTCAGTAAAAAAACTAATCCCTTCATCAGCTTGAGCTTTTTGCCAAAGCGCATGACGGATCACTTTGTTTTCGATGATCCAGCCTAAATGGTCTTGCGGAGGAAAAGTATCACCATCGCTGGCACAAAAGTCGAGTTTACCGCCACTCGCTTTATCCCACACATGCATATGTTGATAGGCTTGATGACGATTTTGTGAAATTTCAGACCAGATGCCAAGGTTGTCGAAAATGTTTTTACTCGCAATATTGATAGCACTCACCCGAACATCGTGTTCGTTGTCTATTTGAGCTAACGGGGTAGTGTCGGTAATTGCTACACTCAGTTGACTATTTTTACGTAGCGCTAAAGCCAGTGTTAGGCCAACCATACCGGCGCCAACAATTAAGACATCAAATTTTTGCATGTTTTTCTCTTTTTAAATGTAGCTACGCCACTGACGTTCTATTTTATCAAACGCTGATTTACTGTTAATTCGCAGGTAATTAAAACGTAAAATAAGCGTAAGTTAAACGCAATTTAACTATAAATTAAACCTAATATTAGTAACCCATAGTTTTCTTAACTAACGCATTTTTAAATGGCGCTATCACATTGAGCGCCTGCAAACCGATATTTCGTCCAATAACACACGGGGTTAACGTATTTGAAAATAAGGTAACTAGTGAGTCCGTTAAGTTGATCACTTGTTGTTGGTCATTCGCTCGGCTTTGTTGGTATTGCTGTAATAACGCAAATGAGCCAATATCTTTTTGTGAAGCAAGCGCTTGGGCAATAAGTTCACTCATTACTTTGACATCACGCAAACCTAAATTAAAACCCTGACCTGCTATAGGATGAATAGTATGTGAGGCATTGCCAACCAGCGCCATACGATGATAGGTTTGTTGCTCTGCTTGCAATAATTTAAGCGGATAAACACTACGTTTTCCTACTTGAGTAATACTGCCAAGCCAACTACCAAAAGCTAATTCAAGCGCTGTTTTAAAGTCATCATCGCTAAGTGACGCAATATTAACAGCCTGCTCAGGTGGTAATGTCCACACTAAAGAACAACGTCCCTGCCCTTGTTGGTTAACTAATGAAGGTAATGGCAGCATGGCAATAGGACCAAACTCACTAAAGCGCTCAAACGCTTTATAGTGATGGAAATGCTCAGTAGCAACATTGGCAATAATTGCTGATTGATTATAGTGGCTTTCTTTTACAGTAATATTAGCAAGTTGACGACAAGGAGATTGAACGCCGTCACAAGCAAGTAACAATGACGTTTTTAGTTGTGTACCGGAGTTGAGTTTAACGCTAATTTGATTGACAGATTTTTCAGTAACTTGCTCAGTGGCACGCCACTCAATATCAACAATGGTATCGGGACTAAACCAAGTCACGTTAGAATATTGCGCTAAACGCTGTAATTGCGCGTTACCAATAAGTGCCATATCAATGACATAACCTAACGCACTTACGCCATATTCATTAGCTGCAATACGGGCTTTGCCAGAGTAACCACGATCTGAAATATCGATATTTTTAATTGCACAAGCGTCTGCTTGTAATAATGACCACACGCCGATTTTTTTTAAATAATCAGCGCTGCCATGAGATAGCGCTAAGACACGATCATCAAACAATGGTGAGCTATGATGAGTTGTTGCTGATGTCGCTGCTTTGGGCGAATAAGCAGTAGCTTCAACAATAGCAATAGACAACAAGCTGCCATCGGCCTTGGTCAACTGACTTAAACTCAGTGCTAGTAAACTACCAGACAAACCGCCGCCAGAAATAACAATATCAAATTGTGGATTGTGTTGGTTCATATTTCTATGTATCAATTGACTTCACTAGTCGTTGTATAGGTACAGTATAAAAAAACGCGCATGATAAAACTTTGATCTCACGCTCATTCATTAACGATTAATTTATAGCGCCTGCTAATTAGTCGTTAGTTGCCATTAATGCTTCAATATCGGCAATTGTTTCTGGCACATGGGTGGTTAAATTTTCAAACCCTTGCTCAGTAACAACAATATTATCTTCAATGCGTACACCAATACCGCGCCACTTTTCATCAACACTCGTATCTGAAAGCGGAATATAAATACCTGGTTCAATAGTCATCACCATACCAGGCTCAAATGCACGTAACTGTTCTTTATGCTCATTTATGTAATAGTCGCCAACATCATGAACATCTAAACCTAACCAGTGCCCTAAACCGTGGATGAAATAAGCATTGACTGCTTTTTCACTTATCAATTTATCTATATCGCCAGACAAAATACCTAACTCAACCAAGCCGTTAGTTAAAAACTCATTAGTTATTTTATTTAACTGCGCAAAACAAGCACCCGGTTTAATCGCATTAACAGCTAAATTTTTAGCACCGAGTACCAACTGGTAAATGGCTTTTTGCGCCGGCGTAAATTTACCATTAACAGGAAAGGTTCGGGTTATATCGGCAGCATAACCGCCTAGCTCACCGCCAGCATCAATTAATAATAATTCGTTATTTTTTAAACTGTCGCTGTTGTCGGTGTAATGCAAAATATTAGCATTATCGCCACCAGCAACAATGGTTCCGTATGCCGCATAACGCGCTTTATGGTAAGCAAACTCATGAAGAATTTCGGCTTCAATTTGATATTCAAATAATCCCACCTGACAATGTTTCATTGCGCGTTGATGAGCAGTGCCTGAAATAACATTTGCTTGGCGCATTAAAGCAATTTCGTTACTGCTTTTGATTACACGTAAGTCGGCCAATATAGGGTTAACGTCACTTAAGTGCTCGGGTACATGACCGCCTTGACGCAAGGTGCCTCTAACAGTTTTTAACCAAGTAAATACTTGCGCGGCAAAGCTATTACTATCAAAACCATTGTCATCAAAGCCAAAAAACACTTGCTGCTTACCATTTAAATATTCGGGCACTAGGCTATCAATTGCACTTACCTCAAAACAACGGTCAAAACCATAATCTTGTTGGGCTTTTTCTTGGCCGATACGACGACCATGCCATATTTCATGATGAGCATCTTTGGGTAACGAAAATAAAATAGATTGTTGCTCGCCCTCTTCACTTTTGATCAGTACTAATAATGCATCAGGCTCATTAAAACCGGTAAGATAATAAAAGTTTTTGTTTTGGCAAAAACCAAACTCGGTATCATTGCTACGAGTAACTTCTTTAGCTGCTTTGACTAAGGTGATACTGTTATTTGGTAACTTCGAAAATAAAGCATCGCGGTGCTTTTTAAAATCAGTTAATGGTAGCTCTGTTAACGTTAACTCAGTTAATGAAGTAGCTGATGAAGACATAATTTTACCTATTTTTATTCGCGTTTTTATTGGTTGTTTTTATCGTTTAGTTAATGTGTATCTGTTAAACAATTATCAACTCGCTTAATGAATAGTACTATTAGTTGTGCTTGCCGGTTCACGCGATGGCGGTACGGCTAATTCACTAAAACATAGTAGGGCTGAAATTCGTACATATTCACTGATTTCAAAATAAGCTTGCTCAGTGTCTTCATCTTCGTCCATTTCATCAGATAAGTTAGCAATTTCACTAAAATCGCTCAGCACTTCTTTCACTTCATCCGAAACAACAGGATTATCTTTTTGCTGTAAACCAAAACCTAAATTAAAGCCTTGTACCCAAACACTTAACGCGTGGCCACGCTCTGCAATAGAGTCATCGTCATCAGGTAATAACAAGCTAAAGCTGTAGCTGTCATCTAATATATTGCTCCAAAGCTCAGCATACATTTGTTTAATTGCTGACTTAACCGCTTTCGGGAAACTGTCACCGCTATTAAATAAGTCATCAAGCATTGAAATATAACTTTGATCTTCAAAGGCAAAACCAGCACAAATTAACCCAGCTAATACACCATTAATTTCACTTGCATGTGCTTTAACATTTTCTGTGGTGATAATTGCTTGCATAGTAGCAAAGTCTATTTGGTTATTTTCTAAGGAGTTATTTGAAGTATTGTCGGTCATGGTTTACGCACTATCATTACAAAAAAAGATAACGCCAATGTTAACATTGCTATTATTAAAGTGACAGAAAAGTCGCCATTTACTTGCATCACAAGCTAAGCCTCGTTATGATTGACGAGATCGTCTTGATCATGCTATTAAAATGGATTTAATAGCTATATGTATAATAATTATTGGAATTTTTCTCACATGGCGCAACGCACCGTAGAAATTAACATTGTTGATCGCAAGCTTAAAGTAGCTTGTCCGCACGGACAAGAAACGGCTTTGCTGTCTGCTGCGCACGAGTTAAGTGAGCGCTTAGCAAAAGCTAAGCTAGGTAAAACGGTTAGCACGCCAGAGCAAACCTTATTAATGACAGCGCTAAACTTAGCGAATGATCTACTCCAAACCCAGCAAAAGCTTGCTGCACAAGAGCAAGAAAATAAAGAAAAAATTGCTCTTTTACAATCAACTATTGAGCAAGCCCTAGCACCTATCAATAAAAAAAGTGCTTAATTTTTCATTTAGTTACCTGTCACTTTTTCTATTTATTCACTAGTAAAGCGTATTCTTTTTCTATTTAGTTTAATAAAGCTACATAACGCCCAATTTGCCAACATTTAAGCATTTTTTACCAAAAAAAACTTATAGGCTGGTTTATTTTTCGCTATACTAAAAATGTCTTCTGGGGTGTTTGTATGCGAACAGTGTCCCTGAGCCGATAAGTTTTACCTTAGGAAGTTGACTATTAGCTATTGTGCAAGCCCGGCTCGTATCGGGAAGCCTACGGTTAACATGATATTTCCGCCCTGAACACACGGTGTTCAGGACTA
>NZ_JAHKPW010000016.1:42747-71886 GCF_018860755.1 Colwellia sp. D2M02 | reverse complement strand
GTATTTATACAAGGCAGAGCCTTTGTAATGTAGTTATTCAGGACAATAAGCTCCTGCATTGTCTAATAAGCTATATCCATGTAACGTTACCTAAAAAGGCGATAACGCAGTAAGAATGACCAACAAACGCTGTCCGTCGCGGTTAACTTTTATCTCGAACAAAAGTTAACCGCTAAAGAGCAACAGCCCCTAGAATCAAATACACATCCATAGCAACTAAGGTATACAATGTGCTATCTTGCTAACAATTATTTAGCCTGAACTCGGATTGTTTACAGCGCTTTACTTCGCCACTATCAATGTAGTTATATACGGACATTTCCTTCATGAAAGATCTTAGCCAAGGCTCTATCCCTAAACATTTAATCACCATGGCCACGCCAATGATGATAGGTATGTTTATTCAAACCCTGTACTTTATTGTCGACTTGTACTTTGTTGGTAAGCTTGGTGCCGCTGCATTAGCCGGTTTAAGCTTGGCCGGTAATGCAATGTTTTTAATTTTCGCTTTAACGCAAATTCTTAATGTAAGTACCGCATCACTTATTGCTCATGCGGTTGGCGCTAAGCAGCACCATGAAGCGAATGATATTTTTAATCAGTCAATGATGCTTTCTAGTGTGATAGGTGTGGTTGTTTGTATTCTTGGCTACCTTAGCGCAGAAACTTATCTAAGTAATATATCTCAAGACCCTGAAACCATTGCCATGGGATTAACTTACCTATATTGGTTTATTCCTTGTATGGCATTACAGTTTGTTATGGTGTCGATCAGTGCCGCTTTACGTGGAACCGGCATCGTCAAGCCAACGATGATCATTCAAACCTTGTCTATTTTACTTAATATAGTTCTCTCACCAATATTAATTGAAGGCTTTGGAACAGGTTATGCCATGGGCATTGCTGGTGCTGGATTGGCTAGCTCGTTATCGGTTATTTTTGCGGTGATACTGTTATGTTATTACTTTAAAGTAGCTGAAAAATATATCAATATTGATTTTTCATTATGGCGAATAGACTTGCCACGCATTAAGAAGTTACTTGTTATTGGCTTACCCGCTGGTGGTGAATTTTTCTTAATGTTTATTTATATGGGCAGTATTTACTGGCTAATTCAGCCCTTTGGCGCAGATGCTCAGGCAGGCTTTGGGTTAGGCTCTCGTATTATGCAATCACTATTTTTACCTGCGATGGCTATTGCTTTTGCAGCGCCGGCCATTGCAGGTCAAAACTTCGGCGCAAAAAATTATGCTCGCGTAAAAGAAACATTTACGTGGACCGCAATAATGACTTGCTCGTTTATGACCTTAATTACACTTGCGTGCTTAGCTCAGCCCGAATTGATGTTACAAGGGTTTACTGACAATAATAACGTACTACTTACTAGCACAGTATTTTTGCAAATTATTTGCTTCAACTTTATTCCATCAGGGTTAGCATTTACCTGCTCAGGCATGTTCCAAGCATTAGGTAATACCGTACCGGCTTTAATCAGCACAGCGGTACGCTTAACTACGTTTATTATTCCGGCTATTTGGTTATCGCAACAAGCGCAGTTTACCATTGAGCAGCTTTGGTATGTGTCAGTAGCCACTGTTTGCATACAAGCAGCGGTGAGTTTGTATTTACTAAAACGAGAGTTTAAAAAACGCTTACCCACACAACCACAAGAAAACCTTGATACATTACCTACGAAAGAGGTAATGAAAAGCCCACCATTATAACGAAAGGCTTAAGTGCTAACTAACCTGAACTCGATTTAAGATATACTTAACAAATGTTTACCAATGCACGGGATCGACTTGGTAGTAGTGGCTTAATTGTCGATACAGTTTAGGGTGTTGCTGTGCAAGTGCTTTACCTTTTTCAAAAAAAACTTCACTTGCCACTGCAAAAAATTCAGCAGGGTTAGTCGCGCCATAATAATCAAATATTGAAGGCTCCCCAGTTTGCGCTTGGTGTTGCAGCAATGAAAATTGTTTAGAGAAAATTTCAGACCAACACTGATATGTTTGCCCTTTTTCTAAAATAGGGGCTCCGTTAGCTTTACCGTTTTCTTGATCTAACTGATGAGCAAACTCATGAATAACAACATTACGACCATCATTCGGTAGTTCAGCACCATCTAAAGTATCTTGCCAAGATAATACGACTTTACCAAACTCCCATGACTCACCTGCTAGCGCAATTTTTTGTTTATATTGTAAACCATCAACATTAAGACTCTGTTGTTCTTTCACAAAAGCGCTTGGATAAACCAAAATAGAGCGTAATTTAGGGTAGAAGTTTGTTTTACGATTGAGTAACAACAAACACGCTTGTGCTGCAACCGTTACCCTAATTTCATCGGTTATTTCCACCCCATTACAACCAACAAACTCTTTTTCAGCTAAAAATACTTGAATATGTTGTTTAAGCTGTAACTGCAAATCGGCAGGCATTTGTCTAAAGTAAGGCATACGTTGTTGCAGAATTTTACGCCAAGCTTTTTTAAATGGCTGCTGCCTTATTTTATCACGCTGGTATTCTCGCCAATAAGGCTGTGCTGCCATAGTGCCAATAATAGCAATAGCGATAATAAGGGGTAATAGATAAGACAACATAATAAACACTCGGTAAGGTGTTCGGTTTGACTTAGGTTTTACATAATAAGTAAGCCAAACTGAGTATAGTATTATGATGAGATTGGTATCAATGGTTCAAATATCAAGCACCTTGATGAATATATACTCCTGAAAGTTAATAGATTACTGAAAAGTTTGTTTGTGTAAATCACTTAAGCTTACTCATAACAGTAGGTACGGCGGTTAAGTTAATACAAGCAATAGCTCCTTGCATGTCACCTCTATTTTTTAAGGTTAACTCCCCTCCTTGATTACGAATAAACTCACGGCTAATAATCAAACCTATGCCTGAGCCATTAGCTTTGGTTGAATAAAAAGGTACAAATAAATTATCACTATTAGCGATTCCCTGCCCTGAATCTATAATATTAATCGTTGTTTTGAGCTGATTTTTAGGCTCAATATTCTGCTGAGAGGATTGATAAATTTGCTCTTCATTTTGCTGCCATTGCATTGTCACTTGAGCGCTAGCATCGTTACCGTCACATGCTTCAAAGGCATTTTTTATCAAGTTAATTAACCCCTGCTCTAATTGACCTGCATCAGCGTAAAATACCTGGGTTGCTGTATTAAGATCAATAACAATTGTAGGAAAAATAGCTTGCATTCGCTGTGCTATATCTTGTGGGTAAACCGCTGTCACTTTTGCGGGTGCGAGCTTACTAAAAGCAGAGTAGTTTTCAACAAAGTCTAATAATTGTAATGAACGTTTTTCAATAACTTGTAGGATATTGTGCTCAAGTTTTTCTTGTTCAGGTGTCAATGGCGCATTTAGTTTCATTTCCTGTAACGATTGTGTCATAGAGTATATCGGGGTTAATGAATTTCTAACCTCATGGTTAAGCACTCTTATTAAGCGTTGCCATACCTGCTTTTCATTGGCTCTAAGCTGCTGCTCAATAGAAAAAAGCACTAATAGCTGGTAATTACGCCCACTACGTTTTAACACATGATGTGTTACTTCAAAACGTTGCTCTAATAAAGCGTGGTGACTTTGCTGCCACTTATTGCCGGTAAATACTAGCCCTATTTTTTCAACAGGCTGACCTATAACATGACTATTAGCATGATTTAAAAGAGACTTTACTGCATGATTTACCGAATAAATTTGTTGATGATGATCAAGTACTAAAATAGGTAAATTTAGTTCTTTAATAAACTCAGATAAAAACGCCTCGTTGTGCATGTACTCAAATCGTTTGGACAATAATTTTTTACTGAGCTTTTCAAAATCCCGTTTAAGATGAGTGACTCTACCACTATTGAACTCAGCTAAATGCCAACTATTAAACTCTTCATTTCCTAACGCATCAAGTTGTAACCCTATACGTTCTAAAGTATCGGTAACATAAGAGTAACAGCGATTAGCAGCCCAAAAGCTCGGTAACACCATTAAAAGCAATAACGTAAAACCACTCAACCAGTCTAGTTGCGCTGAGCTAATAATATAGGCACAGGGAATAATAGGTAACAAAGCAAGAAAGATAAATAAAAGAACCAGCTTACGCTCAAGTGATGATTTAACGCTCACCTATTTCTCCAAGTTTTTAGGGTCTATTGCAAACTTTTCTAAACGACGATAAATAGCTGATTTGCTCATACCTAAATAGTCTCCAGCTTCAACAACATTTCCTTGAAAGTGTTTTATCGCTGTAAGCAATGTTCTTTTTTCGCTTTGCTCTAACGTCATTAGTGGCCATCCTTGTGTATTTTTTACTACTTGGGGAGATAAGCTCAGTGCATTAACATCTAATACTTGGTTATCTGACATAATAACCGCTCGTTCAATACAGTGGCTTAATTCTCGAACATTTCCTAACCAAGTGTGTTGTAAAATAGCAGCATGGGCAGCGTTAGTTAAGCTCATATTTCTCCGATGATACTTACTCGCATGCTTTTCAAGTAAGTATTCTGTAAGTAGGCTAATATCTTCGGGCCGCTCTCGTAAGGGCGGAATATGTAATTCAATGGTATTGAGCCTAAAGAGTAGATCACGGCGAAAGTGTTCATCAGTAATCATTTTTTCAAGGTCAGCATTCGTGGCCGAAATAATCCTCGCATTAGTTTTTTCGGTATGGCTTGAGCCAACCACTTCATATTCTCCTGTTTCTAACACTCGTAAAACTTTGCTTTGTAAGTTAGCGCTTAACGTGCCAATTTCGTCTAAAAACAGTGTTCCATCTGAAGCAATATCAAAACGGCCTAAACGTCTTTCTTTTGCGTCGGTAAACGCGCCTTTTTTATGACCAAACAATTCACTTTCAAAGAGTGACTCAGGAATTGCGCCAATATTAACACTCACAAAGCGTTTATCGGCACGACTTGAGTGTTGGTGAATATAATTAGCAAGTAAGCTCTTTCCTGTGCCATTTTCACCTGTAAGTAAAATATTAGCATTGGTTAACGCCGCTCGCTTTGCTTGCGCAAGTAGCTTTAGCATTGCTGGTGATTTAACTAAATACTCAGTGTTAATGTCTGTTTGGTTAAGTGCGCTATAACGTGCATTTTCTCGATGTAGAGTTGCGTTTTCTATTTGTTGTTTAACGATGGCAACCAAACGAGTGTTTTTCCATGGTTTTTCAATAAAATCAACCGCATTTAACTGCATTGCTTGTACAGCAATATCGATACTTGCCCAAGCCGTCATCACCACAACCGGCACATGAATGTGTTTATCTTGTAATTGCTTTAAAAAAGCCAACCCTTCTTGGCCTGATGTGGTATCAGAGGAGAAGTTCATATCAAGTAAAATAAGTGAAAGTTGTTCAGTCGTTATTAAGTCCATTGCTTGCGAGGGACTTTCCGCTTCAATACAAGAAAAACCGTGATTACTTAAGGCTATTGATGCTGACATACGTACATCAAGCTGATCATCAACAATCAGAATTTTATTCATAGATAGTTAGTTTTCCTATTAGTAAAAATCGCTTATATATCTGAAATAATACTAAGCGACACTAGGGTCTGTTGACCTTTCAAACTTAAATTCACAGCATCAATGCCAAACAGGCGCTGCCCTTTGGGTTATACCAAGGGGCGACTTACTCTTTGTTGCTCGGTTTTTACTTAGCCCGCTAAGTTACAAACCTCGCGCCGAGAATAAATCGTCCCTCGTTAATTATTACTAATGTCGTTTTTTTATAGTTACTCGTTTCTTAATGATTTCATTGGCTTTGCTTTAATGATTTTTTGCATCGGCCTAATACTGGCGTAAATTGCAATACTAGTGCTGAGTATAATCGCAGGTAATGCAAACATAATATCAAAGCTTAACCAAGGGCTTAATTTTTGATAAAAGTTATTATAAATCATCAAAATAAAAATATTAGCAAAGATAACACCCAGTAATAACGGTACTATCGCATCTTTAATAAGTAATTTATAGAGTTTGGCTTTTTTCGCGCCTAGTGCCATACGTATACCAAATTCAAAACGACGTAAACCTAAGTTATAACTTAATACCCCATAGATACCAATACTTGCTAATAGCAAGGTAAAAGCCGCTAAAATATAGCTTAAATAAAGAGTGATCATATCCATATAAATAATACGATTATATTCATCACTCAATGAACGAAACTCCCAAATATTGAAACGCGCATCTTCATTACGTAATATTAATAATGCTTTCTCTTGATTGAGAACATAATCGGGTGTGGTTTCAATAATGAAATGGTAAGAAAATGGTTTGTTAGGCCACCAAATATGTTTTCCTTTATCTTTATCAAAGTAATTAGGGTGATTAAAGTCAGCGGTAATACCCACGACCTCATTATTGGTTTCGTGACCATCGTACACCTTCCCAATCACATCACCTTGAGGGTCTAATAGGTAGGCTAAACTCTGGCTAACCATCACTTCATTTTTTTCACCGCGAATCGCTTCATCACTAAAAGTGCGTCCTTTCAGTATTTTTAAACCGCTGTGAGTAAAATAATCACTACCAACCCAAGCTTGTGGAATAAAGTCAGTAATTTTACCATTCATATCAGTCAATGTAGATTTAGTAATATGCAATGAAACCGGACTACGACCCGTTGACACACTCGTTATTTGAGGCAGTTTTTCAAATGCATCTTTCAACTTTTCCATTTTATCAAAGCGCTCTTTAATTGAGAGTGCATTATTTTCATCTGGAATAAAGCTGCCAATATAATACATATTGTTAACCTTATTACCGATTGGCCGCTCTAGGGTTTGGTGAGTTTTAGTGAGTGCCAAACAAGCAAAGATAATCAGTACGCTTGCTAAGGTCATTTGTACCGTAATCAGTATTTTTACTGTTCGTGCTGACACTTGATTAACGCTACCTTTACCACTAGATTGCAACTGACTTTTTAATGCTTTGTAATCAACTAAACGAGAAGTCACTAAAGCAAATAAGTATGCAAGGAGTAAACTTAATAAAATAGCAACAATAACTAAATTACTGTCTATATTAAGTGACTTTACTAACGGTAAGCTTCCCGTGGCAAGGTACTTAAATAGCTTAATCCCCCACGCAGAAAGAAATAACGCAATCACAACAGAGGATGCCATAAGAATAAAAGTTTGCGTTAAAATTGCGCTAAATAATAAGCGACGTTTAGCGCCTAATACCGCTTGTAAGGCTAATGTTTTATGTTGCGCTAATGCCCGCGAAAAAAACAAATTACAAACATTCACGACAGCAATTAATAATAGACCTAATGTTCCCGCTAATAAAAATAAACTTAAATGCCCTTTATCACCTAATTCAAGCTTTCGATAAGCGGTGACTAATGGCCTAAAGTCGGTTGATGTTTCATAACCAGCAAGCCACTCAGCACGTATATCTTCAATACGCTCATCAAGATCTTTAATAATGTCAGCCTCAGTCACTCCCGCTTTAGCTGTACCAACAAGTTTTAAGGATTTATAGGTATTATCCCACGGGTTATCCCACTCACCGTCATTAAAGAATCGACGATCAGAGCCAAAGTGCATCCAAACGTCAGTTTTCCCGTTATAAAACATATAGGGAGATTCAAATGATTTAGAAACCACACCAATAATGGTATAAACATGATCTCCATCATTCATGGTTTTCCCGATAATATCAGGAGTACGATCATAGTATTTTTGCCAAAAACTTTCTGAAATGACAATATCATTTGAAGCTTGCTCTAATGGCAAATCACGTGAAAAACTCTGCCCTAATAACATTGGTACTTTAAATAAATCAAAGTAATCAGGCATAGCATAGGTTACCGGTATTCTCGGTTCACCAGGCAAGCCTGCAAAAAATACATTATTAGGGTTAATCGCTGTTAATTTATCAAAGCTATTTTGGGTTTTATACCAATGAATAATTGCCTTATAGCTTTGAAAGCCACTATGAGTACCTGATGGAGTATCAACTTCTTGTTCAACAACATACAGATTATTTTCATTTAACACATTAAGCGGCTTTAGGAAGTAGGTATTAACCAATGAAAACACCACAAATAAGGTCGCCAACGTTAATGACATGGTTACCATAACCGAAGCAACAAAGCCTCGAGCACTTTTTAGTGATCTAAACGCAAGGTTAAACTGTGTTTTAGTTTTAATAAAGTTACTCATTATTACACCATAACTTGCTTAGACTGGTTGGCTGAGGAGTTTTGGTTAACAGTAGAACTATCTAATACTGGCTCGTTTGACTTAGCTTGCAAAAAATCAACAATTTGACCATCAAGCAACTGTATATTTTTACTGGCATGGCCGGCATATCTCACATCATGGGTAACCATACAAATCGTTGTTCCTTGCTTATTCAAGTTATTCAACAAATCCATAACGGCATCACCATTTTTTGAGTCTAAATTTCCCGTTGGCTCATCAACAAGTAAAATACTTGGCTGGCCAGCCAGTGCGCGAGCAATAGCAACACGTTGTTGTTGACCACCAGAAAGTTGGCTTGGTTTATTGCTTTTTCTATGCTCCATTTCAACCTGTGTAAGCGCTTGTAGCACACGTTTTTCAATGTCAGCAGTGCTTAGCGCTTCTTCTCTATAGGTAAGCGGCAATGCTACGTTATCAAAAACACTTAATTCATCAATTAAGTTAAACGATTGAAAAACAAAACCAATATGTAAATTTCTTAACTCAGCTTGTTGATCCATACTTAGATTATGTGTATTTACATTTTCAATAAAGTATTCACCACTTGTTGGTGAGTCTAGTAAGCCGAGTAAAGACAATAATGTCGACTTTCCACAGCCTGAAGGACCACTGATAGACAAATAATCTCCAGCGATAATGTCTAAGCTAATATTTGAAAGTGCTTTAATTTCAATATTAGAAGAATGATAAGTTTTATAAATATTTTTTAATGAAATTATTGGTTTATTTGCTTTCTCTGAGGATAACGAATTGGTCGAGTTAGACATAATCATTCCTTTATTGATTTATAAGTAGTTGTTGTTGTGATTCAGACCACTGAGATATATCGGAAATAATAATGTTATCTCCGCGTTTAACACCTTTAACAATCTCAACTTTATTACCCGAAAGCGTACCAAACTCTAAAGTTGTTAACTGTGCAGTTAATTGACTGTCACTCGTTGCGTGGCTAAGTACATAAATATTTTTTTCTGTAAAACCATAAACATGGCTAGGCTGCTCAACATAAAGTGCATTGCTAATGTTTTTAACATGAACTTTACCTTCAACAGTTAAATCAGGTCGAGCATTGGCTGGTAACTCTCCAATTAAATCTAACTCAACCATTACTCGTCCTTCAGTAATGACAGGATCGATACGAATAACTTTAGCCGCAATACTATGTCCAGAGGTTTGAATTGAAGCCTCCATACCTATCGCAATTTGATCAGCTTGATTTTGCTGTACTCGTAGTTGTGCTACTAATTGCTGATCTGAGCCAATAACGGCTAATTGTGTACCTGCGGTTAAACTTTGCCCGATTTCTACGGGTAATGTTTGCAATACTCCGTTAAGGCCTGCGCGTACAGTCAAATGTTCAAAACGCTTTTGAATCATGGCAAAATTATGTTGGTATTGAGTGATTAAGTCTTTGCTTATTTTCATACGCTCGACCTGCATAGATTTCAGGTGAGTTTGCCGTGTTTTTTCAATAGCAACTCTTTGCTCTAATTGACGAACGGCTAATTGACTGCGCTTAAAATCAAGCGCACTGACAATGCCCTTATCAATTAATTTTTGCTCCGCTGTCGCTCTAAGCTGTGCATTTTCTAGCTCACTCATTAATAACGCTATTTGAGCATCATGCTCTAACAATTGACTTTTATGTGCGATAATTTGTTGATTAAATTCAGCATTTTGTCGCGCTAGCTCAAGCTTAGCGTTAATAACGTCTTGCTCAAGCTGAGGAGCCGATAGCGTCATAATAACGCTATCTTCAGTAACTTTAGCGCCGGGGTAAAGTTTAATACTATCAACAATCGCTTGATTTTGACTGGTTAACAAGCGTTGGTATTTAGCTTTTAGCCGCCCATAGCCCGCAATGTTCACCTTGAAATCCCCTTGCTTAACTTCAGCAATACGTAACGTACTCAACTCCACTTGAGGATGCTTATTAATAGAGCTAAATCCCAAAAGTAGTAATAGCGTAACTAATACTACGACAGTAAGTAGCACATTCCTTTTTTTACTGGCGGTTGTTTTTTTGTGTAATGTGGTTGTTAAATCCATAACATGATCTTTCTAATAAAATAATTCTGTTAGAAAGTTATAGAGCCAAAAGCATGCCAAAAAATAAAGCATTGATATAAAAGAACTTAAATTAAAAATGGTAGTTTTCACTCCCACGAAAGGGAATAAAAAATTAAAGGTGGGAAAATATCGTATAAAGTTGCGTATTCAAAAAGAGCCTCAAATTTTAAAAAGTTCTTTTTATTGCTGGAAATATCGGAAAATCAATATATAGCGTGCTTTAATACACAAACACGCTTATTTAGGGTGGGTATCGATAAACCGGCTAGGTTTGGTTTTCCATTTTTTATATTTGCTATGTACACCACGGGTAAATAGTTGCGAGTACTCTTCAAGTAAGTCTACGCCAAATAAAATACCAACAACTAAGGCAGCAAAAAAGATAGAGGTTTGATAATAGCCGTGTGAAATACTAATACCTATAGCAGATAATATCCAAATCGTTGCTGCTGACGTGACTCCAACCACTGCGCCATCTTTTGCCAACATAACCCCTGCACCTAAAAAGCCAACGCCAGTAATAACTTGACCAATAATTCTTGAAGGGTCTGAAACTTCAGTACTGACAATTGTCGCGGTTGCAACAAAAATATATGTGCCAAGTACCACTAGTGTTGATGTTCTGATACCGACGGGTTTGCCACGAAGTTGTCGCTCTAAACCAATCATGCTGCCACAAAATATACAGGTTAATATTGCGGACAAATCGTAAGGAGCAATATTGATAAAACTGTTAATAAAAGAATCGTTAATGAGTTTTTCCTTTCAATAGGGTTGTAAACAACCCTATATTCACTAATCAGTGTAACTATAAAATGTTAGTTATGATAATCGTTGTTATAGCCATCATCGTTATAGTCGTCATCATCAAAAACATCATGACCTTTTTTACGGGCCTTTTTACTCGCCTGTTTTTTTCGGCCTGCGCCTTCGACTCTATCTCTAAATTTTTTAGAGTGTGAGTGTTCGTTGCGCATAGCTATCTCTAATTCAATTTCATCATTCGCTAGTGAAGTCGAGTCAGTATTCATGGTTTTCTCTTGTGTTATTGAGGAATAATATTTTGGTGGATAGTCGCTATTTTTATTGATAATTGAAAGTGAAAAATTTTTGTCGTACTCGCTAGTTTTTTTTATCGGTAGCATCTCTTTAATGTTCATTAACAATAAATTTACTTAATTTAACTTCAATTCAAATTATTTTGTAATAAAAACGAAAAACCAACGACTATGTTCAGTAGTAATTTATAAATTTATTCAATTTGGCGAATAAACCTAACAAGCAAGGAATAAACATGGAGTTATTGGTTAACAATATACAAAAAAAATATGCCAATGTTACCGCAATTAAAAAACTGTCATTTAACGTACAACAAGGAGAAATATTTGCCTTACTTGGACCAAATGGTGCGGGTAAATCTTCACTAGTTAGAATGTTAACAGGCTTTACTTCACCTGATAGCGGCGATATTTCATTAACTATTGACGGCGAAAAGCACACTTCAATACCAGCTTATACTTTAGGCTACTTACCTGAAGATCGCGGCTTATATCCAGAAAAAACCGTTGTAAAAAACCTACTGTATTTTGCCCAATTAAATGGCGTTGACAAAAAAAGCGCATTAACCCGCGCTAAGTATTGGTTAGAGCGCTTTGATTTACTCGATAGAATTGATGCTCAACTCAAAACCCTATCAAAGGGTAATCAGCAAAAAGTACAATTAATTACCGCCGTAATTCACCAACCTAAGTGGGTGATTCTTGATGAGCCTTTTTCGGGGCTTGATCCCGTTAATCAAGAAAAAGTGGTGACCTTTTTATCTGAGCTAAAGGCTCAAGGTATGACGGTAATTTTAAGTGCTCATCAAATGGCGATGGTGGAAAAACTCGCCGATAGAATGTTATTAATGAATTTAGGTGAAGCGGTTTTATATGGTAGTTTAACGGATATTCAGCAACAAGTTGGTAGCACAGCTCAACTTAACGCACACTTTGCAAAGCCAGTAACTACTGAACAGCTTAAACAACAGTTTCAAGAAGCTGATTATCAATTACTTAACCCAACAACCCTGCTACTTAACTTATCAGCTCAACACTCGATTAATGATGCTTTAAGTAAAATAACCGCGTTAGGCGATTTAGCCGCGTTGCACAGTAAAGAAATGGATTTACACCAATTATACCTTAATGCCATTGCTAACCACGGTACATTAAATGGAGCATCAGTTAATGAATAAAATCACTAGAAAACAACAAGTTTGGTTAGTTACGTCATGGGAATTCATGCATTTTTTTAAATGGAAGCAAGAAATTATCTCAAAATTGATTTTAATTGCTTTCGCTTTAGTCGTTATGCTGTGGCAGCATATTAAAGATGATCAAATGACCGTATATAAAATTGCCGTGCCTAACCATGTCAGCAACTTACAAAGCCATGGTCAATTTGAGTTTATTGCAACTAATAAGCCATTTGAAGAGCTTAAACAACAGTTAGCCCAAGAGGACAGTTGGGACGCTCTCTTAGTTGAAGCGCCTGCGCAGCAAAAAGACACGCAAGTAAAAAAAGTCTCTATTTACAGCAAAGACAAACAAAGTTGGCTCAATGAATTAGAGCAAACGCTAAACCAGCAATACACCTTACAATATGCGAGCAGCTTAGGCTTAGCATCTGAGCAATTAGCGCTATTAAATCAATCAGCGACGTTTGAAAAGCATTATTTAGACGATACCATCAAGTCGGAAAGCAGCCCAGGACAAGCCACCGCGATTGCTATGTTAGTTATTTTATCAGTGGGAATATTTACTTCTTTTGGTCAGCTTTTTGTCAGTATCACTGGCGAAAAGCAGCAGCGAGTTACTGAGCAATTATATGCTTGTATGTCACCACAAACCTGGATAGATGGTAAAATATTTGGCCAAATGCTGCATTCAGTAAAAGCAATGTTTACGATGATGATCACTGCGGCTTTAGGCTACGCTTTTACTGTCGTTGTTATCAGTAACAAAGCGTTAAACTTTAGCATTATAGATTGGGCCTTGTTGCCTTGGTTAATCCCTTTTGCATTAGTAGGCGTTTACCTTTGTACCGCATTTATGGCGGCTATTGCCGCCGCTATTGACGATCCTAATCACAGTGCCAAAACCAGTATTATGCTATTACCTTTACTCCCAATGGTACTGGCTTTTGTTACTATGGATAGTCCGTCTGGCTGGGCATTATCATTTTTAAGCTTTTTTCCATTAACCGCATTTGCCGCTATGCCCGTAAAAATGGCGTTAATTGACCTGCCGTTATGGCAACCGCTACTGTCTTTAACAATCACCTTATTGTTATGTTTTTGGATAAGAACCTCAGCAGGTAACTTATTTAAAATGGGCATGAGTATGTACGGTAAAGAGCCAAGCTTAAAAGATATGATGAAGTGGATGCTAAGTAAGAGCTAAAAGGAGATTCGCGTTTTTACGTAAAAAATGATGCCGTTATGCTGCTTTACGCCGTTATGTTGCTTTACATAGCGGCATTTATTGCATGCTTACTTTGTTTATATTTTCTTAAAACTGTTTCGGCTTGCTCAAAAAGTAAGATTATAAACCGGCATCACTAAAGGCTTTACTGACAAGAATCTGCGCCTCATTAATAATACTTTGTAGGTGGTTATCACTAATAAAGCTTTCTGCATAAATCTTATAAATATCTTCAGTACCCGACGGTCTTGCTGCAAACCAGCCATTTTCAGTAATCACTTTAATGCCACCAATTGCGGCGCCATTACCTGGAGCATGAGAAAGAATATCAATAATTTTTTCACCTGCAAGCTCTGTCGAACTAACATCACTTTTTGACAACGATTTAAGTGCTGATTTTTGTGCTAATGAAGCGACTGCTTCAACACGACCAAAGTAAGGCTGTCCTAAATTTTCAACCAGTTCAAGGTAATATTGATAAGGGTCCTTCCCGGTAACCGCTAAAATTTCAGCGGCTAATAAACCTAAAATAAAGCCATCTTTATCAGTGGTCCAAGTGCTACCATCTAGTGCTAAAAACGAAGCACCCGCACTTTCTTCGCCGCCAAAGGCATAACTACCATCAACTAAACCATCAACGAACCATTTAAAACCAACAGGCACTTCTGATATTTTTTTATGAATACTCTTCGCAACCCTATCAATCAGTGCGCTTGATACTAAAGTTTTACCTATTTTAGCGTCTATTGGCCAGTCTCTATGCGTCATTAAATAATGAATAGCAACGGCTAAATAATGATTAGGGTTCATCAAACTGCCCGTTTTGGTAACAATACCATGGCGATCAAAGTCGGGATCATTACCAATGCTGATATCAAAATCATCTTTCATTGCAATCAGACCCGCCATCGCATAAGGCGATGAACAATCCATGCGTACTTTGCCATCTTTATCTAATGGCATAAATGCAAAACGACTATCAACAACATCATTGACCACGGTAATATCAAGTTGATATTGCTTAGCAATAACGGGCCAATAATCAATACCTGAGCCACCTAATGGATCTGCCCCTATACGAACATTCGCCTTGGCGATTGCTTGTAAGTCAATTACTTGTGCAAGTTGCTCTGTATAAAACTGAATAAAGTTTTGTTTAGTTAATAAAGGCGAAATTTGTGCTTGCGCATAAGGAATAGTTAATACTTCCGTTAAGCCCATTTTTATCAATTGATTAGCACGCTGCTCTATTTGTTGAGTAATATGCCCTTCGGCAGGCCCGCCATGGGGAGGGTTATATTTAATACCGCCATCACTTGGCGGATTATGCGACGGCGTAATAATCAAGCCATCAGCTAACGCAGTTGAGTTTTCACGATTATGACAAATAACTAACCGTGAAATAACCGGGGTTGGCGTAAAGCCATCATCGGCTTGCACAATAACAGCAACACCATTGGCAATGAATACTGACAATGCGCTTGCAAAAGCGGGCTCTGATAAAGCGTGAGTATCTTTACCTAAATATAAAGGCCCTTTAATACCTTGCTCAAGGCGATATTCTGCTACTGCCTGACAAATAGCGATAATATGGGCTTCGTTAAAGCTTTTATGAGTAGCACAACCTCTATGACCAGAAGTACCAAAGCTCACTTGCTCCGCAATAGCTTCACTATCAGGTGTTAGTAAAAAATAATCACTCACTAGTTGAGCAACGTTCATTCGTTGTTGGGCGCTTGCTGGCATCCCTGCCCCGGCATGAATACTCATAATGTTCCTTATTAGCTATAAAAATTTAAGCATGTTCACTTAATACTATTGTATGCTGCAACAGCTAGTGACATAAAGTGACTTATTTATCACCGTATGGTTAAAGCAGTTCGCGAATTTTTTCTACATCAGCGTCACTATAACCTAATGACATCGCGGCTTTAGTTAACATCATTTTTTTACGTGTAGTATTCGAGTTAGTAATAACCCAGAAAGGACTATCAGGTATTTGGCGTGGTTTAGTACTACTACCACTTTCGGCCAATTCACTTTCGCTATCAGCAAAATATAAACGATCGCGACCACTAATATCGGTCACCACATCAAATTGCTGCGGATGTGCACGATAGAGTGCCGCTAAAATAAGTAAAAATCGACCAACAGCACCACGCTGCATTGCTAATTCTTCTTTATTAATGAAGTTAAAAACACTGTCATGGGTAATGTTATCAGTCGAAGTAATCTCTTTACTCGCTGGGGTAGTTGTTTTATTGGCTGTTACAGAAGAACTTACTTTTTCCGCTTTAGTAGCTGGTTTAGTAGTCGGTTTACCAGCAACAACATCATCATTAGTGCTTTCAACGACTTTAGCTACCACAGGTTTAGTTACACTTACCTGTTCTTCTGGTTTTGCTTCTTCTAAATTGAGCAAACGACGTAAAATGGCCGAAGCACTTTCGCCAATAAATTGTGTATTAGTTGCAATAAATTGATAAAGCTCTTCATCTATCTCAATGTTTTTCATTCATACCCTTAACTTATTTTATTCACTACGCGATTATACTGAGCTTTGTTATAACTCGCTATAGCCACTTGGGTAAAAGTTTCATTTCATGATAAAATTGCCGCTTTAGCGCACGACTATGGCTACGACGCTCGCACAATTATTATTTTTAGGTATATAAAGACAATGACCGAACAACTCCTTAACTACCAACAGCAAGGCCAAGGTGAACACGTAGTGTTAATTCATGGCTTATTTGGCAGCTTAGAAAACCTCAATATGGTAGCAAAACCGCTTGCTCAAGAGTATTGTGTCACCAGCGTTGATGTGGCTAACCACGGTAATTCTTTTCACCGCGCCGATATGAATTATTCACGTTTAGCGCTCGATATTATTGAATTACTGGATCACTTAAAAATAGATGTCGCTTATGTATTAGGTCATTCAATGGGCGGGAAAATTGCGATGCAAGTGGCCCTTGAACACCCTCAGCGCGTAAAGAAATTAATTGTCGCTGATATAGCCCCTGTTGCTTACCCACCGCACCATAATGAAATTATTAAAGGTTTACAGTCTATTGATTTTAGTCGAGTAGAAAAACGTTCAGATGCAGACCAACAACTAAGTGCCTATGTAGATGATAAAGGTGTTAGACAGTTCTTATTACGTAATCTAGCGCTTAATGAAAATAAACAATGGGCCTTTAAATGCCAGGTAGATTTCATTGCCCAGTGTTACCCACAAATAATGCAAGCAAACTACTTACCGAGTAAGGAAAATATAAATGAGCCCCCTTTTCTCGGTGAAACCCTCTTTATTAAAGGCGGAAATTCAAATTATATCCTAGCGGAGCATAAAGCGGCTATTGCTACACTACTCCCTAATAGTAAAGCTAAAATAATTCAAGGTGCAGGTCACTGGTTACATGCAGAAAAAACCATTGCTTTTAACAAAATTGTGACTGACTTTTTAGCATAAACGATAACCCTTAATAAATTTTAGTCGTTGCCACTTGATCAAAATACAAATAATAAGAATAATAAACGATTATTATTCTTATTTGAGTGGTAACGCTAAATGCTAATGGTATGGCGCTGGTGATATGTTATAATGCCGCTAATTTTTTGGCTTGGTATTTTAAAAATCCTAAATCACTATGTTAGCAGAGCATTTAGAGCTTATTGAGGCAATTGGCCTTAACTTATTTTTTCTTTTTATTTTTGGCTTTATCGGGCTATCCATTCATGATGTGATGAATAAAAACAATGTACCTAAAAATGGTAAAATAGTCGTTTATTTTGTCTTGTTTTTAGGCTGTATGGGATTTATTGCTAAAGGCATAATTCAATTCATCTGGGAAAGCCAGGGGGTTGGTTAGTTCATGGCAAAAGAAGCAACAGACTTGACCACGATTGACTTATTTCAAGATGAAAAGCGTCCAGGTAGACCAAAAACAAGTCCACACCCTCGTAACGTTCAAATAAGAATTAATAAAAGAAACCAAGTTAAACGAGATAAAAATAAAGGCTTAAAACGTGTTGAATTTAAAATTCATCATAGCTTGTTTGAGAAACTCGAAGAATTAGCGCAAGCACAACAAGTAAGTCGTAGTGAATTAATAGAGTCGCTTTTGATTGAATCATTAGCAACAAAAGCAGAATAGTTTATTTAAATTTGTATTAAGAAGGTAATAATTCATGGCAATCGTAGGTTTATTCTTCGGTAGTGACACAGGTAATACCGAAGCCGTAGGTAAAATGATCCAGAAAAAGCTGGGTAAAAAATTAATCGATGTTAAAGATATCGCAAAAAGTACAAAAGAAGAGATCGCTGAATTTGATTTAATCATTTTAGGTATCCCTACTTGGTACTACGGTGAAAACCAATGTGATTGGGACGATTTTTTACCTGAATTAGAGCAAATAGACTTTACTGACAAGCTAGTTGCTATATACGGTTTAGGCGATCAAGAAGATTACGCCGAATATTTTTGTGATGCAATGGAGCCATTAAAAGACATTGTTGAGTCTAAAGGCGCTATTGTTGTGGGTAATTGGCCAACTGAAGGTTATGAGTTTGAAGCTTCAAAAGCCTTAGTTGATGAAAATACTTTCATTGGCTTATGTGTTGATGAAGACAGACAAAGTGAATTAACCGACGAGCGTGTTTCAAAATGGGTTGAACAACTTAATGATGAAATGTGTTTAGCTGAGTTTAGTTAATATCAACAATATAAACCTTATTTTTTGTAAGGTTTAATTGGAAAAAAGCCCTAATAACGGGCTTTTTTTTGATGTTTTTTGTACAAAAAGCATCAAAATATCAAAGATTAAAACTAAAGCTTTTCTCTTGCATCAGAACCCCCTATACTTTTGCATATATATTATTTTTAACTTTTAGAGACTTTACAATATGGCTGAACAAAACGAAGAGCTTAAAAGAGCGGGTTTAAAAATCACCCTTCCGAGAATCAAAATCTTAAGTATTCTTCAACAGCCTAATAATCAACATATCAGTGCTGAAGATGTCTATAAAATATTACTTGAGCAAAACGAAGAGATTGGTCTTGCTACTGTTTACCGTGTATTAAACCAATTTGATGACGCAGGTATTGTTACTCGTCACCATTTTGAAGGTGGTAAGTCAGTATTTGAACTATCACATAAAAATCACCACGATCATTTAGTGTGTTTAAAATGCGGTAAAGTAGTTGAATTTGAAGATGAAGTGATTGAGCAAAGACAACGTGATGTTGCTGTGTCTCATAAAATCAAATTAACTAATCACAGCTTATACCTTTACGGTGAATGTGAAGATCAAGATGCTTGTGATAACTATCGCAAGAGCAATCAGTAGTCTAATCACTATAAAAATCTAAAAAACGGGTATTACTCTCATCGGTAATACCCGTTTTTTTAAACACATTTCAGTATAATTTTAGCTTTATTAAGCTTTTTTCAAGTAAGCTGATACTAAAACAATACGAGTACCATTAACTTTACCTTCAATGTGTTCAGGGTTATCAGTTAAAGTAATACCACGCACCATAGTTCCTTGCTTGGCGGTAAAGTTTGCACCTTTAACTTTCAGATCTTTAACTAAAGTAACATTGTCGCCATCTTGTAATTCTGCGCCGTTACTATCTCGGGTTGGTCCATTGCTGCGCTCAGCCGCAATACCTTGCTCAGCCCATGTTCTAACATCATCTTCTAAGTAAATCATATCTAGGGCATCTTGTGCCCAGCTTTCTGACGATAGCTTATGTAAAAGGCGATACGACATTACTTGTACTGCGGGCTCTTGATTCCACATGCTATCGGTTAAACAGCGCCAATGATTGATATCTAAGGCTTGCTCACCTTCAATTTGCGCTAAACACGTTTGACACAGATAAATCGACTGTTGCGCACTTAGATCACTCGTTGGAGGTACCGGATACACCGATAAATTACTTGATGCTGTACAAAGCTCGCAACTGCTATTGCTACGGTTTTTTAAGGCATTTTCAGTAGCCATTGTAATTCCTGATAAAATATAGGGACTTTAAGTGCCGCAATTATACGCTCATCGATTTATATTTCTACGTAAAAGTCAGCTTACCTCTTTATTCACTGTGTTTAACGAATTACCCTAGACAATTGCAGCCGTTAAATGATAAAAACTAGCCCTCTTTGATAATAATTATAAGTAAGCTAACGAGAATTATGCCAACAACTAATCAATCTTCCCTATTAACTCACCTACGCTCTCTTGATAAAAAACTAGGCTTAGTGGGCCAAATTATTATTGCGATCATATTAGGTACATTACTTGCGGTCACTTTACCTGAAGTAGCCCAGTCATTTTCACTGCTCGGAGACTTGTTTGTTGGCGCTTTAAAAGCGGTAGCGCCGGTACTGGTGTTAATATTGGTTGCTTCTGCTATTGCCAACCAAAAGGCGAATAGCGACGCTAATTTAAAGCCGATTATTGCGCTTTATTTACTTGGTACATTAAGTGCTGCTTTCGTCGCAGTAGTATTAAGCTTTATTTTTCCGACAACACTTACACTAGATATTGCTAGCGCAGTAGCAACACCACCACAAGGTTTAGGAGAAGTACTTACGACTCTCGCCTTTAAAGTGATTGAGAATCCTATTAGTGCTATTAATAACGGTAACTTTATTGCCGTGTTAGCTTGGGGCTTAGGCTTAGGCTTTTCATTAAAGCACGCCAATGAAAGCAGTAAGCTGATGGTGCATGATTTAAGTGAAGCTATCTCGAGCATAGTGCGCGTTGTTATTCGCTTTGCACCATTAGGGATTTTAGGCTTAGTGGCTAACACCATAGCGACAACAGGCTTCAGTGCTTTAGCACAATACAGCCATTTAGTTTTAGTACTTATTAGCGCGATGTTAATTATCGCCTTAATCATAAACCCGGCTATTGTTTTTGCGATTACTAAACGAAATCCTTATCCGCTAGTGTTCACTTGTTTACGTGAATCAGGCATTACCGCTTTTTTCACCCGTAGCTCCGCGGCAAATATACCTGTGAATATGGCGCTTTGTAAAAAGCTTAATTTACATGAAGATACATATTCGGTGTCAATTCCACTAGGGGCAACTATTAATATGGCAGGCGCGGCAATTACCATTACCGTATTATCGCTTGCTGCGGCTCATAGCTTAAATATTGATATCGACTTTGGTACGGCTTTATTATTAGCGGTAGTTGCTTCTATTTCAGCTTGTGGTGCCTCAGGTGTTGCTGGTGGTTCGTTATTGCTTATTCCATTGGCTTGTAGCTTATTTGGTATCACTAATGATATTGCAATGCAGGTAGTAGCCATTGGCTTTATTATTGGTGTCATTCAGGACTCTGCAGAAACCGCATTAAATAGCTCGACTGATGTTGTTTTCTCGGCCGCAGCATCTCACCACTTAGCCAAATAGCCAAACAGTGTAATCATGTTAAGCCATGTTAAATGAGAAGTTTTCAACAACAGCAAGACGGATTTATGCGTCAATAGCGAGGCTATTGTAAATAAGTCTAGCGCGGTTAATGATTACAATAGCAAGAGGAGTTTATTATCCCGAGCGTTAATTAACCTCAGGCTCTAAAGTTAAATAAAGTGCGGCTTGCGAGTTTTTAGGTACAAACTCTTGGCAGACAAAGAAACCAATCGCAGCAACAAGTACATCATTATAATAGAGAAACGGAATACGTTTACGTTGCCAAGGTGGAATGTTTAGCTCTTGTAGCACTTTTTTAAGTGCTCTTGAATGACGACGATAATCAGGTAAACAAATTGGATTATTATGACTAAAACGTACACTAACACGCTGAGCTACTGTAGGAGCTGTTATTACTGTGCTAGTGATGTGAGTCTCATCTTCCCTAACATTATTGCCCCTATTGTTACCTGCGCTAATAGATAACCTACCTAAATTATCTGGTAAGGTTATCGCTGCCTTTATCATGTGAGTAAAATCATTGAACTCATCGATATTTATATCTTGGCTCCAACCACTAATATCAGCTAGTTCAGCGGTAAGGTGAAGTTGATTTTTAAAACGTCTTAAATAGTGATCAGCGACTTTAATTGCAGGGTTTTTATTTTCATCGGCGCTAAGCTGCTGCCTTACTTGCTCTAACTGCTCTGTACTTGGCATTAAACATTGTTGTTTAGCTAAAAAGTAACGAATAAGGTTATTAAAACGTGCTATTGAAAGGCTTTGCAAAGACGCAACATTTAAAACGCTTGCTGATAGTTGGCAGTGCAATAAGTCTTGCTCACCTAGCTCATCAAGTAACTCTTGCCCTGCTCGACAGTGCTCTGCACTACGGTTAATTGTTTGCGAAATACTGCCCCAGCGCGCAGAAAGCAGTGGCATAACTTCTTGGCGGATAAAATTACGATCAAAGCTAGTATCATCATTTGATTCATCTTCTATCCAGCTAAGTTGCTGCTCTTGTGCATACGTCACAATGGCTTGGCGAGAAACTCCCAACAACGGCCTTATGAGTTTATGCTTACCTAAGGTAGAGTTTGCTAACATTGATGCTAAACCTTTTAACCCAGCGCCACGCTTTAACGCTAATAAAAAGGTTTCACTTTGATCGTCACTATGATGGCCAGTAATAATCAATGAGCTTGTTGAGTTAATTTCCACTAATGCTTGATAGCGCGCATCACGAGCCAGTGCCTCTAAGGAGCTTTGAGCTTTCGCTTGTACATTAACTTGTTTAATAATTAGCGGTAACTCTAAGCGACTGCATTGCTGCTGGGCAAATTCTTGCCAAGCGAAGGCATTAACACTTAACCCATGATTAACATGACATACTGTAATAGGGTTCGTCAGCTGTTGATTTTTTTTAAGGCTTGCTAATGCATGCAGTAGTACTTGTGAGTCAACACCACCGCTATAAGCAATAATAATAGGCGTATTAGCATGGGAAGAAATAGCACTCACTAACGCTTGCTCAATCAGTGACATAACCACTCAACTGTTTTAGTAAAAAAGTAAAACACGATCTATAAAAGTACGAACTGTAAAAACTTGATAAGTAAAAATAATAAAGCTGTATCTAGCACAACTAAATACAGCTTATACAACTCCGTCATTGATAAATGACGTGTTTAGCAATAACCAAACGACATTAAACGATCGTAACGCTTTTCGATTAATTCATCTTTTGGTAAGTTTTCTAATTCAGCTAAATCTTTATTTAATGCTTCTTTAAGTAACGCTGCCATATGATCCATATCACGGTGTGCACCACCTAAAGGCTCTTCAACAATACTATTAATAAGATCTAACTCTTTAATACGCTTAGCCGTAATGCCCATAGCTTCAGCAGCAGTAGGCGCTTTTTCAGCTGTTTTCCATAAAATGGAAGCACAACCTTCAGGTGAAATTACAGAGTAAGTTGCATATTGCAACATGTTTACTCGATCACCAACACCAATGGCAAGTGCGCCACCAGAGCCACCTTCACCAATAACAGTACAAATGATTGGCACTGTAAGACGCGCCATTACTTTTAAGTTACGTGCAATTGCTTCACTTTGACCACGTTCTTCAGCACCAATACCTGGGTATGCACCTGGCGTGTCAATAAAAGTAATAATAGGCATATTAAAGCGTTCGGCCATTTCCATTAAGCGTAATGCTTTACGGTAACCTTCTGGGCGCGGCATACCAAAATTGCGTTTTACTTTTTCAGTAGTAGAGCGACCTTTTTGATGACCAATAACCATCACTGGCTTGCCATCTAAACGTGCAGTACCACCAACAATAGCGCTATCGTCAGCATATGCACGATCACCTGCTAACTCATCAAATTCAGTAAAGATACGTGGTAAATAGTCAAGTGTATAAGGACGCTGTGGATGACGAGCAACACGCGCCGTTTGCCACGGGTCTAAATTAGCGAAAATCTTTTTGGTTTGTTCTTTATTTTTTTCACGTAATTGGGTGATTTGCTCTTCTAAATCAAGATCAAGATCTTGACCTTTATTAACCAATTGCAATTCTTCAATTTTTGCATCAAGTTCTGCAATAGGTTGTTCAAAGTCTAAAAAGTTTAATGACATGCTTATCTTTACCTAATTAATTCTAATTAATTTTAATTTGCTACTTAAACTCCATGGTGACGCTGTCATCACCAAGCAGTGTTTTTAATTCGTATAATAACTCATCAGCTGGCGTTATTCGCCATTGAACGCCTAATTCAAGCATTGCCGATGCCTCTTCGCGCTGATAAAAAACTCTTACTGGACATGTCCCTTCTTTAAATGGACTCATAACCTCAGTAAACTTTTCAATAAAGCTTTCATCTATCAAAGCGTTATCTATTTTTATATCTAAAGAGCTAACATAATTTTCACGCGCATCAATAACGGTCATTATATCCCGAGCGGTCATTGTATTACCACCAGAATAATCATCAAAGCTGACCTGTCCGCTACAAACTAAAATTGCATCAGTTACTAGTAGCTCTGCAAAGCGATCATAGTCATCAGGAAATAGCCGAATATCCATACGTGCGCTCTTATCATCTAAAGTGACTAATGCCCAGCGACGCCCGCGTTTATTGACTAAAACCCTAACACCTATCACTAATCCTACCGCAACTGCTTGCCTATCACGACCTGTTGGTTGCATCGCAACCAAACGATTAGATGAGTATTTTTTTATTTCGCTTAAGTAGCGATTTATTGGATGACCTGTTAAATAAAGCCCTAATGTTTCTTTTTCACCATCAAGCCATACTTCTTCAGCCCAAGGTTTTGCCGCTTTAAATGCTTGTCTTGAATCAGTTTGTTCATCGTTAATCAGACCAAATAAATCATTTTGCCCTAATGACTCAGCCTTTGCGTGTTGCTCTGCGGCTTTAATCGCTTCTGGCAACGTTTCAAAAAGAGCAGCTCGATTAGCCCCTTGCTCTTTAGTTGACCCTACTTGGTATTTAGGACCTAAAGTGTCCATAGCACCTGATTTAACTAATTTTTCTAATACGCGTTTATTGGTTTTTTTCAAATCTAAACGCGCGCAAAAATCAAATAAATCGGTAAATGGGCCACCGGCTTGTCGTGCAGCAATAATGGCTTCAATAGGACCTTCACCTACTCCTTTGACTGCGCCAATACCATAAACAATTTGGTCGTTATCATTCACGGTGAATTTATATTGTCCCGCATTAACATCTGGCGGCAATAAATCAATCCCCATATTGCTACACTCATCAACCAAGGTAACAATTTTTTCGGTATTATCCATATCAGCAGACATTACTGCCGCCATAAATGGCGCAGGAAAGTGTGTTTTCATCCACAAAGTTTGATACGAAACTAACGCGTAGGCTGCTGAGTGAGACTTGTTAAAACCGTAACCCGCAAATTTTTCTACTAAATCGAAGATTTTTATCGCAAGCTCGCCATCAACACCACGGTCTATCGCGCCTTTTTCAAAACCAGCACGCTGCTTCGCCATTTCTTCTGGCTTTTTCTTACCCATAGCACGGCGGAGCATATCGGCACCACCAAGAGAGTAACCCGCAAGTACCTGCGCTATTTGCATTACCTGCTCTTGGTATAAAATAATGCCGTAGGTGGGCTCAAGTACCGGTTTTAAATCTTCATGCTGCCATGTTGCATCAGGGTAACTAATGGCCTCACGACCATGCTTACGCTCAATAAAGTTATCAACCATGCCTGACTGTAGAGGACCTGGGCGAAATAAAGCCACCAGTGCGATAATATCCTCAAAACAGTCAGGCTTTAGCTTATCAATTAACGATTTCATCCCGCTAGATTCTAGCTGGAAAACCGCAGTCGTTTTTGACGCGAGTAACAAGTTGAAACTTGCTTTGTCTTCTAAATCGATAGTGGTGATATCAATAGGCTCTTTACCTGCTTTAAGCAATTTAGCGTCAGCCATTTCTATGGCCCATTGCAAAATAGTTAAGGTACGTAATCCTAAGAAATCAAATTTAACTAAGCCAGCATCTTCAACATCATTTTTATCAAATTGTGTAACCGGGTTTTTACCTTCATCATCACAATATAATGGCGCAAAGTCGGTTATAGTCGTAGGGGAAATAACAACACCACCGGCATGTTTACCGGCGTTACGCGTTGTGCCCTCTAGTATACGACACATATCAATCAAGTCTTTAACGTCGCTATCTTGTGCGTACACTTCAGGTAACTTAGGCTCTTCTTCAAATGCTTTAGCTAAAGTCATACCAGGTGTTGGCGGGATCAGCTTCGAAATTCTATCAACAAAACCGTAAGGATGACCCAACACCCTCCCAACATCGCGAATTACCGCTTTTGCCGCCATAGTACCAAAAGTAATGATTTGCGATACGGCATCACGACCATAAAGTTCAGCTACATGGTCAATAACTTCATCACGTCTGTCCATGCAAAAATCGATATCGAAATCGGGCATTGAGACACGCTCTGGGTTTAAGAAGCGTTCAAAGAGTAAGTCGTACTCTAATGGGTCAAGATCTGTAATATCTAACGCATAAGCAACAAGGGAGCCAGCACCTGAGCCTCGACCAGGGCCTACTGGAATATTGTTATCTTTACTCCACTGGATAAATTCCATTACGATTAAGAAGTAGCCCGGAAATCCCATATTATTAACAACTTCTAGCTCTACCGCTAAACGTTCGTCATAAGGCTTTCGTATTTCAGCAAAATTAGGCGCGTTAACATCAAAAAGTTGTTTGAGGCGTTTTTCTAAACCTTTTTCCGAGACTTTAATGAAATAATCATTAATCTCTAATCCTTCGGTTGGGAAGTCAGGTAAGACATACTCACCTAACGTTACGGTAACATTACAGCGTTTGGCAATTTCAACACTGTTGGCTAACGCCTCAGGAATATCTTTGAACAGCTCACACATTTCTTCTTCAGAGCGTAAATACTGTTGTTCGCTATATCGCTTGGGTCTGCGTTTATCATCAAGGGTAAAACCGTCATGAATGGCAACACGTATTTCATGAGCATCAAAATCATCCGGTGATAAAAACATCACTTCATTGGTTGCTACAACAGGCAAGTTACATTGCTCAGCAAGTTCAACCGCTAAATGTAGGTAGTTTTCTTCGTCGTTTCGTCCTGTGCGAATAAGCTCAAGAAAATAACAATTATCAAAGTGCTCTTGGTAAAAGCTCACCATTTGTGAAACTAATTCATGGTTGCCTTTTAAAAGCACTTTGCCTATATCACCTTCTCGTCCACCTGAGAGTAAAATTAGGCCTTCTTTATGCTCAACTAACCATGACTTATCAATGACCGCTCTATTTTGAATATGACCACGTAAATAAGCTTTTGAAATCAATTCGGTGATATTTTTATAACCGACATTATTGGTAGTGAGTATCACAAGGCGCGATAATTCATTACCTAATTCATCGCTTTTCACCCAAAAATCACAACCAATAATAGGCTTTATACCTGCGCCATGTGCGGCGTGGTAATATTTTACCAAGCCACATAAGTTAGTTTGGTCAGTTAAAGCAAGTGCTGCCATCCCCAGTTCGGCCGCACGCGCCATTATCGGTTTAACTTTTTTTAAGCCATCACACATTGAAAAGTCACTGTGTAAACGTAAATGCACAAAGCGAGGCTCTACAAAAGCAGCTTGTTCTGGCTCATCTTCTTGCGGAAAAGGCGTTAAATCAGTCATGCAAATGTCCTAATACACGCGCTACGGGTTTGAAGCTTTGTCGATAACAATCAAGGACCCCGTGTTCAATAATTTTTTCTAAATGGGCTTTGGTTGGATAACCTTTATGCTGAGCAAAGCCATATTCTGGGTGAAGCTTATCTAGTGCAATCATTTCATCATCACGAGCGACTTTAGCAATAATAGACGCGGCACTTATTTCAGCAACACGATCATCACCTTTAACAACGGCCTGACAAGCAATAACACCGGTTTCAGCTGTAAAGGTCGGACAACGATTACCATCGACTAAAACATAATCGGGGCAAACATCTAACCCTAAAACCGCTCGCTGCATCGCTAACATAGTGGCGTGTAAAATATTTAAGGTGTCAATTTCTTCGGGACTAGCGCGACCAATAGACCAAGCTATCGCTTTTTCTTTAATTTCAAGAGCAAGTACTGCACGCTTTTTTTCAGAGAGCTTTTTGCTATCCATCAATCCTGTTATTGGGTTATCAGGATCGAGAATCACAGCAGCAGTAACAACATCACCGACTAAAGGGCCACGACCGACTTCATCAACGCCAGCGATACAATAGGCAATAGGGTATTCAAATTCAGGAAAGGTTTTCTTGGTTGCCATAGGTATAAATCTTGTATTTTAGAAAAGGTAAAAGCGTATTGAAAATTTAAGAATACGTGCGTTTAAAAACTAAAAGAATATTAACAGTGTTTAATAGGTATGAACACACCCAAACAGCATTCAAAAATTGAGCAGTTCAAAGCGGCTTTATATGTACTGGAAAAGTATATTAATCAGCTTTTATATAAGTTAATAACCGCTTGTGCTGCTTGTTTACTAGCGTCACATCTTAATTGTTGATGAATGTTTAAATAGCTTTCATTCAAAGCACTTTGATCTTCATACAAACGCTCTGTGACTAACGGCACTATATTGTCAGGTATAACTTCGCTTTGTAATAACTCAGGCACTAATGTTTTGTTAGCGAGTAAATTGGGCAGTGAAAACCATTTTAGCTTCACGAGCCATTTAGCTAATAAGTGAGTGATAGGACTGAATTTATAACAAATAACCATAGGTCTTTTGATGAGTGCAGCTTCTAAGGTAACTGTACCTGACGCCATCAATAAACAATCACTTGCTGCCATCGCTGTTTGCGTTTTATCGATAATTACTTGCACATTAAGCTTGTCAGCAAATTGTGTTTTTAATGCCAAAAATTGTTTTGCTCGTTTTTCACTGACCATCGGGGCAATAAAAATTAACGCGGGATTTTGCTGTTGCAACACGATGGCGCTTTGGAAAAAAGGCTCAAGTAATCGTGATAACTCACCACCGCGACTACCCGGCATTAGCGCTAAAATTTTAGCGTTTTCAGGTAACTTTAACGCTAAACGTGCTTTTTGTTTATCACTATTTAGTGGAATATCATCCGCTAAAGGATGACCAACAAAAGTACAAGGCACCTGATATTTATCATAAAATGCTTTTTCAAAAGGCAACAGTGCTAAAACCATATTGGTTGCTTTAGCAATTTTAAAAATACGTTTTTCACGCCACGCCCAAACTGACGGGCTAACATAGTGAACGGTTTTAATACCCTGCTTTTTAAGGTTTAACTCTAAGCCAATAGTAAAGTCTGGCGCATCAATACCAATAAAAACATCGG
>NZ_JAHKPW010000016.1:21977-42514 GCF_018860755.1 Colwellia sp. D2M02 | reverse complement strand
GATCCCCATTACAGCAAGTTCGTCCATAGCAAACAAACTTTCAAAACCAAGCGCTTTCATTTTATCGCCACCAATACCAATAAAGTGAGCATCAGGGTAATAAACGCGTAATGATTTCATTAAACCCGCGCCTAAGGTGTCACCTGAATGTTCACCCACAACAATAGCAAAAATAGGAACTTGAGTTTTAGTAGTGATTTCATTTACCATGAGTGGTTATCGACGTCCTTAATTGTAAAATTCAGACATTGTGTAGAAACAAAGAAAGCGACTTAATAAGTCTAGAGCTTTAGTCTTAGTAAAGTCGCTTTAATATTGATGTGGTAACGATTATCTAAAGGTTTTTTCAGTAATGAACCTAGCGAATAATACCACGTGTAGACGCTTTAATTGATTCTGAAAAAGCCAAAAGCTCATCGGATTGATCTTGCTCATCAATGCTACTTAATGCATCTTCTAAAGAAAGTCCTTTACGGTAAACGGCTTTATAAGCACGTTTAATATTTAAAATGGTTTCTTTTGCAAACCCGCGACGTTTTAAACCTTCACTATTCAAGCCAAAAGGTTTCGCTGGCTGCCCTGATGCCATAACATAAGCAGGCACATCTTTAAGTACCAACGCATTAGCAGCAACAAAGCTATGTTGACCAATATGACAAAATTGATGAACACCTGCCATACCGCCAATAATAACATGGTTGCCCACATGAACATGACCGGCAATTGACGCGTTATTGGCCATAATACAATGGTTACCCACAACACAGTCGTGTGCAACATGGGTATAAGCCATAAATAAATTATTACTGCCGATTTGCGTTAAGCTATTATCTTGCGCTGTACCACGATGAATAGTACATGATTCACGGAAAATATTATTATCACCAATAATTAATTCTGTTGGCTCGCCTGCGTACTTAAGATCTTGGCAATCTTCGCCAATACTAGCAAATTGGAAAATACGATTGCCTTTGCCGATAGTTGTTGGGCCATTAATAACCACATGAGAGCTAATGTTACAGTTATCACCAATAACTACATTACTTGCAATATAAGTCCATGGGCCTATGGTTACATTTTCTCCAATAACTGCACCAGGCGCTATTATTGCTTGTGGGTGGATCATAATTTTATCACCTTTTATCGTTTAAGCTTATCAGAGTACTATTGAAGAATTAGGTTGAGTTTCATTAAAGTGCGCGACGAGCACACATTAAGTCAGCACTACAAACAACCTTGCCATCTACTTTTGCTTCACCGTAGAACTTCCACATTCCACGTCGCTCTTTAATAAACTCAACATGAAGGTGCATTGTATCACCTGGTAATACCGGCTTTTTAAATTTTGCATTGTCGATAGAGGCAAATAAGTACATTTCGTCTTTATTGCGTTCTTCACTACTCTTAAAACCTAAAATTCCTGTTGCTTGAGCTAACGCTTCCAGAATTAACACACCAGGAAAAATAGCAAGCTCTGGAAAGTGACCAGTAAAAACAGGCTCGTTAATAGTAACGTTCTTAATTGCATGCAAGGTTTTACCTGGTTCATGATCAAGTACTCTGTCAACTAATAACATTGGGTATCTATGAGGGATCAACGTTTTAATTTCGTTAAGGTCTATTGGTTTTTTTACAGTATCCAAATGATTATTCCTTGTTATGGCTTACTTGGTTGTATGTATACAACGCTTAATGCCCGCTATTTTATTTATTAATGGCTATTATTGCTAGTGAAACTAGCAACTTGTTTAGTGAATAACGGTTTTTAATGTGAAAAACTATTTATTAAGCTGTTTCTCTAATGCTTTAACACGTTTATTAAGACTATCAAGACGTTTTATACGTGCGTTAGTTTTATGCCATTCGCTATTAGGAGCTACTGGTGTACCAGAAGAGTATGCTCCTGCTGTTTTAATACTTTTAGTTACCATAGACATGCCAGTAAAGACACAGTTATCAGCAATATTTATATGACCATTAATACCAACTAAGCCGGCTATCGTACAGTTTTTTCCAATAACTGTACTACCAGCAATCACACTACAAGCAGCCATCGCGGTATTTTCACCTATAATCACGTTATGCGCGATCTGTATTTGGTTATCTAAAATAACACCGTCTTTAATTTCAGTATTATCTAACGCGCCTCTATCAATGGTTGTACTAGCACCAATTTCAACATGGTCGCCAATAATAACACTACCCAATTGCGGTATTTTATGCCATTTATACTGTCCTGGTACTGGCGCATAGCCGAATCCATCAGAGCCAATAACCGTGTTTGCTTGAATTAGGCAGTGTTTGCCAATAACTACACTGTGATAAACACTACTATTGGCCCACAGCTTTGTTGACTCGCCAATAACAGCATTCTTGCCAATAAAACACCCGGCACCGATACAGACATTATCAGCAAGCTTAACGCCTGACTCAATAACAGCATTAGCACCTATGCTAACATTTTCACCTAAAGTAGCCGTTGGCGAAATAACAGCACTTGCATGAATGCCCTCTGCAGCAGCTGGCGTTGTATCTAATAAGTTAGCAAGAATAGCATAACCCATATAAGGGTTATCCATAACCAGTGCACTCACTGGACAACTTTTTGCTGCCTCTGCTGATACAATAACAGCGCTTGCTTTTGTAGTGAGTAATTGCTGCTGATATTTACTATTCGCTAAAAAAGCAATTTGTCCTGCTTGAGCGTTAGCTAAAGTAGCTAAACCTGTAATTAACGTACTATCTAAATTAACATTAGTAGCGTGACTTGTTAGCGTACTATTGTCAGCGCTAGGATGAATTAACGTTGCAGAAATTTTTTGTGCGATGTCGCTCAGCGTATGGCTCATAGGTATATTCTTGATAAGTAATTGAAAACAAAGCTAGGTTGCTAGCAACCATGTTAAATAAAGTGATTAATTTTTTAAACGCTATATAGCGAAAAGACAAAGTATAGAATATTAACGCATGGCGTTACCCTACACTCTGCCTTTAACTTTATAATTTAAAGCTATTTTACTAGGTAAATGACTACGCATGTTACCTAATATGCAAATGAATTAGTTTAGTTTACTTACTTGTTCAACCACTTTATCCGTAATGCTTGCTTTAGGCTTAGAAAAGATAACTGCTTGTTGAGACAATACTAGATCATACTCTTCTTTTTCTGCAATTTGATCAACAGCTTGGCGAACTAAAGCAATAAGCTTATTAGTTTCTTGGTTTTGACGCTCACCTGCTTTTTGTTGTAACTCTTTACCCTTTACTTGGTATTCTTGAAAAAGACCAGCCATTTTAGTATCTAACTCTTCTTTTTCTTTAGCGCTCATTAACGCACCGTCACGCTTTTTCTTTTCTTGATAGTACTTAATATCTTTTTCAAGTTGCGTAATTACCGCTTTTTCGTCTTTAAACTCAGCTTCTAATGTTTGCATTAATGCTGCAGTTTGTGGGATTTTTCCCATAATCTCTTGGAAATTAACAACCGCAATTTTTTGTTCAGCAGCCATAACTGAACTGGCCAATAACATACCTGATGCTGCTGTTGTCATAACAATTGACTTAATAACTTTATTCATGTTTTTCCTCTTCTTTTTTATTCTTTTTATTCGCTCAATAAAGAGCGAATAACATAATGTAATGTAATGTACATAAAATCTGTACGTTATTAAAAGGTTTTACCAATATTAAAACTGAAAAATGCGGTGTCATCATCTTCAACTTCTTTCAATGACTTAGCAAAACTAAAAATCATTGGCCCCATTGGTGATAACCACTGAATAGACAAACCTGCTGAACTACGGTAACGACCTACGTCAGAGTAATCATCAATTTTCTCAAATTCACCAGGTACTAAATCTTCATAATGCTCCATATTAAATTCGGTATCCCAAACATTACCAACATCAACAAAGAAGCTGGTACGAACACTATTTGAAAAGCTTTCATCTAAAAATGGTGTCGGTACAATTAACTCTAAACCAGCTAAAGCTATCGCATTACCACCCACCGAACGAGATGAAGCATAAACACCATCTTGATCTGCACCTAGACAACAACCACTGCCAGAGCCAGTAGGATCTGGCGTACCACGATATGGTTGCGGCTGACGATAAACAGCACGAGGTCCTACGGTATTATTTTCAAAACCACGTAATGTATCGGCACCACCGGCTCTAAAGTTTTCCCAGAAAGGTAGTAATTGATCGTGACCATTTACCGTACCATAACCATTCGCATAACCCAACTGTAAACGGGTTAATATTGACCAACGCTGATTACGTGTTAATGGGAAGTAGAACTTGCTGTCATAATTAACCTTAAAGTACTGTAAATCAGATTTAGGGCTGGTCATTTTATAAGTTAAGCTTTGCTGAGAGCCTGCCGTTGGAAAGGTACCACGGTTTAATGTTGAACGTGAAAGTCCCATATTTAAATCGAGGGTTTTAAATGGCTCTAACTCATCAGGGTGTTGCGGGTCTGCATAAATATCATAAAACGTTTGAATTTGCTCGTACGCTTGTAGTTGAGAAACTTTATTGTATTTCCAACCAACACCAAAGTTTAAACGTAAGTATTCATTAACAGGAAAGCCCCAATTTAAACCAAGGCCAAATGTTTTATTATTATATTCAACTAAGTTAGCTTGCCCAGCATCATACTCGTTATAATAAATTTGCCCGCCTAGCGATACCGAGTCAACCGTAAAATAAGGATCGGTATAAGATAAAGAAACACTTTTAGAGTAAGTATTAGTGCTTAAGTTAAGCCCTAGCTGATTACCCGTTCCTAAAAAGTTATTTTGCTGAACACCAGCATTTAAACTTAATTTAGTTTGTGAGCCATAACCAACACCTGCCGTAAATGAACCTGATGGTTGCTCTTTTACGGTAAAGTCAATATCAACTAAATCACCTTCACCGGGTAACTGTTTGGTTTCAAACTCAACCGTTTCCATATAAGGTAAACGCATTAACCACGCTTTAGATGCTTCAACGACACTGTTAGATAACCAGGCCCCCTCCATTTGGCGCATTTCACGGCGTAATACTTTATCAGCAGTGACATGGTTACCCGAGAAGTTAATACGATTAACATAAACACGCTTACCAGGATCTATAGATATTGATAACTTAACTGTTTTATCTTCATCATTAATTTCAGGAATCGTTGTCACTTTAGGGTAAGCGTAACCATAACGTCCTAAAAACTTACTAATAACCTCTTCGGTATAAGTAACTTCAGCACCATTATAAAGTTCTTCTGCTTGTAATGGATTAATTGCACGAATGGTTTTATCGAAACCTGCCATATCACCAATAAAGTCAACCTCACTGATGGTATAAGTTTCACCTTCACTAACATTAAGGGCAATGTAAACACCTTGTTTATCAGGTGTCATAGAAACTTGTGTTGAGTCTACTTTAAAGCGCAAATAACCACGGTCAAGGTAGTAACTATTAATAGTCTCCATATCCCCTTGCAAGGTTTGCTTTTGATATCTGTCTTGCGCCATAAAATTCCACCAAGGGGAATCAAATGTTAACTCAATACGGTCCAGTAGCTCAGCATCACTATAAACTTCATTACCAACAATATTAATTTGTTTAATCGCAGCTGCGTCACCTTCAACAAAGTTAAATTCTAAATTAACACGGTTACGTGGTAAGTGTGTTACCTTAGAAGTCACTCTGGCATTGTATTTACCGACACTGTGGTAGAAGTTCTCTAAGCCAATTTCAATACCTGAAAGCACGGTTCTATCAAGTGTTTCACCTACGCGAATATCACTACCATCTAAACTTTCAGTTAATTGCTCATCTTTAAGGTCTTTGTTGCCATCAAAAATAATTTCACTAATCGTTTCGCGCTCATAAACGCGGTAAACCAAACGATTGCCATCACGATAAACACGAATATCATTAAAGTGACCAGACTTATAAAGGGCTTTTATTGATTGAGATATACGAAACTCGTTGAGTGTATCACCAACATTAAAAGGAATATGGGTAAGAGCTGCACCTAAAGCAACACGTTGTAAGCCTTTAACTTCAATGTCTTCCACTTGAAATTTTTGCTCGGCTTGTACTGTGGTGCCCAAAGAGCCAAGTAAAACGGCAAAGGCAATTTTTTTAATTATCATAAATTATAAACTTCGTTACTTCTTATTCACTTTGTGAGTTATAAGCCAATGGCGTAGATGAATTCATCATACCTATTCGCCCTCATATTCTATCTTATTGTTTTAATTAAAAACGCGAGAAAAATCATTAAACAGACCAATAGCCATTAAGGTTAATATTGTTAAAGCGCCAAACTTAAACCCTGCTTCTTGTACTTTCTCTGGTACTTCTTTACCCGTTAAAAGCTCTATAAGATAATAGAGTAAGTGTCCGCCATCAAGTACTGGCAACGGTAAAAGGTTAATTATTCCCAAATTAATACTAATCAAGGCTAAAAAGCCTAAAAAATAAACAAGCCCGTGACCTGCACTACTACCCGCCCCCTGAGCAATCCCAATTGGGCCACTTAAGTTCTTAACCGACACATCACCAGTAATAAACTTAATAATCATGCCAAAAGTTAACTCGGTCATATTCCAAGTACGGATGGCACTTTGTGTTATGGCGTCAATAGGTCCATAAGTTAAATCAACAAGGTAATGCTCTGGCCAACTATCTACTTTCGGCGCAATACCTACATAACCAACCGTTTTATCACCTTGCTTAATAGCTTTAGGCGTAATTGCTAATTGCAATACTTCTCCAGATCTTTCGATACTGAGCATCACGTTTTGTTCAGGGTACTGTTTAATTTTTTCTGAAAAGCTACGCCAATCTTGCTGAATTTTTTCACCATTAACAGCCAATAGTGTATCACCAACAAGTAAACCTGCTTGCTCAGCAGCACTATCAGGCGCTACCGTTGCCAATTGTGTGTATACCTGCGGTCTAAATGGCACAATACCTAAACTTGCTAGCGCTGAACTTTTTTCTGGTGCATAGTGCCATTGACGCGTATTTAATAACGTAGTTTTAATATACAGACTGTCTTGGCTTTTCGTTTCTATTTTAATCTCATCGCGACCAATCTCACCAATAAAGGCGAGATTAACATCTTGCCAATCTCGTGTTCGAGTGCCGGCAACGCTAATAATCTCATCCGATGGGTTTAGTTGTGCTTGGCCTACAATTGAGTTGGGCGTTAGCTCACCTATAATTGGCTTTACACTTGGCACACCAATTAAAAACATTAAATAAAAGGCAAATAATGCAAAAATAAAATTAGCTAATGGGCCTGCGGCAATAATAGCAATACGTTGATAAACTGATTTTGAGTTAAAGGTTTTATCTTTATCATGTTCAGCTACATCATCAACACGCTCATCAAGCATCTTGACATAACCACCTAATGGAATAAGCGCAACAACGTACTCGGTACCATCTTGGCCTGTTTTACGCCATAACGCTCGGCCGAAGCCAACTGAAAAACGTTCAACCTTAACGCCGTTCTTTCTTGCTACCCAAAAATGGCCATACTCATGAATCGTAACTAAAATACCTAAAGCAACAACAAATGAAGCTAAGTTCCATATAAAATCAAACATCGTATCTTACTTTTCCACCATCAGTTCATCAGCGCTATAAAAATTATCAAGCAATGATGTGGCATATAATCGCACCTGATGATCGAGACTTATAACCTCATTAATATTATCTACCTGTTGTAGGACAAATTTTTTCACAGAAGTTTCATTTATTTTATAAATATCGGTAAATTTAATTTTTCCATTTAAGAATGCTTCAACCGCTATTTCGTTTGCTGCATTTAAAGCAGTACAAGCACCTTGGCCGCTCTTACAAGCTTCTATTGCTAGTGCGAGGTTTGGATAACGTTCAAAATCAACCGCTTGAAACTCGAAAGCCGCAGTATTAAAAAAGTCGAGCGGGGCCACGCCTGAGTCAATACGTTCAGGGTATGCTAGCGCATGGGCAATAGGCGTTTTCATATCAGGGTTGCCCATTTGAGCAATCACTGAACCATCTTTATATTGCACCATAGAGTGAATCGTACTTTGTGGGTGCAAAACAACTTGAATATCTTCAGCGTCTATATTGAACAGCCATTTTGCCTCAATAAACTCAAGCCCCTTATTCATCATAGTCGCAGAGTCTACTGATATTTTTCGCCCCATATCCCAGTTAGGGTGAGCACACGCTTGCTCTGGAGTAACATTAACAAAATCGTTAAGCGGTAAAGTTCTAAACGGTCCGCCTGAGCCTGTTAATAAAACTTTACTAATGCCTTGCGCCAATAGTTGGCACTCCCCTATTTGCGTATTACTGGGTAAACATTGGAAAATTGCATTATGCTCACTATCAATAGGCAATAGCTCTGCATTAGAAGCTTTAACTGCTGCCATAAAAATAGCACCCGAAGTTACTAATGCTTCTTTGTTAGCAAGCAATACCCGCTTTCCTGCTTTAACCGCAGCAAAGGTTGGCATTAATCCTGACGCGCCAACAATAGCCGCCATAACAGTATCAACATCAGATGATTGGGCAATATCAATCAATGCTTCACTACCTGAGTAAACGGTAATATCAGCAATATTTTCTGCCGCTAACATCGCAATTAATTTTTTAGCATGCTCAGGCGAGGCTAACACCACTTCTTTAGGTGAGAATTCAATACATTGCGTAAAAATAATATCTACGCTAGCGTTGGCCGATAGGCTCACTATGTTAAATTTATCAGGGTGTAAGCGCACTACATCTAAGGTACTAGTACCTATAGAGCCTGTTGAGCCTAAAATACATAGTTGTCGCTTGACTGTAGAAGTGTCTGGTGATGACTGATTAGACATGACTTACCAACCTAAAAATACATAACAAAGCGCAAATACTGGAGCAGTTGCAGTTAGGCTATCAATACGATCTAAAATGCCGCCGTGACCTGGTAAAATAGTACCACTGTCTTTAATACCAGATTGGCGCTTGAACATACTTTCAGTTAAATCACCTAATACTGAGACGGTAGTTATCAGTAAAGTGATAAGTAAAGCATTAAGTAATTGTTTTTGCGACCAATCTAATACAAAAGCCGATACTGCAACGACGATTGCCGCGCAAAAAACGCCCCCGAGGAAGCCTTCAAGTGTTTTTCCTGGACTAACATTAGGCATCAACTTTCGTTTACCAATAGATTTGCCGACGAAGTAGGCTCCAATATCAGCACACCATACAAGAACAAATAAACACATCAGCAGTTGAGCACCATGAAAATTAGCAATATGGTAGTCATGACTTCTTAATACAACAAAAGCAAGCCAAGTAGGAATAAGTGTAAACCAACCAAATAAGCCAATAATTAGGCGATTCTTTTCCCAGAAAGCCGTTGTTTTAGGGTAGGTCAGCATCAAAAATGCGGCAATTGCCCACCAAGCAACGCTAGCCCATAAAATAAACTGTGCATATTGATGCAAACCATTCAAAGGTGACCATAGCTGCTCAATCGGCAGCAAGTACCAAAGTAATGCAATGAGCATAACCGTAATTGCGGTATAAGTGACACGTGCTTGTGATTTTTTTAGACCAACAAAGGGTGCCCACTCCCAAGCGCCAATGGCGACAACACCTAGCAACAAGCCAGAAAAGTAGACCAGCGGTAAATAAAAAATAGCGAGAATAGCTGCAGGCGCTAAAATTAGTGCCGTAATAATACGTTGTTTTAACAAATGTAGGCCTTTTTTATAATAAGTTTATGGTCGTTAATAAGATAAAGTGATTTGATAATATTATTTTTTTTGATCTTTAATCACGAAACATATATTAACGGTTATTTAGAGAAATTGATTATTTAATGTTAACTATTTATTCAAAGTAACTAAGTCAGCAATAGTTATCTTAGCTTTATTGCTGCTTGATCTGCTCGCCAGTTTTTCCAAAGCGGCGCTCTCTATTGTCAAAACAGCAAATAGCTTTTTCAAATTGTGCTTCATTAAAGTCAGGCCACAGCACTTCGGTAAAATAAAGCTCTGCATATGCAGCTTGCCATAATAAAAAGTTGCTAATACGGTAATCACCACCGGTGCGAATAAGTAAGTCTAACGGAGCTGCATCAGCCAAGCAGGTTTGTTGATGTAACGTTTTTTCATTAATATCACCAACGGCTAAGTGCCCTTCTTGTACTTGACTAGCAAGATTTTTAGCTGCGTTAGCAATATCCCAGCGCCCACCATAGTTAGCCGCAACCGACAGTATTAAGCCAGTGTTATTTGCAGTGAGCTGCTCCGATTTAGTAATACTTTTTTGCAATTTATCAGAAAATCGACTTAAGTCTCCAATAACGCGAAAACGGATATTATGCTTGTGTAAGCGTTTAACCTCTTTGGTTAATACGAACATAAACAAATCCATCAATACGCTAACTTCTTGCTCTGGTCGTTGCCAATTTTCACTGCTAAAGGCAAATAATGTTAAAGCACTAATATTAAGTTTTCTGGCAGTGCTGACAACGGCTCTGACCGACTCAACACCCGCTTTGTGCCCAGCAACACGACCTTTGCCTTGCAGTTGTGCCCAACGCCCATTGCCATCCATAATAATAGCAACGTGCTGAGGTATTTTAGTCTCTGCACTAATTGCGTTTAGCGGCTCTATCTTATTATTTTCCACTTAATGATTTATCCATGAATAATTAACTTTTGGAAATACATAATACAAAAAACGCCAGCGATCTTTGATAGATTCTCTGGCGTTTTAAACAGTGTTAATGAATTAAATTTCCATTAACTCTGCTTCTTTCTTTACAAGTACTTCATCAACTTGCTTAATAAAAGTATCGGTGATTTTTTGAATTTCATCTTCAGCTTGTCTATGCTCGTCTTCACTAATCTCTTTATCTTTTAATAAACTTTTAAAGTCTGAGTTTGCATCACGGCGAATGTTACGAATAGCAACTTTACCGCCTTCTGCTTCACCACGTACCACTTTAACTAAATCTTTACGACGCTCTTCTGTTAAAGGTGGTAATGGAATGCGAATCAAAGTGCCATTAGACTGTGGGTTTAAACCTAAATCAGATTTCATGATAGCTTTTTCAACAGCGCTGATCATACCTTTGTCAAAAACAGTTACTGATAAGTTACGTGCATCAGGTACAGAAATGTTACCCACTTGACTTAGTGGTGTATCCATACCGTAATATTCAACAACAATATTATCAAGTAAAGAGGCATGCGCACGGCCTGTTCTTACTTTATTTAAGTTGTTTTTTAATGCTTCAACACTTTTAGCCATGCGCTCTTGCGCATCTACTTTAATTTCATCTATCACGTTATTATTTCCTAAAGTTTTACGTAGTCTATTTAGGTCAGCTGTCATAGAGCTAACCACCATAAATTTAAATTACTCACTTTGAGCGTGAGTAATAACTGTCCCTTCGCTTTCACCCATAATGACTGATTTTAGCGCACCTAGTTTATTCATATTAAAAACACGAATAGGCATATTATGATCTCTTGCTAGGGTAAAGGCAGCTAAGTCCATTACTTTTAATTCTTTATCTAATACTTCATCATAACTTAATTCACTGTAAAGCTCAGCATTTGGATTTTTCACCGGGTCTTCTGAATAAATACCATCAACTTTGGTCGCTTTTAATACCGCATCAGCTTCAATCTCAATACCGCGTAAACAGGCAGCAGAGTCTGTTGTGAAAAAAGGGTTGCCTGTACCCGCTGAAAAAATAACAACACGGCCTGACTTTAATAAGCTAATAGCATTAGCCCAATTATAACGTTCACAAACACCGGCTAAATCAATAGCAGACATTAAACGCGTATTTACAAAAGCGCGATGTAGTGCATCTCGCATTGCTAAACCATTCATCACAGTTGCCAACATTCCCATTTGGTCACCAACAACACGGTTCATACCTGCATCTGCTAAACCAGCACCACGGAATAAGTTTCCACCACCAATAACTAAACCGACTTGAATCCCCATTTCAACCAGCTCTTTAATTTCTTGTGCCATACGATCAAGTACTTTGGGGTCGATACCAAAACCTTCTTCGCCCATTAGCGCTTCACCACTAAGTTTTAAAAGGATTCTTCGATAAGCGGGTTTTGGGTTGGTAGTCATAGGGAAAATTCCTGTAGCGATTAAGTAATAAATTCGGGTAATTGAGCTAATTAGTTTTTTTACTTTTTAACATTGCACTAGCTGAGCATAAATTAAAAACGTAAAAAACCGCGAGTATTTTAATACGTTTAGCGCAGTCACGAAAGTATAATTATAAAAAAGACATCGATATTACCGATATATTCGACATTTTAGCTAGCAACCAATAAAACGAAAGAAACTCATAACAAAATTTGAACAAAAAAAAACGCCTACAGTGTAGACGTTTTATTATTTTTCGAAAATGAATTAAGCTTTAGCAGCTGCGATTTGTGCTTCAACTTCAGCAGCAAAATCTTCTTCTTTTTTCTCAATACCTTCACCCACTTCTAAACGAGTGAAAGAAGTAACCGTGATGCCTTTCTCTTTAAGAACTTCACCAACAGTTTTCTTAGGTTCCATGATGAACGCTTGACCAGTAAGAGATACTTCACCAGTAAACTTCTTCATGCGACCAGAAACCATTTTTTCAGCGATTTCTTGAGGCTTGCCTTCGTTCATTGCGATATCAATTTGAATCGCTTTTTCTTTTTCAACAACTTCAGCTGGAACGTCATCAGGAGTTAGGAATTCTGGCTTGCTTGCAGCAACGTGCATTGCAATGTGCTTAAGTGATTCAACATCACCTTCACCAGCAACAACAACACCAATAGTAGCACCGTGTTTGTAAGAAGCTAAAGCAGCACCTTCAACATAAGCTACACGACGAACATTGATGTTTTCACCAATTTTAGTCACTAATGCAATACGCTCTTCTTCAAACTTAGCTTGTAAGTCTTCGATAGAAAGTTTTTCAGCAGCGGCAGTTTCAGCAACTTTGTTAGCAAACGCTAAGAAGTTGTCGTCTTTTGCTACGAAATCAGTTTGACAGTTAACTTCAACTAACGTGCCATCTTTAATGATGATTTGACCTTCAGCAGCGATGTTACCCGCTTTTTTAGCAGCTTTTGCTTGACCGTTCTTACGCATATTTTCAATCGCAAGTTCCATGTCACCATCAGCTTCTTGTAAAGCTTTTTTACAATCCATCATGCCCGCAGCTGTGCGTTCACGAAGTTCTTTAACCATTGCAGCAGTAATTGCCATGAGTAAGTTCCTCAGTTTTCTGTTATCCCCAACGCTAACTCAATGATAAAACTATTAATCAACATGGGCATAATATTAAATAGGTAGTCATAAAAGCACTACACCGTAATGCTTTTATGATAGAGCGAAATGTTTAGCTAATTACTCAGCTTCAACAAAACCGTCTTTTTCAGCTTGAACAACGATGTTCTTCTCACGACCTTCAACTACAGCAGTAGCTACTGCATCACAGTATAAAGTTACTGCACGGATAGCATCATCGTTACCCGGTACGATGTAATCAATACCATCTGGGTTTGAGTTAGTATCAACAACAGCAATTACTGGGATACCTAGGTTGTTAGCTTCTTTAATTGCAATGTGCTCGTGATCAGCATCAATGATAAAAATAACATCAGGTAAACCACCCATGTTTTTGATACCACCTAAGCTTTTATCAAGCTTTTCCATTTCACGAGTACGCATTAATGCTTCTTTTTTCGTTAATGCTTCAAAAGTACCATCTGTACTTTGAACTTCAAGGTCTTTAAGACGCTTGATTGATTGACGAACTGTTTTCCAGTTAGTCAACATACCACCTAACCAGCGGTGATTAACGAAGAATTGATCAGACTTAAGTGCTGCTTCTTTGATTGCATCACTTGCAGCACGTTTAGTACCAACAAATAATACTTTACCTTTTTTAGATGAAACATTGTTTACAAAAGCAAGTGCTTCATTAAACATAGGTACAGTTTGTTCAAGGTTGATGATATGAACTTTATCACGAGCACCAAAGATGAACGGCTTCATTTTTGGATTCCAGTAACGAGTTTTGTGACCGAAATGAACACCAGCTTTAAGCATATCGCGCATTGAAACGTTTGACATTTTTTTTCCTTTAATGGGGTTAAGCGTTCATACACCCAATATACACGACTCATCAGCTCTAATTAAATAAAGCGAGCACCCCGGTATACCTTTATAGATGTATGTGAGTTTATAGTAATAACCATCATCACATAATCGTAATAACGGCTGATTTAAGTGCTACTAAACCCAGTACCATTCAGCATTTGAATAATAACTAAAATTTAGCGCGGCACTTTATACCATAAACAGGCACCTTTATCTAGATAAATAAATAATGATTTTGGTGGGATAATCCGCTCAAGCGCGGTAAAATCAATCATTATGACCGAAAACAACTAACCGTCGAGTAAAGCAATGAGTACAGAATTATTTTTTATTTACGATACACACTGCCCATGGAGTTACGCTGCAACACCGCTAGTAGAAGCAATACAAAGTGCCCTACCTGAAGTAAACATTAATTTGTGGCATAGCGCTCACTTTTGCGGTGAAAATGAATCTAAAATCAGCAAAAGCCAAATTACTACGGTAAAGTCGTTAGCTGACATTAGCTTTTCTCGCCAATACTTGGACAGCTTATCACAAGCAAAAGATTCTACCTTGTGTGCCAATTTAATGACTTGGGCTGCAAACAAAAGCCCTAAACAAGCTTTTTCCCTACTGAAATCCTTACAGGAAGCGCATTTTGGCACTGGGAACGAACTTGTTGATGCAACATCAGTTGACAATATTATTGCACAATTAAAACTATCACCGTCGAGTAAAGTCCTTAAAGCTGATAAACTCACTAGTGATGCCGAAGCGCAAGTGCATGAGATATTTGCACTACAAGAAATAATTGCAACCGAAGCAATACCTGCACTGTTATTAGCCATTGATGATAGGTTAATTTTACTAAACCATAATTTCTATCTTAATGACCCTAGTGCCTTTATTGATGCAGTGAAATTAGAAATAACACAATCAGCATAAATACGTATTAACTTAGTAAGTATCTATCAAAAACACTAAAAACTGTGTTCTATTAATAAAGCGTTACGACAGTTAACAAATTTACACCGACTTAAAAAGAGATTTAACATGGCCATCATTATTAAAAGCCAAGAAGAAATAGAAAAAATGCGTATCGCGGGTAAACTTGCCGCTGACGTTTTAGAGATGATTGAACCGCATGTAAAAGCAGGCGTAACAACAGATGAATTAAATACCCTATGTGCTGATTATACTGAAAAAGTGCAACAAGCTATTTCAGCACCCTTAAATTATCATCACTTTCCAAAATCAATTTGTACCTCTGTAAATCATGTCGTTTGTCATGGTATTCCAAATGATACGCCATTGGTTGACGGCGATATTATTAATATTGATATTACCGTTATTAAAGATGGCTACCATGGTGATACGAGCAAAATGTTTTTCGTTGGCGATGTTTCACCAGAAGATGCACGTTTATGTCGTTTAACACAAGAGTCGCTTTACTTAGCGATTAAAAAAGTTAAGCCTGGCGCCTTTTTTGGTGATATTGGTGCAACCATTCAAAAATTCATTAAAAAATCAGGTCGTTATTCAATAGTAAAAGACTACTGTGGTCATGGAATTGGCGCCGGCTTTCATGAAGAGCCACAAATAGTGCATTATAAAAATAATGACAAAACTAAAATGGAAGCGGGTATGTGCTTTACCATTGAGCCAATGATCAACTTAGGTCGCGCTACGACTATTCTAGATAAAGAAGATAACTGGACGGTTTACACTTCAGATGGTAAAAAGTCAGCGCAATGGGAACATACGTTACTCGTAACACCAACAGGTTGTGAAATATTAACCTTACGTAAAGAAGAAACCATTGCACGTGTTTTACATAATTAATTAAGGAAAGCTTAATTAAAGTAACGGGCTGAATGGCTGCTAGGTAAAATAATACGGTTAACTCTATTAAAAAGGCTTTATTTTGACGACTCTATCATTATCAAAACGCGTTATTCCTGAATATTTTATCGACAGCCTACTTATTGCCGGAGATCCTCTTTCAAGCACTGAAATTTGTCAATTAACACAAGAATTTAATCAATGGTTAAGTGATTCTTTTATTGATAATGATATTAGTGATTTACTCGCCGCCCGTGCTGACTTTGTTGATGCAACACTGCGTAAGCTTTGGTGTCAACATCATCTTGACGAAGATCAAGTAAGCTTAGTTGCTGTTGGTGGCTACGGCCGCGGAGAGCTTCACCCGTACTCAGACATTGATATCTTAATTTTAACACAAGAGCAAATTGCTCCTGAATTAGAAGAAAAAATATCAGCTTTCATTACCCAGTTATGGGATATAAAGCTTGATATTGGTCAAAGTGTTCGCTCCATTAAAGAGTGTTTAAAGCAAGCGACGAAAGATGTCACTATTGCGACTAATTTAATGGAAATGCGGCAAATAGCGGGTAACGACATTCTCACACAACAACTATTACCGCTATTAAATGAAGATGTATTTTGGTCGTCCGAAAAGTTTTTTATCGCCAAATGTAAAGAACAAGGCAAACGCCATCAGCAGTACCATGGCGCGGCTTACACATTAGAGCCAAACCTAAAAGCTAACCCCGGCGGTTTGCGCGATATTCAAACTATTGCCTGGGTTGCTAAAAGACACTTTCTTGCTGATTCTCTTGAGGAGCTAGTAGAGCACAATTATCTTTACCCTAGTGAGTTTGTAGAACTACTTGAAGCACAAGATTATTTGTGGCGTATGCGCTTTGCTTTACACTTTGTCGCTAAAAGAAATGAAAACCGTTTATTGTTTGACTACCAAACCGATGTCGCAAAAATGATGGGCTTTGGTGATGAAGGCAAAGCCCCTGTTGAGCGCATGATGAAACGTTTTTTCAGAATACTTTCCCGTATTACTGAGCTTAACACTATGCTTTTACAGCATTTTCAACAAGCTATTATCAAAAAGCCAGAACAAAGTAATATCACAATAATTAACCAAGATTTTGAGTTGGTTGATAAATTAATCAACACTCGCGACGATCGCATTTTTATGCGCCCAGTGAAAATGATCGAACTCTTTTTAATTATCGCCCAAGAGCCAAGCATTAAAGGGATACACTCTCATACGTTACGCTTAATGCGTAATGCTCGTCGACGCTTAATTTCAGGGTTAATCGATTACGCAAAATGCCGTAATATTTTTATGGAGATTATTCGCCACCCTCGTGGTTTAGGGCTCGCGTTTAACTTAATGCATAAACACGGCATTATTGGCTCATACTTGCCATTATGGCGTAATATTGTTGGCCAAATGCAGTTTGACTTATTTCATGCTTATTCGGTAGATGAGCACAGTTACCGAGTGATCAAAAATTTATACCAATTTAGTCAAAAAGAGCATAACCATAAGTACCCATTATGTAGCAAAATAGTACAAAAAGTACGTAAGCCTGAAGTACTGTATTTAGCCGGGATTTTTCACGACATTGCCAAAGGTCGCGGTGGTAACCATGCAAAGTTAGGCGCAACAGACGCACTTAACTTTTGTTTATCACACCAAATGAGTAAACATGACAGCAATATGGTAGCTTGGCTTGTTGAGCACCATCTATTGATGTCGATTATTGCGCAGCGACGTGACATTTCTGATGAAAATGTTATCCGCAGCTTTGGTGAGAAAGTACGCGATGAAGCACACTTAAACTACCTATACTGTTTAACGGTTGCCGATATGAGAGCGACCAACGAAAGCTTATGGAACAGTTGGAAATCAAACTTACTTAAAGATTTATACTTCAATACGCTACGAGCATTTAGACATGGCTTAGAAAAGCCTGTAGAAATTCGCTCTAAAATTCGTGAAAATCAACAAGGTGCAATGAATATATTATTCTCTGCCGATGTTGACGTGCAGTTAATTAAAGAGCTATGGAGTGAGTTTAGAGTCGATTATTTTTTACGTTATTCGCCTGAGCAAATTGCCAGACATAGTGAAAACATTATCAAGCATGATAGAAAGAAACCTTTAGTATTAATTAGTCCCAAGCCATTTAGAGGGGGGACAGAGGTTTTCATTTTCACTAAAGAAAGACGTAACATTTTTGCCAGCACAGTATCATTTCTAGGTAGTAAAAAACTTTCCATTCACGATGCTAAAATTATTACCACCAAAACTGGCTACACCGTAAATACCTTTATTGTGCTAGATAGCCGTGGTAAAGCATTAAATGAAAGCTACTACACCAAAGAGATCTGTGAAGATTTAGTAGATCGTTTAGGTGAAGATAATTATTGCGACACCCCACTACAGTCACCATCAAAACGTGTTAAACAATTCAAAGTGCCTTTACGGGTTAGCTTTATTAAAATACATGCAAAAACCAGAACCATGATTGAAATTGTTGCTTTAGATAGACCTGGCTTATTAGCCAATATTGCGCAAGTTTTTCAACAAGAAAAAATTAGTATTCATTCAGCTAAGATCACAACTTTTGGTGAAAAAGCAGACGATGTTTTTACCATTTCAACCTTTGATGATGAAGCATTAACTGAGCAAGAAAAACAAGATTTAGCCGAAAAACTTACCGAACAAATTGATTAACAAAAATTAACGATAGGAAAAATAATGACAAATTTAACTACGCTAGAAACCATCATTGAACAGGCTTTTGACGACAGAGCGAATATAACGCCAGCAAAAGTTTCACCTGAAGTAAAAACTGCAGTACTTGACGCACTTGCAGCATTAAATAATGGCAGTGCACGCGTAGCTGAAAAAATTAATGGTCAATGGCATGTTCATCAATGGCTAAAAAAGGCGGTCTTATTATCATTTCGTATTTGGGATAATACCGTTATTGACGGCGCTGAAAGTACCTTTTTTGATAAAGTACCAATGAAGTACAGCGATTATAACCAAGCGATGTTTGAAGCTGATGGCGTACGTGTTGTTCCTGGTGCTAGTGTTCGCACGGGTAGCTTTATTGGTAAAAACGTAGTTGTTATGCCGAGTTTCGTTAATATTGGCGCTTTTGTTGATGAAGGCTGCATGGTTGATGCTTGGGCTACTGTTGGCTCGTGTGCACAAATAGGTAAAAATGTTCATCTTTCAGGTGGCGTCGGCATTGGTGGCGTTTTAGAGCCATTACAAGCGGGTCCAACAATTATTGAAGATAACTGTTTTATTGGCGCACGTTCTGAAATTGTAGAAGGTGTGGTGGTTGAAGAAGGCGCAGTTATTTCAATGGGCGTTTATATTGGTCAAAGTACACGCATTTTTGACAGAGAAACAGGCGAAGTTCATTACGGTAGAGTACCTGCTGGCTCAGTTGTTGTTCCAGGTAACTTACCATCAAAATGTGGTACCTATAGCTTATATGCTGCCATCATTGTCAAGAAAGTAGATGCTAAAACTCGCGCTAAAGTAGGCATTAATGAGTTATTACGCTCTGTATCTGAAGAGTAATAAACCTGCTAAGCCCAGAATCATCTGGGCTTAAATATCTCCAGTGTATTGATATTCTCAGGACTCAAATATAGTCAGCTTATGGCGAGTAGAACACAGAACGTTACTCGTTATAGCTGATAATATTTTTATCAATACCTCACTATACTTAGCCGCTATTTATTCTCTCTCTATTTTTGAGTGAAACATAAAAAGATAGCCACTTACTATAGCGTTATAAAATTGACGCTTGGCTTAACAAGCAATAAGCAAAAATTAAAAAAGTACAAAATAACATCATAAATAAAAATATACCTTCCAAATTCGTAAATCACCAATCAACATAAAGCGCTTATTTTTCAACAGAGTAAAAATATAAAAATCGCCAAGCTTCTTTTTTACTCTCTATATAGCTGCCACTTTTTTAACCTTGGCATAACCTTTGCCCTATTGATACTAAGTTCACGAGTACACAAGCATTAGGTTTATTATGACAATTATTAAAACGCATTTATTAACATTTTTTTCATTAGTAGGTTGCCTGCTCTTAAGTGCCTGCAGTTCAACACAAACTGACTATAGCGATAATAAATCAATGATGAATAATGGTTATTACGCTAATAATATGGCGAGCAATAATACGACTGGCTTTTATTTAACAGGAAAGAGCGTTCAAAAAAAGGCGTTGGTTTCAGATCACCATATAATGATATCTCTTTTAAATCGTTCAGTAACCGCAGATCAAGCGATGATGCAGCAATTTGAAGCCAACCGTGAACAATATGCTAACAGCTACTTCATGCCACAAGTCACAATTAAAGGTGAGAAAAGTACTGATAAAAATCAAAGTAGAGCACAGCATGCTTATGCGAACTTTATAGAGCAAGATATTAACAGTGTTCGCATTAGCGCTATGCCAGAGTAGAGTCTATAAAGAATTTCAACAGACGAATTAATCTGAGCGCGGCTTAACAAATGTTTCT
>NZ_JAHKPW010000016.1:3443-21771 GCF_018860755.1 Colwellia sp. D2M02 | reverse complement strand
TTCGTTAAATTTACTTGCAATAGGCTAGAAGTTCAGGTTAATTACTGCAATAGTTACATCCGCGTTAATCAACAATATCGGCTACAGGGCAATTTATAGCGGTTAATATTTCTGTAAACTCGGGACTTAAACTCGCTTTAATGGTGAGTTTTTTCAGTAATACCGGATGTTCAAATGTCATCTCTTTCGCCACTAACAATAATCGCTCTAAATTAAACTGCTCTCTAAACATAGTGTTATGTTTACCGTCACCATGCGTGGTGTCTCCAACTATCGGATGAAAAATATGCTTCATGTGACGTCTTAGCTGATGTTTCCTTCCGGTTTGTGGCATTAATGACAATAGAGAATAACGTGAAGTAGCATAACGCCCAACAGCAATGGGTAACTCTCCTTGCCACAGGGTTTTATATTCAGTAACTGCCGGTTGCGCTAACTTGTCTTGCTGCGCTTTTTTATCGGTCATTTTATCAAGCATCTCGTTGAGCGGATAATCAATACAATCACTCTCAGGGGTATAGCCTCGCACCAAAGCAATGTACTTTTTCTGTATGGTTTTCTCACTAAACTGCTCAGTTAATTTTGCCGCTATCTCAGCAGAAAGCGCCATAACCAAAACACCCGAGGTAGGTTTATCTAATCGATGAACGGGATAAACATATTGGCCAATTTGATCTCGTACTAATTGTAAGGCAAAACGCGTTTCATGCTTATCTATCATAGAGCGGTGCACCAACAATCCCGAGGGTTTGTCAATAACAACAATATACTCGTCTTGGTAAAGAATAGGCAGCATAGTTATCCTTGCATACTTGGTTGAGTCAACGACAAATCAATAGCGGCAATAATACTTAATAACGAATTAGCTTCACTGCCTAAGCGTTTAAATGCTTCTTCAGCCATAGGAGATAATGAAATCGAGCTGGGTAAAGGTAAGTTTTCGTTAAGCAAGTGCTGCATTTTAGGAAGAAAAATAAATTGCAGCCATTGCTCAAACAATAATGTGTCAACACAAAAAGGCAGCTTACTCTTAAGCTTTTCTGTTGCTGGCGGAATGTCTTGCCATAAGTGTTGTGCTTTTAATGCTTGAGTTAAATCATTTAATAGCACCGAGATGTGTGCTTTTTGATTAGTGTTCATTGGGTTTATTCACTGATTAGGTCTCTGTTTAATACAAACTTTTACTATGTTAATCGCGCCATTATCCTTATAATATCAGGCTAATTCAACCAACATGATTTTGATATTTTATGTCTGACAACGCACAACCCCAAAACATCGATACTATTTCTCAATTACTAAAACTATCGGGTTCACAATATCGCCTTTATGATATGGGTCGCTTAGTCACTAAAGTGCCGAAAGAGCTGTTTGAAAAAGTTGAGTTAAACCAAGTCCCCTACCCGACACCTTCACAAGGCCATGCGTTTATCGCAATCGCGTTTTGGCAAAAACAATCTGCTCAGCCTTACTTATGGTTATTAAAATTACCGCTAGATGAGCGAGGGTTATTAAACCAAGGGGCTCGCAATCACTTTATCGCCATTATTGTAGAAGCTCTCGGCGCTGATTTAACCCAAGAAGCGAGTAAAAAACAAGAAGATATTCTCAGTAGTAACCCGTACTTATTTACACCAGCCCAATACAAATTAGCAAGCTTAAATAGCAAAATTAAAGTGGATCTAAAACAGCCAGCCAGTGAATATTTATCACCATTTTTAAGTTACATCAGCGGTGATTTAGGTTGGGATAATTGGCAAGCCGTTGGTGTGCAAGGTATTACCGACTTTACGGCAAGAATAAAGCAAGATAATAACAGCGAACTTTTATGCAAGGTATTCAACAACTTACCAGAAGAAGTTTTATTACCTTTATGCGGCGCACTAGAAAATGAAAGCTTAGACGTTAACTTAATCGACATCATACTAACGCGCTTAACTACGCAACTACAAAATACAGCGCAATTGGCCACACAGACAGAGAATGAAGAAGAGCCAAGTCAGCAAATAGCTCAGCACTTATTGCGTGCTTTAGCAGGCAGTATTCAACATAAGCATGTCATTGAATTTATTGACTCATTATTACAACAAGCATATGTTAGCCCTGACTTATTAATTACACTGTCTGGTCGCTGCTGGTCAGTATTAGCCGACAATACTCGATTAATGGCTTATTTTGAACATCTAGTTAGCAGTAATGACATACCACTATTTACCAGTATATTTAAAGATTTAGTTGCCATTCCGACCATTCGTCCTGTGGTATTTCAATGTATGCGAGCGCCTAATCGTTCTCCAGCACTGGCTCAAGCTATTGGACAGTTATTTAACCAAGCTTAGTCTCGTAGTAGACTTGTCAATAATAATAAAGTTGAGCTCGCTAAGATATATTCACTAAAATGCTAAACACTAACCTTTAAGCAAAGTTACTTCAATGATATGGTTTGCTTAAAGTGATACCTAGTCCTTGGTTAGCCTAATTTTGCTGTAATGAGAGCACTATGGAAAATATTTATTATTTATTAATCGCTTTTTTAATCGCTTGGTACTTCATTTATTTACGAAAAGTATCTGAGTGTGCCAAAGTACATGTTGATAACTACTGTAAAAAATCAGGGTTACAGTTTATCGCCTTAGCACGACGCACTAGTCGATTTAGCGTAACTAAAGAGCACGGCGCTTGCATTAAAAGTGTTTTTGATTTTGAATTTAGTGGTGATGGCGAGTCTAACAATCAAGGGACATTAACTTTATGCGGCTTAAAACTAGAGCAAGTTGTTTTGCCCGCTTATAAAATTAACGAGCCCTATTAAGACTCAAAGTATTTTGATAAAAATAAGTACAACAAAATATCAAAAACACAGAAAAATATAACTTTTAGAATAAACATATCAAATTAACTCATCAACTTTCGGAGCTATTTTGCTTTTACTACAATCTATTTTTTGCTTAAAAGGTAACGACAATCGCAGCCGATATATAGCATTAGCTGCGCTAGCCTATACCTTATTTGTGCTTTTCTCAGCAATTTTCACCGGTAACTTTCTTGTTGGTTTTTTACTGTTACTACTTTGCACTAGTTTATTAGCGTTAACCACAAAAAGACGTTTACATGACGCGAAACAAAGTGAGCGTTTATTACTTATTCCAACAGTACTATTTTTTATCACTGGGCTGGCAACATTATTTATTGCTGATAATGGCTACTACTTATTAATACTACCGATAATAAGCTCAGCCTTTTTTCTAAGTTATGTGAGTAAGCTAACAGACCGTCAAGTTAGCTATATCTATGGTTATTACGGTCCGGTTGATTTATCGAGCCTTAAAGAAAGTAGCGCGCCATTACAAAATCGCCGTATTGAACCAACCCTCGCTTCACAAGGCATCACTAACCAACAGTTTGACACTATTACAACAGAAGTTGTTAATGAGTCTGTAGCGCAAATAAAACCGCAAACAGACACTATAAGCACTACAGTAACTTCGCAGAACGACCTTGGCGAAAATATTCGCGTAGCATTATTTACAAATAAAAAGCTTCAACTAGGAATAGCACTAATAGCAGCGTTACTGCTCATTACTATTATTGGCATTACAATAGCAAACGCTATAGATAATAAGTCGAGTGAACAAGCTTTAGAAAGTGAAGCTCAAAACCAAGCAAAAAATGGCGAAAACAGTCATAAGTTAATACGAAATGAGCCGTTACCCATGCCTGATAATTTCACGCTGTATTTATCACAACATCAAGGCGTGATCATTCATTGGCAAGCTGATGATGTTGAAAATGGTCAGTTATGGTCGCAACTATCAACTCAAGGCGACAAAAGCTGTAATGTGATTAACTTTAATAAAGGCGAGGATATTCGCACAGTACGCGTTGATGTTGAAAATATTAATCATTATTACGCAGCATTCTCCCCTCTTGACAGTAAAGCACTCATTAGAGCGCTAGCATTTAAAGGTGATTTTAGCTTGTGTGGCTATAAATTTTCATTAAAAGGTAGTCAAGCCGCATTAAGTAGAAATAATCACTATGGACAATATATTGATTACTAAACATTAATAGCAATTAAAACAATAAAAACTAAAAAGCGACTTAATGTCGCTTTTTAGTTTTTTGCTCGTAGCAAGCACCTTTAATCATTAATCGGTGTATTGTGATAACTTAGCCATACCAGTCAGCCAGTATTTTCTCAACTTTATTCATATCTAAATGCGCTCTACAGGCGTTAGCAACCCGATTAATCGCTTCCTCTTCAATCACTTCAATACTTGGCGCTAAACTAACCTCAAAGTTTAGCCACAGCATAAACAGCTGTAACGCTTGCGGTTGATCAAACAAACCATGAAGGTAGCAACCGGCAATCTGCTCATCAGCGCTTAGCGTTCCTGGCTCGGGATAATGCGTTGCTTTCATGTCGGCGGTAATTAGTGTTGATAGCTCATTAGGCTGCTCTGTACTAACATATTGACCAGCAGCTTCTTTAGTACTTTCTTTAGTATCTTTGCAACTTGTTTCACCGGCATGAATTTCATAACCGCTAATATTAGCGGTTTTTCCTGCAAGATTAAGCGTTCCACTGACATTAACTAAGGTTTTATTTTTCGTTAATTCAGTACGAAGTGGGAAATAACCTAGCCCTTTAGTCGTGCCCGCTTCACCTTCAATACCATATGGGTCAGCAATCATTTCACCTAACATTTGGTAACCACCGCAAACCCCTAATACTTTACCGCCATAACGTAAATGACGCGCGATTTCATCATGCCAACCTCGGGCACGTAAAAAGGCTAAATCACCACGAACGTTTTTACTACCTGGTAATATTAATAAGTCACAAGGAGGAATAGCCACTTTATCAATTGTAGCTTCGCCCTCACCGCCCTTAGCAAATAAGAACTGACAATCAATATCACTATGGTGCCTTAACGCATCAAAGTCGGTATGATTACTCATATGCGGATAAACCAGTACCACTATCTTTACTTTACTCGCTATTTTGTCACTCTGCTGGGTAACTAAAGCGTCTTCTGATGAAACATCAAGGCCATGTAAATAAGGCAGCACACCTAAAACAGGTTTATTGGTTTTTTCTTCGAGCCAAGTTAACCCCGATTCAAGCAAACGAATATCACCGCGAAAGCGATTAATAACAAAACCTGCCACTCGGTCTTGCTCAGATTGTGATAACAACATTAAGGTGCCAACAAGTTGGGCAAAGACACCGCCTTTATCAATATCTGCAATAATAATTACCGGACAATCTGCTGCCTCAGCAAACCCCATATTGGCAATATCACCTTTACGTAGGTTAATTTCAGCGGGGCTGCCAGCACCTTCCACGACAATGAGTTGATAGTTATCCATTAAACGTTGATGTGAAGCTAGCACCCCTTGCATCGCTACTTTTTTGTAATCTTGGTATTGCTTAGCTTCCATATTAGAAAGCGCTTTACCGTGCATGATAACTTGTGCACCGGTATCGCTATTTGGCTTAAGTAAAATAGGATTAAAATCAACAGACAACGCAACTCTGGCCGCTTTAGCTTGTAGTGCTTGTCCTCGTCCGATTTCACCGCCACAAGGTGTTACCGCACTGTTTAGCGCCATATTTTGCGGCTTAAATGGTGCAACTTTCTTACCTTGATCTGCAAAGACACGACACAAGCCTGCTACTAGTGTCGTTTTACCTGCATCAGAAGTGGTGCCTTGTACCATCAGAGTTGGAGTTTTATTATTCATTTAATAGGTTACTGCATAGTTAATGTTGATAAATTGCCACAATTAGCTTTATCCGCGTTACTCATCGAGTAAAGGCATAGCAATCGTATTCACTTGGGTAAAGTAATCATGTGAAGAGGCTGATTGGTCAATGTTTTGAGAGTGAGTAGGTGAACTACTGTTATCATCAATAGATCGTACCGATAGTTGAGTTAGACTACCATAGCCAATATGTAAGTTTTGATACCAACTTGCTTGCTGCCAGTTAAGCTGTAATACGTGCGCTAGAATCATGCGAATCACACCACCATGTGCAAAAATAATAATACGTCGTGGTTGTAAACCTTGCGTAGTTTGTAAGCTTAGCTGCTGCGTTAAGAGACTTTTCCATGCAGAAATTACCCGTTGATGAAATTCAGTCAAGCTTTCTGCTTGAGGTAATATGACATTAGCGGGTGATTGAAAAAATTCTTCAAGAGTATTCCAATGTAACCCAGAAATCGATATTGACTCTTGCTTATCAAAAGGTAACTCATCAAACAACACACCATCATAGCGACCAAAGTTCATTTCTTGAAAGTCGTCTTTAATTAATAAAGGTGCATGGGTTAATTGAGCTAATTGTTTAGCAGCTAAAACGCAGCGCTGTAATGGGGAGCTGAATATTTGCTGATAAATAGCTGGCAGCTTTAGAGTATTAGTAGCTGTTCTAGTTTGGCGAAGCTCACTCCTTTTCAATAAAGCAGCTATTAATAAGTCATTATCAGCAGCTTTGGGGGCTACGTCAGTTTTTCCGTAAAGCGCAGCTCTCCCCTCAACTTTAACGTGACGTACCAGCTCTATCTGCAGCATAAATTACCAACAAGATTATAGAATAAATGGTAGCTTGCCCTCACGGCTAGATAACTTAGCAATGAATTGATAATCATAAAAAACTGCTTAAGCTTTTTTCAATGTTAATGGAATACCGGCAGTTACGAGTGTTACCTGATCGGCAACCTTAGCCACTGCTTGATTAAGCCAACCACAATAGTCAACATACAAGCGAGTAGCTGCCCCCATAGGGATCACACCTAAACCAATTTCATTACTGACAATAACGATATCAATATCTAAAATAGCAAGCGTGGCAATTAGCTGATCCATTTCGTCATTTAAATGCTGTGCTTGTTCGGTCTTATTCTTATATTCTACCGAAAAAAGCTGGTTATTTAGCCACAAGGTTAAACAGTCAAGTAAGTAAACCTGATTTTTAGGCAATGATTGTAGTTGCTCACTAAGCAGTAAAGGGCACTCTATTAGCTGCCACTCTTGCCCTCTGTCAGTTTGATGCTTAACAATACGATCAAGCATTTCATCATCTACCGCTGTTGCCGTCGCAATATAAGCTGCCTGTTTATTGTTACCTTTACACAAAGCCAAAGTTTGCTGCTCAGCAAAACTCGACTTTCCTGAGCGTGCCCCACCTAACACTAAATGTATCATTAGAGTGTTCCTATGCTTGTATCATGAATAAGCGCATTATTACTAAAAGCTGCCATGGCCAAAATAACCGACAAAAGTAAGATAAATTAACAGCTCACTTAACTGTTGCGCAGCCCCTAAACAATCCCCAGTAAAACCACCGAGGCGCTTTAATAACCATAACTTAAAATACCAACGAAACAAAAAAAGCACAGCCAACGTTATCCAAATTAAAGCCAATGGATAAAACAATAAAGGAGTAATACCTATGACTAATAAAAGCAAACGCTCTTGATTTGATTGAAACTGTGCTAACGGCTTACTTTTACTGTTATCTGTTTCGGTAACATAAGGGAGCGCTGATATTAAGCTGCCAGCGAATGCACGAGAAAGTCCAGCAGCTAAAACAAGCGCACCTAAGAACAAGTTAAGATTAATTTGCATTAATGCATGTAACAAATAAAACTTTAATAGTAAGGCAATAAATAGGGTAACCGCACCGTAAGTTCCTAAGCGACTATCTTTCATAATAGCTAAGCGCTTACTTACCTCAAACGCACCACCTATTCCGTCTGCCATATCTGCTAAGCCATCTTCATGAAACGCGCCAGTCAATAACAAACTAATAGCCAATACTAAAATGATAACAACTGTCACGGGAAAGAAATCCGCTAGAATATAGGCACAGCTCGCTAATATTAAGCCGATAAATAAGCCTACTAATGAAAAATAACGATTGGCTTGATTCAGCAACGAAGGAGAGTATTCCATAGACTTAGGCACAGGAATGCGGGTGAAAAAGCTTAATGCTAAATAAAACAAGTTAAGCTGGGCCTTACAAGACTGAACAATATCTTTACCTATCAAGTGCTTCATAATACTCATATTATGCTACTTAGTTTTTGGCCAATAGTTATCATACCGTAACGCCAGCATCTTCAAAACTTGCCATATTATTATAAAAACTCGCCGCTGCCGTTAGCAGTGGGTAAGCTAACGCCGCACCTGAGCCTTCACCAAGTCGCAAACCTAAACTTAATAACGACTTAGTGTGGTAGCGACTATCTTGCTTGAATTCATTTAATAAACCTTGGTGCGCTTTTTCTTGTGAGACATGAGAGAAAATAAGGTAGTCGACTACATTGGCATTTATTTTAACGGCAACCAAAGCTGCAACGCTCACAATAAAGCCATCAACAACTACGGCAACACTCGCTTTAGCGGCAGCTAAAATAGCGCCAACCATTTGTACTATTTCAAAGCCACCGAGCTCACTTAAAAGTGTTTTGATATAAACAGTATTATCTACTTCTTCAACACCGTCTAAAGAAGGGTTATTGAGCGTATTAATACGCGCTAAGGCTTGGGTTATTAGTCGTTTTTTCTGCGCTAATTGTAGCTCAGTAATTCCTGTTCCCATACCAACACAATCGTCAACTGAATAAGAAGTAAGTGCTAACATTAGCGCCGATGCAGAGCTAGTATTCGCAATGCCCATCTCACCTAATAAAATAACGTCACAGCCCAACGCTAACTGCTGAGTAACGACCTTTTCACCGTAACTTAAACCTTGCTCAACTTGCCTTAAGCTCATTGCTGCTTGGTTTGCGATATTGTGCGTGCCCGCGCCTAAACGTTGCACAACAAAGTTCACGTTATTCTCTACGTACTCTGCTTTATCTTTATCGCTAATCGCATCGAGTACGCCACAATCTATTACCGTCATTCCTATATCATTGTTGCGACAAAAACAATTAATAGCAGCCCCCTCGGATAAAAAGTTTAAAACCATCTGCCGAGTTACCGCACTAGGCGCTATACTAACTTGCGCTTCATTAATCCCATGATCGCCAGCAAAAACTAGCATCATTGGCTTAGTTAAACTTAGCTTTGTCTTTAAACTAAACCCCAAGTCACTATGACCTTCATTAACTGTCATACGTTGCCATTGAATCAACATCAGCTGTTTAGCTAAAGTTTCAAGCTCACCTAATGCACCAACTGGTTTTGTTTTACCATCAATTTTAGCTTGAGTAGCGCTTAACTGACTTCTATTTACTGCAGGAATTGCATACATGACTTAAATGACTCTTAGTATTTTAGAAAGAAAATAAGCAAGTTATCTTATGTTATTTCAGTGGTTAACAAAATAACTGATTTACAATAAGTTATATTGCAAGCTACTTTTTGATTTGCTTTGATTACACTTTAAAAACATAACGGCAAAACGTAAAAAGCCCAACTCCATGAGTTAGGCTTTATAGTAAACGCAACAAAAACTATTATTTAAAAGAAGCGCGTCTTGAAATAAAACGGATACTTAACGCATAGCTGATAAACATTAATAAAAAGCTTGCGAACATAATTGACTCTGCAATATTAAAATACTCACCGGCAATACCGAAACCCGACATCAATGCCGCGCCAAATGAGATAACAACTAAGGTTTGCTTAGAGCTTAAGCCCGCTCTTTGTAATAAATGATGTAAATGATCTCTGTCAGGTTTAAAAGGTGACTTACCATTTTTATAACGACGAACTACAATTGCTAACATGTCCATTAATGGAATTGCACATATCCATAATGCTGTTACTGGACGAAAAGACGCACTATCTCCTTGAGTCCCCATAGTTAGTAACCAAATAACGCTCAAACCAACGAACATGCTACCAGCATCACCCATAAATATTTTCTTAGTTTCGTTTTTAAAAAAGCCTAAATTAAACATAAGGTATGGCAAGGTGGCTGTGGCTAAAATTAACGGGTAGCTTAAGTAATCTGTTTGACCACTTAATAAAAATAATAGCGCAATAGAAGTAAATGTATTTACGCTAAGACTACCAATAAGACCATCAATACCATCAATCATGTTATACGCATTAATAACAACGATAATACCAAAATAGGTAAATAATATCCCGAACGCACCAATATCAATAGTACCTAGACCAAGGATATCACCTAAATTAGAAATATAACCACCAACCCCATAAATCATTAAGCTGGCAATGATAATTTGTCCAACAATACGAACACGAACACGTAAATCAAATTTGTCGTCAAGGGCACCAATAAAGACCATCATCGCAGAAGCGATTAAATACATACGTAACTCAAGGGTTGAAGGTAACCAAAGTAAAGTGGCAGCCAGTACTGCGAGGAAAATAGAGATACCACCAATAAGTGGGATGTGACCATCATGTTGCTTTCTCTCGCACGGCTTATCAACTAAGCCTACTTCAATAGCAACGGGTTTAAAAAATTTAATAGCAATAAAAGCGAAGCAGAACGTGGTAAAAATAGTAGCTAGTATATGCATTATTGACCTGATGAGAGTGCTAGTAAAAGTAAAATTAGCTTACATTTGTTCGAGCTTATGCTCTATAAACAAGGAAATTGGCGTTATTATAGAAGATAAGTGAATATAATAAAAGTGAAATAAAGTCTTATATCGTTATAGAAATGTAAGAAAGCTCAATAAATTTGCAAGAAAGCAATTGTTAGTAGCTATTGCAAGTCATCATTTTTTAAATAAAAAGAGATAGAGCTTACATGTTGTTGCGGTTTATCGCCAATAATAATATTGGCGATAACTTGTATTAGTTCCGACTTAAAGTGTACAAGCTCTATAGTATTTTGGTTAACCGTTAGCTTTCATAAAGCCAATATACCAAGGCATTGCTTTGGTAATCCCTTGTGCTATTTTAAACTCAGGTTCAAATCCTAATAACGTTTTTGCTTTAGTAATATCGGCTTGAGAGTGTCTGACATCCCCTGCTCTAAAATCACGATAGTTAGCAGTTTGACTATATTCTACACCGTTATCTTGTAGTGATTGCTGTAAGCTGGTAAACAAATAATTTAATGTTGTTCTATCACCTAAGGCCACATTATAAACTTCATTTTTTGCTTCTTGCTTTGATGTTGCGGCTAAAATATTTGCTTGGACTGCATTTTCAATAAAACAAAAGTCACGACTGGTTTCACCATCACCATTGATAAATATTTCTTCATCAGAAATCATGGCTGCTGTCCATTTAGGGATTACTGCTGCGTAAGCGCCATCTGGATCTTGACGCTTACCAAAAACATTAAAATAACGTAATCCGATTGTATTTAAGCCATAACTTTTTTGAAATACATCAGCATAAAGCTCATTAACATACTTAGTTACCGCATAAGGTGAAAGTGGTTTACCTATCGCGTCTTCTACTTTCGGTAATGCAGGATGGTCACCATAGGTAGAGCTTGATGCTGCATAAACCATAGTGTCGATACTTGCTTCTTTAGCCGCCACTAACATATTTAAAAAGCCGTCAATGTTAGTACTATTAGTGGTAATAGGATCGGCCAGTGAACGTGGTACTGAGCCTAATGCTGCTTGATGTAAGATATAATCAACCCCTTCACAAGCCTTGTGGCAGTCGTCAACTTGACGAATATCACCTTTGATGAAGTTAAATCGTAACCATTGTGCCTCAGAGACCTGTGTCTTAACTTCATCTAGGTTATGTTGGTGTCCTGTTGCAAAGTTATCTAAACCTACAACGTTTTGATCGAGTAATAATAATATTTCAAGTAAATTAGAGCCGATAAAACCTGCACAACCTGTAATTAACCAAGTTTTAGGGCTGTCTGCCAGTGTTTTTTGTATTTGTTGATAACGAGTCATTTCGAGTAAGTATCCTTAAATAAAAACAGGCTTAGATTCTTTTAAAGAAAATAAACCTGTGATAATCAATAATCTGTTTAGCTATAGCGTGTCAGTAAATATAAACTTAATCGGTCTATAAACGAATATCGGCTAACTTAGGGTCGAGCATGTATTTTAAATCGTAAATGATGTGCTCTGCTTTCATTAACGCTTTAATTTCTGTGGCGCTCATCACTTTAAACTGATCATGAGCAACCGCAAAAATAACCGCATCATAATGACCATTTTTTGGCGCTTCAATTAATTCAACACCATACTCATGTTGTGCTTCTTCAGGATTAACCCAAGGGTCGAATACATCAACATTCATATCAAATTCAGCAAGTTCGGCTAAAATATCAACCACTTTAGTGTTACGAACATCAGGGCAGTTTTCTTTAAACGTTAACCCCATTACCAAAACATTAGCACCGTTAACCGGTAACTTTGCTTTAAGCATAGTTTTAACAAGCTGTGAAACAACATATTCACCCATAGAGTCATTAATACGACGACCTGCAAGGATAACTTCTGGGTTATAACCTATAGCTTGTGCTTTATGAGTTAAATAATAAGGATCAACACCAATACAATGACCACCAACCAGACCTGGTCTAAATGGTAAGAAGTTCCACTTAGTACCAGCCGCTTTTAATACTTCTTCAGTATCAATATTTAACTTGTTAAAAATAACAGCTAATTCATTAATTAATGCAATATTTAAATCACGCTGTGTGTTTTCTATGACTTTAGCTGCTTCTGCTACTTGAATTGATGATGCTTTATAGGTGCCAGCAGTAATAATTGAACTATAAATACTATCAACAAAGTCAGCGATTTCAGGAGTAGAGCCTGAAGTCACCTTCAATATATTAGTAACTCGGTGCTCTTTATCGCCTGGGTTAATACGCTCGGGGCTATAACCAGCGTAAAAGTCTTGATTAAATAAAAGTCCTGAATTTTTTTCTATCTCAGGTATACAAACTTCTTCTGTAGCACCCGGGTACACAGTCGACTCATAAATAACAATATCCCCTTTCGAGATAACTTTAGCTAACATTTGGCTTGCTTTAACTAGCGGTGTTAGATCAGGTTGTTTATGCTTATCAATTGGTGTCGGTACTGTAACAATATAAATATTACTCGCTTTTAGTGCTTCAACATCGCTTGAGTAATTAATATAAGGTGAGTCTGCCAACTCTTCACTTGATACTTCAAGTGTAAAATCGTGACCTTGTTTTAACTCTTCAACACGCTTTTGGTTAATATCAAAACCTAATGTTGGGTATTTTTTACCAAACTCAACAGCCAATGGTAAACCTACATAGCCTAAACCTATAATTGCAATCTTAATATTATCTAATGTTGTTACTGTCACGTTATTGTTCCGTTATTATTCCGTTAAAATTTTAAATGATAAAACAAAGCAATTAACTTATTTTACGCATTATCAAGTAAATCACTTTATTCATTCTTACTTATAGCTAGTAGCTTACTTCATACAAGCTACTTATTAATATTACTAATTGAGGCTATAGCAACTGCTGAGTTGTAAATAATACCCGTTACATTGGTCCATAGCTCTAAATTATTCATGTATTCAGCATCTAATGGCACAACAATGGTGTCTCCTGGGCGCAATGTGGATGCGCTATTTTGAGAGAACCAATTAGCACCTGCTTTCATACGTATACGCCCGTTAGCCGAAATAATATAAATACGGCTTTCATCGGCACGCTTCTTACTACCGCCACTTTGCTCTAAATAATCATCAGCAGTGAGGTTTTCATCAAAGATATGCGATGATGTTACCTGTACCTGACCAATCACGTTAATTGAGTTACTCATTGTCGGTACATAAAGTACATCACCATCTTCTAATAAAACATCATAATTATCGACATTCATAATACGATCTAAATCGATAACTAAACGTCCTACTGGCTGTGTTTTAGTTAGATCTGATAGCATCATTTGCGCTTCTTCATAAGACTGTGTTGAATTGCTATCAGTAAGCGTTTGCGAAGCCATCTCAATTTGAAGGTCATTGGCTAATTTTAAAAGGTTTTTTTGCTCAAGTTCTTTTAGCTTCACTCGAGAGAATACAGAGCCGTCAGCATGAGCAAAATCAGTTAATCCACCAGCTTTAGCTACCAAATCAGATAAACTTTCACCACGCCTAATGGTGTACTTCCCTGGAAACTTAAACTCACCACGTAACTCAACTACATGGTTTTCACTCCACGCAGGAATTTTATGAATATTAAGTCGATCTTTGCTGCTTAATAAAATATTGCTTTCAGGATCTTCATTGAGTGCATCCGCTAAATTAACACTTAATGAGTGTTTTTTAACGCCATATGAGCCTATTTCATTACGTGTAATATCAGCTTGTGCTAAGTAAGCAGACTCGTCAACACCACCCGCAGCAGCAACTAAGTCATCAACTCGACCACCTATAGGTAAAGGGTAAACACCCGGGTACTTTACTTGCCCGTCTATTTCAATTAATTGAATAGGTTTACCCGCACCACCTTGTTGTTTTAATTTATGAATAATAGGCATTAGCAGACGTTGACGAGAGAAAAGGCTTAACTCTTTAGCGTCAACTTCTTCTTCAACTTCACCACCAGTAAAGTGGGCAATAGATTGGTTAACTAATTCAGCAGCTTTTTCAGCTTCAACATCTATATCGTATAACTCATTCTCTTCGCCGTACTTTTCCCAAAACAACTTTGTTTTATATTTTTCTTTCGCTAATTGCTTTTCTTTTTTAAATAACTCTTCTTGGGTAAACGCTAGGGTATCTAACGTGATATTTTCATCACTAATCTTAGATACATTTGAAAAGACAATCACTTTATCACTTGGTAATAACGGAATATTATCGACTGAATTGGGGTTGGTAATCGCTTTGGCTAAAGAAAGCTGTAGTACTTCAATATTGCGGGAAAAATCAGTTTCTCGCACAACCAAAGTGTAATTTAAGTCAGCATTAACAAGTAAATGCGAGTCTATATCTGCAAGTAAGTCATTAATACGCTGTCCTTGTTGCCATTGATATTTTCCAGGCCGTGTTACCGCACCGATAACAGTAACCGACTGTTCAAACATTTCAGCGGTTTTCATCACGCGAATATAATCACCTTGCTGTGCTTTTTTAGCCAGTTCTGTTTTATTAGTTAAATCAACGTTTACTATGCTTCGTAAATGGCTTTGGTTATAACGCTCAACAATCGTTGATTTAGCAAAGGCCGAGGGTAAAAAACCTCCAGCCATATTAATAACATCGGCAAAGCTGTCATCATCGGCTAATTCATAAATAGCGGGACGTCTCACTTCACCATCAACAGTTACTGTTCTACCTGCTGGGGCAATAAAAACAACATCTCCTGATTGTAATAATACATCATTAGACGAGTCACCATTGATGAGTAGCTCATATAAATCAAGCGTTTTAATAAGCTTTCCTGAACGTTTTAACTGAATATTACGTAAAGAACCAATGTCATTAATACCACCAGCAGCAAACAATGCATGAGTTATACTTGATAAAGAACTTAAGGTATAAGGACCCGGCTTAAAAGCATCACCCAAAACAAATACACGCATTGAACGCAAAGATGCAATACCAACAACAACATTTACACCAATAATACGTTCTTTAATTTTATTGTTAAGAAACTGTTTTAATTCAACAAAGGTTAAACCTGCAACACTGAGCGCCCCTATATCTGGAAAAACGAGTTCACCTTCACGGGTAACTGTCATTTCAACATCAATACTTTCTTTGCCAAAAACTTGAATAGATAGCTTATCGCCAGGTCCAATAATGTAACCTTCTGGAATCGCGATATCCATCGTAGGAGAAAACGTAAATGGGGCATTAGCAAAAACATCATAACCAAATGGTTTGAGTTCTTTTTCAAGCTCCTCCTCTTCTTTTTCTATTTCATCAAGCTCAGGAAATACAGGGTTACCATCTTCATCAAACATGGTTCCTCGAGGAAAAACTTCAGTATTGTTTTTTTCTTCGTCAGAAGAAAGCTTAGTTTTGCCTGATAACATTGACTGTAAGTCTTTGTAATCAATCCCCATACTCTTGGCTAATGTTTGTTGTTGACCCGGCGGCAATTTTTTAAATTGTTCAATTTGAGCTTGGCTGATTTGTTGCTGAGAATAAGCATTCTGTGAGAAAACTACGATGGCGATCGCTGCCAGTATCGATTTGAAGGATGTCATCATTAGCGCAAATAATTCCTGTTATTCATTTGAATTTTAATTTAACCGAGGCCAAAACTAGAGCTGTTACGTATTTATTGAGTGTTTAAAATTAAACGCTGTTCAAAATACAACAAAACAGACTGAAGCTGCCACATTCATTGCAAATTAATTAGCGCAGAAGTCTACCAGCTTATAGAAAACCACACAATATTTACCCGCTGTTTCATAAAGGATTTGTTTATTTAACTGCTCCTTTCACATAAAACCAAAGGTTTTTCATTTTCATGTTTACGCTTAAAAACTAAAGTTACTTACTAATAAGGTGATTTCAGAACAACCCCCCATTTCAATTTCCTTGATATTATGGTGCTCCATAGGAAACATTTCGCTACAATGTCCAAAGCGTTTACTACCTTGATTCAGCGCTATACTTGCCTTTATTTCACCACAAAGGTATAACACTCTTTTGGATTTAATCTTTACTAAGGCTTTAATCCAAAAAAACTAACGTAAAATACATAATAAATTGCGTAATAAATGCAAAACACATAATAAATAAAATTTTTGGGATAATTATATGACACAACCTAATGCGGGTACGCTTTTCGGCCACCCTAAAGGACTTTTCCTATTGTTTGGTACTGAAATGTGGGAGCGTTTCGGTTATTACGGCATGCGTGCCCTTTTAGTATTATATTTAGTAGCTTCAGTTCAAGACGGCGGTTTTGGCTGGACTACCAGTGAAGCCTTAGGTCTTTATGGTAGCTTTACTATGGCAGTATACCTAACACCTATGATTGGTGGTTGGTTAGCCGATAACTTTATTGGGCAACGTAAAGCAATTATTTACGGTGGTATTATTTTTGCCTTAGGTTACTTTACGCTAGGTATTCCAAAATCAATGATTGTTGGTATGGAAGAAACCGTGTTTTATATCGGTTTAGCCTTAATCGTTATTGGTAATGGTTTATTTAAAGCTAACGTATCAAGCTTAGTGGGTGAGTTATATCAAGAAGGCGATCATCGCCGTGATGGTGCATTCACTATTTTCTATATGGGTATTAACTTAGGTGCATTCTTATCACCATTTATCGTTGGTACATTAGGTGAAGAAGTAAACTGGCATTACGGTTTTATTGCTGCCGGTGTTGGTATGTTAATTGGTTTAGCATTACAGCTAACTCTTGCTAATAAATATTTAGGTGATATCGGCGTTGTTCCTTCTGCGAAAAAAGTTACTGAACACAAAGAAGACTTAAAAGCACGCGCGTTAACTAAAGAAGAAAAAGATCGCACTAAAGTAATTCTTATCATGAGTGTTTTCTCTGTTATCTTCTGGGCTGGCTTCGAACAAGCCGGTGGCTTATTTAATATCTACGCGTCACAATTTACTGATCGTAACTTTATGGGGTTTGAAGTACCAGCAACTTGGTTCCAATCTCTTAACGCGATGTTTATTATTTTACTTGCGCCTGTAATAGCCTCTATTTGGGTTGGTATGGGCTCTAAAGAACCTACCTCGCCAAAGAAATTTGCTTTAGCTATGGTATTTTTAGCCTTAGGCTTCTTTGTTATGGTTGGTGCTACTATGGTTCAAGGTGGCGATGTAACCATTAAAGTTAGCATGTTATTCTTAGTATTTGCTTACCTATTCCATACGTTAGGTGAACTATGTTTATCACCTATTGGTTTATCGTTAGTGTCTAAGTTAGCACCAGTGAAGTTCACGTCATTATTAATGGGTGCATGGTTCTTCTTTACTGCACTATCAAATAAGCTAGCAGCTTTTATTGGTCAATTTGTTGGTGAAGGTGAAGAGCAAGTTGCTAATGCCGGTAACATCTTTATGTCTGTGGGTGTTGCAGCTTTAGTCACGGCACTTATTATTTTCTTAAGTGCGAATAAGTTAGTTGAATGGATGCACGGCGCCGAAGGTGATCAGCATTCAGATATTGACAGCAAACTTGAAGAAGAGCTTTCAGTAACCGCTACTCACGAAGGTGTTTCTGAAACACGCAGCTAATCTTCCTAGCTACATACAAGTACAAATTACAAAAAAGCTGATAGCGTAACCTATCAGCTTTTTTTGTCGCGTAAAAAAATTAACGACTTAACCTGAACTTGGTTTAAGAGATATTTAACAATTTGGAATATCAGCAAAAGTTACTTTTCTGAATCGCTAGCTTGATAGCTTTTCTTCTTTTCATATGATAAGCAAG
>NZ_JAHKPW010000016.1:0-3281 GCF_018860755.1 Colwellia sp. D2M02 | reverse complement strand
TTTTCTTCTTTTCATATGATAAGCAAGGCAAATTTCGCGTCAACAGTTCGCCTATTTTAAGTAAATTTAACGAAGAAGTTAGGAAAAATAGCGGCTAGAGCAACATTTATTAAGCTGAGCTCAGGTTACTTACTATTTTCGCTGAGTTTAGGTTAAGATATTGTTTAATACACTGAGCCTAAAGATGCTCAACAGCCTCATTAGTTAGCGAAATATTTAACGCGATGATTAGCGGCTGTACCACAGCTTAATTACCTGAATTGATATTGCCTATGTCACATCCTCTCAAAGAACGTACTGAATTAAGAAAACTCATTCGTCTTAAGCGCAACGCCTTAAGCCCTGATGAGCAAAACCTTGCAAGTATTCAGCTAAAGCAGCAACTATGCAATTTACCTTATATACAAAACGCCCGTCACATCGCACTATACCTAGCGAATGATGGTGAACTAGACCCAATGCCTTTTATTCGATGGTGCTGGCAACATAATAAACAAGTGTACTTGCCTGTTATTCACCCATTTAACCGCCACAATTTATTGTTCCTTAGTTTTGATGAAAAAACCTCTCTGCAAAATAACAGGTTCGGTATTTTAGAGCCTAAACTCAACGTTCAACAGGTATGCCCCATTGAAATGCTTGATGTCTTATGCACGCCTTTAGTTGCTTTTGATAACAATGGCAACCGATTAGGCATGGGCGGTGGCTTTTACGATAGAACTTTAGCAAAGTGGTTTACACAGCAAAGCTCACACACAACAAACTGTACAACACCACATAATAACTCACTATTTTACCCAATCGGTATTGCCCACAACTGCCAACGAGTTGACAGCATTCCAGTTGAACAATGGGATATCCCTTTACCTGAAATCATAACCCCTAGTAAGCGCTACCTAAAAAGCTAAAATGGGTGTTATAATCAGCCCTCAAAATTGTAGACCACTTCCAATTAAAGGCATTTAGCATGACCCAAGATGAAATGAAAAAAGCGGCAGCATTAAAAGCGCTAGAGTTTATAGAAAATGACACTATTGTTGGTGTAGGTACGGGCTCTACAGTTAATCATTTCATTGATGCTTTAGCGACAATTAAAGATAAAATCACTGGTGCTGTCTCAAGCTCAGAAGAGTCTACTAAGCGTTTAATTGCTCACGGTATTGAAGTATTTGATTTAAATAGCGTTGATGTGCTTGATGTTTATGTTGATGGCGCTGATGAAATTACTGAGCATATGGCAATGATAAAAGGTGGTGGTGCTGCACTAACACGCGAAAAAATTGTCGCTGCTGTAGCACACAAGTTTATTTGTATCGCTGATAGCTCTAAGCAAGTTAAACTTTTGGGTGATTTCCCGTTACCGATTGAAGTCATTCCTATGGCACGTAGCTATGTCGCCAGAGAAATAGTAAAGTTAGGTGGTGATCCAGCATACAGACAAGGCGTCGTTACTGACAACGGTAATGTAATTATTGATGTTCATAATTTAGAGATTCTCGATCCCAAAGCAATGGAAACACGCATAAATGCCATTGTGGGTGTCGTTACTAATGGTTTATTTGCACTACGTGGCGCAGATATTTTAGTATTAGGCTCAAGCGATGGTGTAAAAGTTATTAAATAATAGCCTTTTCGGGGGAGTAATTTATTAAACTCGCTCCCCTTACGTTAAAGCTTCCCCTTATTGATTAATAAATCATATAGTTAGAATATTTATTCACTACAAGGAGCAATAAACGCTTTAGAGTTTATGCACTATATGGTATGTTAAACTTCCATTTTAGGTATCTAGCCATCTATATCAATTACTTCTATTAATTGGTGTTAATAATAATTTAGTTAGAATTAAGTGAAGCCATTTTATGAACAACGTTAACAAGAATTCATTAGCAAAAGACAAGATCAAGATTTTATTACTTGAAGGCCTTCATCCAAGCGCTTTAGAAGAACTAAAAAGTAAAGGTTACTCAAACATTGAGTCACTTAAAACCTCTCTTTCAAAAGAAGAGTTAATTGAAAAAATAGCTGACGTACATTTTATTGGTATACGTTCACGCACACAATTAACTGAAGAAGTCTTAAGTCACGCTAAAAAACTTGTTGCTATTGGTTGCTTCTGTATTGGTACTAACCAAGTTGATATTACCGCTGCACAAGTGCAAGGTATTCCAGTGTTTAATGCGCCATTCTCTAACACTCGCTCAGTTGCTGAATTAGTGCTTGGTGAAGCATTATTACTACTACGTGGCATTCCTGAGAAAAGTGCCAAGGCACATCGCGGCGAATGGTTCAAATCAGCATTAGGCTCTGTAGAAGCTCGCGGTAAAGTACTAGGTATTATCGGCTATGGTCATATTGGTATGCAGTTAGGAATTTTGGCTGAAACCTTAGGTATGCGTGTTCGTTTTTACGATATTGAAACTAAACTACCTTTAGGTAATGCAAGCCAAGCAACATCACTACCAGCGCTATTAAATGAAGCTGATGTGGTAAGTTTACACGTTCCTGAAACGCAGCAAACACAAAACATGATTGGTGAAACTGAATTTTCACAAATGAAAGACGGTGCTATTTTCATTAACGCTTCTCGCGGTACTGTGGTTGACATTCCAGCTCTAGCGCAAGCATTAAGCAGCAAAAAAATTGCAGGCGCTGCAATTGATGTATTCCCAGTAGAGCCAAAGAGTAATGATGAAGAATTTATCTCTGAATTACGTGGTTTTGACAATGTTATTTTAACACCACATATTGGTGGCAGCACTAAAGAAGCCCAAGAAAATATTGGTTTAGAAGTAGCAAGTAAACTAGCTAAATACTCTGATAATGGCTCAAGCTTATCTGCGGTTAACTTCCCAGAAGTATCACTACCAGAGCATTCTGTACCAGGACAAAGAAATACTAGTCGTTTATTACATATTCATCACAACCAGCCAGGTGTTTTAAGACAAATTAACAAAGCCTTCGCTGAGCATGATATTAATATTGCGGCACAATACCTACAAACTGATGATAAAATTGGTTATGTCGTTATTGATATTGACTCACAAGATAGCAAGCTAGCACTAAAAGAATTAAAACGTATTGACGGTACAATTCGGGCCAGAATACTGCACTAATAAAAACAGCTAGCACTTAGCCTTAGCTAAATAAAGCCTTAAAAAAAGAGCCGTTATTGTAAAGTAACGGCTCTTTTTTATAGGGGCTGTTGATCTTTAGAGATTATTTTTTCAGCTTTTTGTTGGGTATTTATACAAGGCAGAGCCTTTGTAATGTAGTTATTC
>NZ_JAHKPW010000078.1 GCF_018860755.1 Colwellia sp. D2M02 | reverse complement strand
GTAATATCGCGTTGTGTTAAATGAAAAGCCATACTAGGGGAAGCGCATTAGCTTACATCATGTGTTATGGCGCGAGGGGCTGTTGCTCTTTCGAGATTGTTTTTGCAGATTTTTGTTGAACAGTATTTGCTTAGAATGACTAGGCAACACACTGTCCGCCGTGATTAAAACGCTTTTATCTCGAACAAAATTTAACCACGAAAGGTCAATAGCCCCTAAGCAATACTGATATTTACTACATAATATATTCTGCAATTTGTAAGTGAATATGTACTGACGGAACTTTCCATTTTAATCACTGCCATAATTAATACATCACAAGTCACCGACTTTTACCTCAAGTTCTGGTTAGTTAATAAAATGGAGTTAAATTAATGAGATTTATTAAAAATTTTTCACTGCGTCAGTTTTATCAAAACAATAAACAACTATTTTTGTTTATTCTATTAATGTCTGTATTTAGAAGTGCTTTTGCTGATTGGTACACAGTACCTACGGGCTCAATGCAACCCACCATTGAAGAAGGAGATCGTATTGTCGTGAATAAAATGGCTTATGATTTACGGCTGCCCTTTAGCAACGTGTCATTGTTAAATACTGGTGAGCCTAAACACGGTGAGATTATTGTTTTTGAGTCAAAAGCCGCTAATATGCGACTAATTAAACGAGTAGTTGGTTTACCTGGCGATACTATCGCCATGAAAAATGAAGTGCTGTATATCAACGGTATTGCGCAAACATATCAGCGAAGTACTCAAAACAATAATTTAGACAGCAATAGTTCACAAAACAATCATACTCAAAACGCGGTAACGTTACTTAATGAAAATTTAGTGGATATAACACATCAAATTAAAATTGATAATAATGCTAGCAACCAATTAAGTAGTTTTGGCCCAGTTATTGTTCCTCAAGGGCATTATTTAGTACTGGGTGACAATCGCAGACATAGTGCAGACTCACGTGTTTATGGTTTTGTACCGCGAGAAGAATTAAAAGGTAAAGCCACCGCAATTGCTTTTTCTGTTGATTACGACAATTACTACTTACCTAAAAAAGAACGCTTCTTTCAAAGCCTGTACCTGTAGTGTAAGCGGTTAAAAAACTCTGTGTAAGTCGCTTATTATAAGCCACTTACACAATACTATTTTTAGCTTTTAAACCAAACAGAAACCTTAAAGTATTTGATGGTTTAATCATAAACCAACAAATTCCGCTGGTGACTAAAAGCGACAAAACAAAAAGAACAATAAGCTTTAACAATATTGGTGCTTGCCATGCGATAACGTAATAGCCTATCACCACAATCACAGTTTGATGAAAAATGTAAAAAGGGTAAATCAACTCATTACTTAGGCTTAACCATCTCGGTGTTTGGGTAAAGTACGACTGCGCATAACCTAAAATAGTTAAAAAAGCAGACCATGCAACTAAGCAACAAACCAGCCACCAAATAGACCAGCGCATATTCAATGACAAATATTCACTCAAGTCAGGAGAATAGTAATACGAGTAAAAAAGTACCGTACTAAATACTAATAACATTAAATTATAAAATCGTTGTTCATATATTGCTTGCCAGATAACCTTACTGCGGACAAAAAGCATACCGGCAATAAAGAAGAAAAAATAGAAAGCTGAAGAAGATAGGTTTTCTATCTTGTTATCGTCACCTGGAAACGTTAACGAAAAATACACTTTTATGATTATTAACAATATTACCAGTAGGTACAGACCTACGTTGTGTTTTGCTAATGTTTGTACAAAATTAACTATTAATGTACCTACAGGCGAGTTAAACAGTTTATTTAATGGGATAGCAAGTAAGAAAAATACAAAAAGGTACTCTATAAACCAAAGGTGATTAGTTTCAAATTTTAAGGCAAGTGCTGGGTATTCTTGCCAACATGATTGCATCTCAGCAATATTTTCAATATAAATTTGTGGAGGGATCACTACTAAAGAGCTAACCAGAAGAGGAATAAATAACCTTAAAAATTTATCCTTAATAAATTTCACTACCGTGACTTTAGCTAGCAAAATGACAGAGCCGACACCTGAAATGAAAAACAGTATTGGTAGTCTAAACTGTTCAAAGTACACCATAATATCATCGAGTAGCTTACTCGAGTCGTTATTCATAATGTGCCAATTATCGCCATTAAAAGGCATACAGACATGGTGAAGGAATACGGCAAAAATCAATATCACCCGTAACCAATCTAATTCAGAAAACCTTACAGCGCTTTTCAATTCCATTTAATAACCTTAAAACTTATCAGGTGCACGATCTGTGTGGCTTATCTTATAACGCCATATTAAGCGGTTAAGTTATAGTTGGCTAAAAAGAAGCACAATCAACTGTTTTTATACGTTTATTAACCTCTTGTATCGCAAACATAGGTAACAAGGTCACTTTTACTTGAACCAAAAACAATTTTTGTCCATTTACTGGGTTTGTCCTTTGCGAACTCAAAGTATTCTATATGTCTTTCCGTATAGTCAAGCACCCTATATTGCTTATTAGCACAGTTAATTTCTGTTTTAGTATAACCAGAGTTATTTTTACCTATTCTTTGATGAATCGTAATAAATGTATTTTCAGTTTTTTCTATATAAACTAAAAAATATTTCCCTAGATCGCTATAAGTTCGAATAATATGTTCATTAATCATATTGTTTTCATATTTTGATTTCAGCCGTTCTGGTTGTTTTGAGGTAACAAAGTCGCTAAAGATCCATTCCGAAAAGACTTCAGTGCTATTTGTATAATCAGCTATCCTAGCCCAATCGCCACGAAACTCTTCAATTATCACCATTTGCCTAAATATCTTAGTTCCCACGATTTTAGAATGAGAACTTGGTGACTCCCTTACATTTAATTTATCTACTTTTACATAATTCCACCCCAACTTTAACTCGTTTGAAAAAGCTTGAAGTGAAATTAAATATAAAAATAAAACAATAACTTTGATCATTTTTACTCCGTTAAAAATAAAGGTCATGGATGGAATATCTAAATACTTATTAGGTTGAAAACACACGCCCTTAACATGAGAACACCTATGTTTAGGTTTATACCTCCTTGACACTACTCGATTGTTACCATGAGTTCAATGAGTTATCGAATCAGTTACCCTTTCTCTTTTCGACTTACATCAAGGCAACAAAAAGGCCCGCTAATGACACTGTAGTCACTAGCGAGCCTAATATAACCGAGTTAAGGTTAATATAATTTTTGCTAATTTATGCCGTTACTTGTGCTTTTTTTAGCATAATAAAAAGGTTGTCTTTTAAGTTTAAGCGCTCTTTTTTCTTACCTTCTAAATATTCATCACTTGTATTTTCAACACCCTGCTCGATACGGTGAACTTCTTGATCAATATCATGATACTCGGCAAATAAACGCGCAAAGTGATTGTCGTTCATTTTAAGGTGATGAATTTCGTCAGTAAACTCTGGAAACTCGTGGTGTAAATCGTGTTTTTCTAATGTCATGTTTTTCTCCTAATCATTCTTTTTATTTTCTCAGTGTTCTTTTTAAATTTATTACTCGCGTTTTTACTTATACCGCACAGTGAATACAAGTTGTTGTATAAGGTATGGCATTTAACCTATCTGGATTAATTGCCTCTTCGCATTGGCTACACTGGCCATAAAGTCCCTGTTCTATTCTACTGAGTGTATCGTTAATAAGCTTAAGTTCAGCTTTTGCTTCATGATGAATTTCATCTAAAACATCGTCATTTTCTGTTTCGGTCGCTTGCTCTGAAAAGTCTTGTGAACGTCCTTTATGAAAATCAGCCTCAATAGCACTAATGCGTTTACTTAACTGCGCTTTCTTCTCATTGAGTAATTTAGCTACCGCTTTGGTAGTAATAATTTCTTCAGTGCTCATAGTTACCTCACTAACATCTATGTCGTGTTATTTTTGCTCTATAAACACTGTACGCCTTTGGTTAATTGAGTTGTTGATCTAGCTCAACAAATAAACCATCTGATAGCTTATTTCCTCACTTTTCTTCAGGCATAAAAAAAGGCCATGTTGCCATGACCTTTTCAGTTTATTTAACGGTTATGCTACTGGAGCACTGAAATATCGGCAATAGCAAAGAAGCTATTTCTAATTTCGTTAAGTAAGGTTAAGCGGTTAATTTTAACTGCTTCATCATCACTCATCACCATAACATTATCGAAGAAGGTATCGATAGGTGCTTTTAATGCTGCTAGTTCAGTTAGTGCGGCCTGATAGTTTTTATCTGCCATTAATGGCGCTACTTTTAAACTTATTTTTTGGTAAACATCTGCTAAATCGCGTTCTGCTTGCTCACTTGCTAATTCAAGATTAAATACTTGATATAGCTCACCGTCAAATTTCGCTAAGATATTACCTACACGTTTATTGGCTGCGGCTAATGTTGCTGCTTCAGCAAGTTCACCAAAGTAAGTTACCGCTTTGATACGTTTTTCAAAATCAAGTGGTGCACTTGGCTTTTTAGCGAGTACAGCTTGAATAACGTCAACACTAATACCTTGCTCTTGATAGAAAGCACGGAAACGACCCATGATGAAGTCAAGCACATCGTTAGCCGTGTTATTGTTTACTAACTTGTCACCGAAAAGTTCGATACTCTTGTTAATAAGCGATAACAGGTCTAAATCAAGCTGTTTTTCAATAATGATACGTATACAACCAATTGCTGCTCTTCGTAGCGCAAATGGGTCTTTATCGCCCTTAGGTGGCTGATTAATGCCAAAGATACCAACAAGGCTGTCTATTTTGTCACTAATGGCAACTGCACAACCAATATTAGCTTCTGGTAAGCTGTCACCAGCAAAACGTGGGCGATATTGATCTTCTAATGCTTGTGCTATGTTGTTATTTTCACCATCGTGTAGTGCATAGTACTTACCCATAGTGCCCTGCACTTGTGGGAATTCTAATACCATTTCAGACATTAAATCTGTTTTACTCAACAAACCTGCTCGGTAAGCATCTGCTGAGTTTTCACTTAATTGCTCGGCAATGTATTGGCTCAGTGATGCTATACGTTCAGACTTTGCTTTTAGTGTGCCTAATTGCTTTTGGAAAAGCACGGATTCTAAGCTGGCTAGTCTTGACTCTAAACTTTGCTTTTTATCCGTTTTAAAGAAAAACTCTGCATCAGCTAAACGCGGACGAATAACTTTTTCATTACCAAAGATAACCGCGTTAGGCTCTTTTGATTCAATGTTGGCAACAAAAATAAATTTGTTAACTAGCTCACCCGCTTTATCCGTTACAGGAAAATACTTTTGGTGATCTTTCATTGAGTAAATTAACGGTTCAGCTGGTACATTTAAAAAATCTTCATCAAATGTACCAACTAATGTTACAGGCCACTCAACTAAAGCCGTTACTTCATTAAGTAACTCTTCATCAATTAATGCTACGGCACCAATATTTTGTGCTGCTGCTTCAATTTGTTTAACAATTTGTGCTTGGCGCTCACCAAAGTCGACAACTACGTGTGCTGACTTTAATACCGCTTGATAGTCATTAGCATGTTCAAGTGTTACTAAACCTTCACTATGAAATCTATGACCTTGTAATTGATTGCTTGAGCTAACACCAAGCGCTTCACCGGCAATAATATTACGGCCAAATAGCATAGTTAATGTATGCACAGGACGAATAAATTGAATACGCTCATTACCCCAACGCATTGGTTTAGCAATAGGTAGTTTGTTTAGCGCTGTTGTTACCATGTCAGGAATAAGCTCTTCAACGCTTTTACCAGCAACGGTTGCGCGGTAAAGCAACCACTCGCCTTTATCAGTAGTTAAACGTTCTGCTTCTTCTACCGTAATACCGTTTGAACGTGCCCAACCTTGTGCCGCTTTACTGGCATTACCTGCATCGTCAAATGCTACATTTACTGCTGGACCACGTTTTTCTACGATTTTATCTTGCTGCTTAGTAACCAAATCAATAACTTGAACAGCTAATCGACGTGGTGTAGCAAACCATTTAATTTCACTATAGCTCAAGTCACTACTGTCTAACTGGGTTTTAATGCCGTCATAAAATGCTGTAGCTAAAGTTTTAAGTGACTTTGGTGGTAATTCTTCAGTACCAAGTTCAATAAGGAGTGTTTCTGTGGTCATTATTTCTCTCCTTTCGTTGAGCTGTCTTTGCATAAAGGGAAACCAAGTTCTTCACGTTTTGCATAATAAGCCTGCGCACAAGCTTTAGATAAAGTACGTACACGTAAAATATAACGTTGGCGTTCTGTTACGGAAATGGCATGACGCGCATCAAGTAAGTTAAAGGCATGAGAGGCTTTCATTACTTGCTCATATGCCGGTAATGGTAAGTTTGCCTCAATTAATTTTTCGCTGTCTTTTTCACATTGATCAAATTGCTTAAATAAAGCATCAACATCAGCATGCTCAAAGTTATAAGTTGATTGTTCAACTTCATTTTGGTGGAAAATATCACGATAATAAACGGTACCTAATGGGCCGTCTGTCCACACTAAGTCATAAATACTATCTACATTTTGAATGTACATAGCTAAACGCTCTAAGCCGTAAGTAATTTCGCCAGTTACAGGCGTACACTCTAAACCACCTACCTGTTGGAAATAAGTAAACTGCGTGATTTCCATGCCGTTAAGCCAAATTTCCCAACCTAAACCCCAAGCACCTAATGTTGGCGATTCCCAGTTATCTTCAACAAAACGAATATCATGCACTAAAGGGTCTATACCTAGCTCTTTTAATGAGTTTAGGTAAAGCTCTTGGATATTTTTTGGTGATGGTTTTAGCATTACTTGAAATTGATAATAGTGCTGCAAGCGATTTGGGTTTTCACCATAACGACCATCAGTAGGACGACGACATGGTTGTACATAAGCACTGCTCATTGGCTCAGGTCCAATTGAACGTAAGAAAGTCATTGGGTGGAAAGTACCAGCCCCTACTTCTAGGTCTAATGGCTGTACTATTACACAACCTTGACGTGACCAATAGTCTTGCAGCTGCAAGATTAGGCCTTGAAAAGTTTTACTGTTGTAAGTTGTCATGGTTTTTAAATTCACTTTTATCTAAAGTTGTTTTCATCACAGAATGTTATCGATTATAGCGTTACTAGAGTATTTAATCTAATCGATAACATTATCAAATTGTACTTAAAAAAACGCCCGATACGATGACCGGGCATATTAAACTTTATTTATTTTAGATTAAACATCTAAGTTAGAAACACGTAATGCGTTATCTTCAATAAAGTTTCTTCGCGGCTCTACATGATCACCCATAAGGGTTGTGAATAACTGATCAGCAGCAATAGCATCTTCAATAGTCACTTGTAGCATGCGGCGAGTTTCAGGGTCCATAGTTGTTTCCCAAAGTTGCTCAGGGTTCATCTCACCTAACCCTTTATAACGTTGGATATATTGGCCACGTTTTGACTCTGCCATTAACCATTCTAATGCGTCTTCAAAGCTTGATGCCGGAGTAGTTTTTTCACCACGTTTTACATACGCGCCATCTTCCATTAAGCCATTTATAGATTCATTCAGTGATTGAATTGATACGAACTCTTTTGACTCAATAAAATCATAACCACAACTATAAGGCGTATCGATACCATGTTTACGCACATTAAATTTAGGGTAATAAATATTACGTTCAGGATCGAGTTCAACAGTTACGGTATAAATAGAGCCATTACCATCTTGGTTTTCAAGTTGAGAAATCAAACTATGAGTCCACTCTTCTACTTTAGCTTTATCATTAAAATCATCTTTATTGATAATATTGCTATAAACCATTTTCTCAAGAATATCTGCTGGGATTTGTCTTGATATACGTTTAATAGTTTCCATGGTAGCACGGTACTGTTTAACTAATTGCTCTAAACCGACACCAGAAATAGCTGGTGCTTGTTCATTAACATGTATAGATGCACTATCTAATGCTAAGGTAGTTAAGTATTCAGTTAATGCTTCGTCGTCTTTTATATAACGCTCTTGCTTACCTTTTTTAACTTTATAAAGTGGTGGCTGTGCAATATAGATATGACCACGTTCCATAATTTCTGGCATTTGGCGATAGAAAAATGTCAGTAATAGAGTACGAATATGAGAACCATCGACATCAGCATCGGTCATGATGATAATACTATGATAACGTAGTTTTTCAGGGTCATACTCATCTCGACCAATACCACAACCTAGCGCGGTAATTAAAGTACCAACCTCTTGTGATGATATCATTTTATCAAAACGTGCTTTTTCAACGTTAAGAATTTTACCTTTCAATGGTAATATTGCTTGGTTTTTACGATTTCGTCCCTGCTTGGCTGAACCACCAGCAGAGTCCCCTTCCACAATATATATTTCAGAAAGTGCAGGATCTTTTTCCTGACAATCAGCTAACTTACCTGGTAAGCCAGCAATATCTAAAACACCTTTACGACGAGTCATTTCACGAGCTTTACGAGCCGCTTCACGTGCTCTTGCTGCATCAACTATTTTCATAATAATAGTACGAGCAATAGCAGGGTTTTCTAATAAGTATTCACCTAACTTCTCACCCATTGCTTGCTCAACAGCTGTTTTAACTTCTGAAGAAACTAGCTTATCTTTAGTTTGTGAAGAGAATTTAGGGTCTGGAACTTTAACTGAAATAACTGCAGTTAAGCCTTCACGAGCATCATCACCCGTCGCATTAGTTTCAGTATTACCACCTTTTTTAGACTTATTTAAACCTTCTTTGGTCATATAAGAATTTAAGGTTCTAGTTAATGCTGTTCTAAAGCCACTTAAATGGGTACCACCATCCTTTTGCGGGATGTTATTAGTAAAACAAAATATATTTTCTTGGAAACCATCATTCCACTGCATTGCAACTTCAACGACGATGCCATCTTCACGTGCTAGATCAAAATAGAATATTTCATCATTTACGGCCGTTTTATTGGTATTTAAATAATCAACAAACGCTTGAATACCACCGTCATAATGGAAGTGGTCTTCTCGGCCTTCTTCACGTTGGTCAATTAAACGAATAGAAATGCCCGAGTTTAAGAATGATAGTTCACGAATTCTTTTAACTAAAATATCGTAATGAAATAATACGTCAGTAAAGGTTTCACTACTTGGCCAAAAACGAACTTCTGTTCCGGTGTTTTCACTTTCACCTACAGCCGTTAATGGTGAAACTGGTTCACCCATATTATAAAACTGTTCGTATAGTTTGCCGTCACGTCTGATATTTAGCTTCAGTTTTTCACTTAATGCATTTACAACAGAAATACCAACACCATGTAAACCACCTGAAACTTTATAGCCTGAGTCTTCACCACCAAATTTACCACCAGCATGTAATACTGTCATGATAACTTCTGCAGCTGAAACACCTTCTTCTTCATGAATTTCAGTTGGAATACCACGGCCATCATCTTTAACAGATACTGAACCATCAAGATGAATGGTTACTATTATATCTTTACAGTGACCAGCTAATGCCTCATCAATTGAGTTATCTAGTACTTCAAAAACCATATGATGTAAACCGGTGCCATCATCTGTGTCACCAATATACATGCCTGGTCTTTTTCGTACTGCATCAAGTCCTTTTAGTACTTTAATACTGGACGAGCCATAATCATTTTCTACTGTCATAGTTTTAGCCTATTCACTCATTGCTTTTTAGTTCTAAATTGGTATTTGCTAAATGTACCTGCAAAATGCATTTTATTTTTCAACAACATCACCCTGTTTCACGTGAAACATTTTATATTTATCCTCTTTATTGCTACCTGAATTTTCTTCAAATAACGATATAAAAGGAGCTAAAACATTTTCCTCTATTGCCGTAATTATAACTTGGCAATCTAAATGATTAATTGCTTTAGCCAATGATAAACGAGAATTAACATCTAACTCTGCGCCAATATCATCAATTAATAAAATTGGTTTTACTCGATTAACTCGTGAAATTAATTTTGCTTGAGCAAAAGTTAACGCCAGTAAAAACAACTTTTGTTGTCCTCTTGAAAGCTGAGTATCTATAACTTGCTTCCCTAAGAGAAATTTAACATCAAACTTATGTGCACCATATAAGCTATAACCATAGCTTTTTTCACGCTCAAAATTTTTATCTAATACTTCAGATAGTTCTTTTGCTTGTGGCCACCCTTGTAGATATTGCACATTAACTAAATCAACAAGCTCTGGTAATAATAACGCTAACCAAACTCGTAACTCTTTAATAAGGCTCTCTACATAAGTCTGTCTCACATGAGCAACTTTAACAGAGAGCTCACAAAAAACAGTAGACCAATAAGACAGTATTGCTTTATCTGTACCTGATCTTATACACGCATTACGCTGTTTAAGTACCCGTGAAAACTCTCGCCATTGATGAGAAAAGTCCTGTTTCACGTGAAACATCCCTAAATCAATAAAACGTCTACGTTCTTTAGGACCACCAAAAAACAACTTAAAGCTTTCAGGTGTAATGATTTGCACGGCTATATTACTAGCTAAATCAGATAATCGCGTATGTCTGTCGCCATTAATCTTAATATTCGTTATGCCTAAGCGTATATCCTTACTCAAACCTAACTGTAAGTCATTGTTATCTTTAACACTTACGGTAAAAGCATCTTCATTGTAACACGCTAAATGTTCTATTTTACTGGTTCTGAATGACTTGCCATGACCAATAAAAAAAATAGCTTCTAATAAACTACTTTTACCGCTGCCATTATCTCCTAGAATGAAGTTTAATTCTGGGTGTAGGCTTATTGACTTGGTAGCTAAATTACGAAAATTTTGTACTATTAATTTAGCTACACTCATCTAATGCTATGGCTACTATAAACTAATTACAAGCGCATAGGCATAACTACATATAATGCCTCACCTGAATTACTACCTTCAATAATGACACTGCTATTAGCATCTGCTAGCGTAAATTTAACACTTTCATCTTTTATTGCACTTAATACATCAAGTACATAGCTAACATTAAAACCTATTTCTAAATCATCATATGGGAAGTTGATTTCAATTTCTTCTTCAGCTTGTTCTTGCTCTGGGTTGTTTGCAGTAATTTTAAGTAATGAATGACTAAAGTTAAGACGTACACCTTTAAATTTTTCATTAGATAAAATAGATGCGCGTGATAACACTTGTCTTAGCTGGTCTTTATTCGTTTCAAATACTTTGTCACCATTACGCGGTAATACTCTGCGGTAATCAGGAAAACGGCCATCAACCAATTTACTAGTAAATGAAAATTCTTGATCAATAATGCGAATATGATTTGAACCTAAAAATACTTGTACTTCTTCTTCAACCGGAGACAACAGTCGGATAATTTCTAAAATACCCTTACGCGGTACAATAACTTGTCTCGTTGGCAACGCTAACGAATCATTACTTATTTTACAAATAGCTAAACGGTGACCATCTGTAGCAACAGAGCGTATTTCATTACCCTCACTTTCTATCGACATACCATTTAAATAGTAACGAACATCTTGGTTGGCCATTGAGAAATGGGTACTTTCTATTAAGCGAAGTAATTCAGATTTGAATAATTTAAATTCAACATCACCCTGCCATTGCTCTATATTTGGGAAATCGTTCGCTGGTAATGTTGAAAGAGAGTAACGACTACGCCCTGAAGATAACTTAATAGTATCTTCACTGGCTGAAAAAGTTATCTCTGAGTTTTCAGGTAAGCTCTTACATATATCAAGCAATTTTCTCGCCGGAATAGTTACTTTTCCATCTTCGCCTTGGTTATCAATTATGGCAGATGACACCATTTCAAGCTCTAAATCTGTAGCGGTTAAGGTAAGTGATTGACCACTTACTTCAAAAAGAATATTACCTAGAATTGGTAATGTACTCTTGCGCTCGACAGCACCTGAAACCAATAATAATGGTTTTAGTAACAATTCCCTATTAAGTGAAAACTTCATTTTTATACCTATGTAAGTATTAAGTTTTATTATTATGACGAAAGCGTTCTGATTAAGTTTGAATAATCTTCTTTAATATCATGCGTCTCTTCTCGCAATGATTTTACCTTACGACAAGCATGTAATACAGTAGTATGATCTCTACCGCCAAAAGCATCGCCAATTTCTGGCAAGCTATGGTTTGTTAATTCTTTAGATAATGCCATTGCTATCTGTCTAGGTCTAGCAACAGATCGGTTTCTTCGCTTAGATAATAAGTCAGCCACTTTTATTTTATAATATTCAGCAACAGTGCGTTGAATATTATCAATAGTCACCAGCTTATCTTGTAGCGCTAAAAGATCTCGAAGTGCTTCTCTAACAAAATCTATGGTAATAGCACGACCAGTAAAATTAGCATTTGCAATAACGCGGTTTAAAGCACCTTCAAGTTCACGAACATTTGATCGTAAACGCTTAGCAATAAAGAAGGCGACTTCATCGGCTAAGTTAATACTGCTTTCTTGCGCTTTACGCTTAAGAATGGCAACACGTGTTTCTAACTCTGGAGGCTCTATCGCTAAGGTTAAACCCCAGCCAAAGCGAGATTTTAAACGATCATCAACACCGTCAATTTCTTTAGGATAACGATCACTGGTTAGGATCACTTGTTGATTACCTTCTAATAAGGCATTAAAAGTGTGAAAAAACTCTTCTTGAGTTCGTTCTTTACCAGCAAAAAATTGAATATCATCAATAAGTAATGCATCAACACTACGATAATATTGCTTAAATTTTTCCATCGCATTATTTTGTAACGCACGCACCATATCTTGAACAAAGCGCTCAGAATGCATGTAGGCAATTTTAGCATTAGGTTTATTGAGTAGTATTCCATTACCTACGGCATGTAATAAATGGGTTTTACCTAAGCCCGTTCCACCATAAATAAATAATGGGTTATAAGCGGCACCAGGATTATCGGCCACTTGAGAAGCAGCAGCACGCGCAAGTTGGTTTGATTTACCTTCAACAAAATTATCAAAAGTATAATTAACACGAACATTGGTTTTTTTAGGAATATTACTTTCAGGCTCTGAAGGTTTTTCTGAAGTGACTTTAGGAGCAAAAAGCGCTTCATTAGTATTATTTGAATAATTAGCAGGGCTACTACTCGCACCAACACTGCTTTGATCTATAGGTTTACTACCAACATCAAAACGAAGTAATAAAGGATTAGAACTTTCGTTTATGGTAAGTAACTCATTGATACGATTTACATATTTGTCTCTAACCCAGTCAAGCACAAAACGATTAGGTGCATATAATGTCATGATGTTTTCATCAATAACGCACTGTAATGGGCGGATCCACATACTAAATTGTTGAGCAGGCAACTCTTCTTGTAAAACAGATAGGCAACGTTGCCAAGGTGAAAGATCCAACCAGAACTCCAAAGGTAAACAAATATTTTTATTATCTTTCGCTATTATCTATGGAGTTATCCACAAGTGCAATATTGACTTTTGATATTTCTTTATTTATTAAATACAAAAACAAACAAGTCAATATATAACAACAACTTAAAATAAAAAATATGCTTGTAAATATCAAAGGAAAAATCAATAGTGATGATGACTTTTTAACCTTGTTATGAGAATAGTTATTACGTTAATAAAACAGTAGTGTGATAAAACTGTGGATATAGTACCAAATAAGCTAAGATCCTTAAAATAAAATGAGGATCATCGTTAAAATAGGTTGTATAAACGATTGACAAATAGTCAAGAAAGCTTTAATATTCGCCCTCTTTTTTTAGACCTGTGTGCTCAAACGGCTGTTTTGCCAGGGCAACAACAACCGACGGATTAGCGTAATGAAAAGAACATTTCAACCTAGCGTACTAAAGCGTAAGCGTAACCACGGATTCCGTGCTCGCATGGCAACTAAAAATGGCCGTGCTGTAATTGCTCGTCGCCGTGCAAAAGGCCGTGCTAAGCTTAGTGCTTAATCACTTCTTGTTTTCAAGACTTGATAATAAGGTAGCCTAACTATGGTTACTTATAAATTTAATCGGGAGTCACGTTTGTTGACTCCCGGTCATTTTCAAGCGGTATTTTCTGAACCTACTCGCTTTGGCTCTCGCCACTTTACTTTGTTAATAACAAAGTCTAAAAAAACTCCCTCAATTGTTGATAATAATTCTACGGCAAATAATCGTTTAGGATTAGCTATTGCTAAAAAACGTGTAAAACTTGCTGTGCAACGAAATAGAATTAAACGACAAATCAGAGAAAGCTTTCGCCTTAATCAGCATAATTTACCTGATATCGATATAGTCGTTATGGTAAAATCTGGTATTGATCAGCTTGACAATAAAGCTATTAACCAAGAATTAGAAAAAATATGGCGAAAAATAATTCAACGCCACAAAAACTAATAATAACCATTATAAGAGGCTATCAACGCTTTATTAGCCCATTATTAGGCTCTAATTGTCGGTTTCAACCAACCTGCTCTACCTATGCTATTGAAGCAGTTAATCGCTTTGGAGTATTAAAAGGTTGTTGGTTAGCAGCTAAACGTATATTAAGATGTCATCCACTTAACGCAGGGGGCGATGATCCCGTGCCAACCCAAAAAAAAGAGAAGTAATTTTATGGAATCCCAACGCAGTCTACTTTTTATTGCGCTTATGGTTGTTACCTACTTACTATTTAGTCAGTGGCAAGCAGAAAGAGCTCCTGCTCCCCAGCCTGTAACGGTCAGTCAAGAACAAAACAATACTGATGCAAGTGCTGATTTTGTGCCTGAATCATCAAGTACGCTAGATAATATTACTCAACCTTTGGCGGTAAGTGCCAAATTAATTACAGTTGCTACTGATGCCTTTACTGTAAAAATTAATAGTCAAGGTGGTGACATTGTTGAAGTTAAGCTAAATAAATACGACACCGAGCAAGGTAATGGTATTCCATATACGCTTATGCAAAATGGTGATCGTAAATATATTGCGCAAAGTGGTTTAACAGGTGCTAATGGTGTTGACCGAGTGGTTAAAGGTCGCCCTATTTATACAAGTGCGCAAAGCAATTATGAATTAACTGATGATAGTTTAAGCGTTGATTTAGCATTTCAAGATGATAATGGTTTATTTGTTATCAAACGTTTTACTTTTAAAGAAAACAGCTACCGCATAGATGTTGATTATATTGTCACTAACAATACTGCAAATAGCGTATCAGTTCAGATGTATGGTCAGCTAAAACAATCTACTATAGTTTCTGAAGCAGCTAGCATGATGTTACCTACTTACCGTGGTGCTGCATTCTCTACAACTGAAGACCGTTATGAAAAATATGATTTTGACGATATTCAAGAAGCCAACCTAAACAAAGCTACTACTGGTGGTTGGGTTGCTATGCTTGAACATTATTTTGTATCTGCTTGGGTACCTAATGCTGCAAGCACTAACGAATTATATACAACATACAGTAACAGCCATGAAGCTGTAGTTGGCTTCAAATCTCCTGCAATCACAATTGACGCCGGTCAAGAAGAAACAACTTCAGCTATTTTTTATGTGGGCCCTAAAGACCAATATGTACTTGACGATATTGCTGAAAATTTAGGCTTAACAATTGATTACGGCTTCTTATTTATGATCAGTAAGCCATTGTTCTGGTTACTATTAACTATACAAAGTTTTGTGGTTAACTGGGGTGTGGCAATTATCATCATTACCTTAATTGTTAAAGGTGTGATGTACCCATTAACCAAAGCGCAATATACTTCAATGGCTAAAATGCGCGACTTAGCACCTAAAATGGCGCAATTAAAAGAGCGTTTTGGTGATGACAGACAAAAAATGTCACAAGCCACAATGGAAATGTACCGCAAAGAAAAAGTAAACCCAGCCGGTGGTTGTTTGCCATTATTATTACAAATGCCAATTTTCTTAGCGCTTTACTGGGTATTTTTAGAAAGTGTTGAATTACGTCACGCACCATTTGTATTTTGGATTCAAGATTTATCAGCAATGGATCCATACTTTGTACTACCTATTTTAATGGGTGTAAGTATGTACGTTATGCAAAAAATGCAACCGATGACTATTCAAGATCCAATGCAACAAAAAATAATGCAATACATGCCTGTAGTATTCTCAATATTTATGGCTTGGTTCCCGTCTGGTTTAGTACTGTACTGGTTAATCAGTAACGTAGTTTCTATTGTTCAGATGAAGATTATATTTAAAGGCATTGAAGATAAAAAATTAGCTAACGCAAAATAGCTACTTTATAGCCCAATCTAATTGCTGATATTAAAGGCGACCATTTGTATAAAATGGTCGCCTTTTTCTATTTGGATTTTTTATAGTAAAATATAAATAATTCGATTACTTAAATCACACTAAGCAGCCCATGACCTCTATTTCAAAGCAAAGTACAATTGCAGCACAAGCAACCGCACCAGGACGTGGTGGTGTTGGTATTATTCGCGTTTCAGGCCCAGAAGCCAAAAACGTAGCACAAGCCGTATTAGGCAAAATTCCTGAAATAAGAAAGGCTGAGTACCTGCCCTTTTTAGATGAAAACCAACAAGTACTAGACCAAGGTATCGCTTTATTCTTTAAAGGGCCAAACTCATTTACCGGTGAAGATGTTATCGAGTTTCAAGGTCACGGTGGCCCAGTAGTATTAGATATGCTGTTAAAAGCAATATTAAGCCTACCTAAAATAAAAATGGCAAAGCCAGGTGAGTTTAGTGAACAGGCGTTTTTAAATGACAAACTAGACCTTACACAAGCAGAAGCAATTGCAGATTTAATTAATTCAAGCTCAGAGCAAGCAGCCCGTTCAGCGCTAAACTCACTGCAAGGTGAATTTTCAAAATTAGTAAATGACATGGTAGAAAGTATCATTCATTTACGAATGTATGTTGAAGCTGCTATTGATTTTCCCGAAGAAGAAATTGACTTTTTAGCTGATAAAAAAATAGTAACAGATTTAAAAAACATTATTAGTAATGTTGAAAAAGTACGTAAGCAAGCGCAACAAGGCAGTATTATTCGTGAAGGTATGCGAGTAGTTATTGCCGGTAAACCTAATGCAGGTAAATCAAGTTTATTAAATGCCTTAAGTGGCAAAGAAAGCGCCATAGTTACCGACATTGCAGGTACTACTCGCGATGTACTCGCTGAACAAATACATATTGACGGTATGCCATTGCATATTATTGATACCGCAGGTTTACGTGATAGTGACGATAAAGTAGAGCAAATAGGTATAGAGCGCGCTTGGCAAGAAATTAAGCAAGCTGACCGTGTTTTATTAATGGTAGATGGCAGTGAAAACCATAGTGTCGTTGAAGACGAGCAAGATATTAAAAACTACTACCCTGAGTTTTTTGAATTACTCCCTGAAAATATTGGCTTAACGTTAATTCGCAATAAAGCCGACGTGAATAACAATGATACTGGCTTTCAGCAGTTCACCGATAGTGATAATAAAGATCATACTGTTATCACTTTATCAGCCAAAACAGGTGATGGCGTAGATAGCCTAAAAGAGCACTTAAAAGCAATCATGGGTTACCAAGGTAGCGTAGAAGGCAGCTTTATGGCCAGAAGACGTCATTTAGCCGCTTTAGACAACACACATCAACACTTACTTACCGGGTTAGAACAATTAGAATCTTATGTTGCTGGTGAAATACTTGCTGAAGAGTTAAGAATTTGCCAACAAGAACTTGATCAAATTACCGGTGAATTCACCAGCGATGATTTGTTAGGAAAAATATTTTCATCGTTCTGTATTGGTAAATAACCTGAGCTTGAGTTAGTTAGCCAACCCCCCCTTCAATAAAACGCTTAAACTATAAAACTCGCCCTGAATTAAACTAAATTCAGGGCTTCCCTCTTAACAATGCTCTTCATAAAAAGTTAAATAACCCGCTTGTTTATCACCCTTTAAGTAATACAATAGCTGCAATTATTATTACTCAAAGACCCTTATTATGAGCTCAATTCAAATCATTGTTGGTAGTATGTTAGGTACTAGTGAATACGTTGCCGAAGCATGTGAAGAAACATTAAACGCACTAGATCATCACGTTAATGTTCACCTAAAACCTGATCTAAACACCATAATTTCAGAAACTTTTGCTGAAAAAAACAACGAAAATAACATTTGGATCATTTGTACCTCCACTCATGGAGCCGGCGACTTTCCTGACAATATTGTTCAATTTGTTAGTGATCTTAAAGAATGTGATCAAGATCTATCCACCGTTAAGTTTTTAACTATTGGGATCGGAGACTCAAACTACGATACCTTTTGCTACGCCGCTAAAAACATAACAAATCAATTGAAATCAATAGGTTGTAAAGAAATAGTAGCAATTAAAGAGTTAGATATGTCTTTAGATATAGATCCAGAAGATCTTGCGCAACAGTGGATAAAGCAAAATAGCGATCAACTTTAGATCAGTTACACATAACTTACTAACAATTTACGATCTAAAAAATAGCTATTGTGGATAAAACTGTGATCAAGCAGTTATTTTTCTATTATTATTCAGTGTATGAAATAAAAAAAATATCACCCTGTGTATAAGTATCCCTTTTGATCAGAGCTTATTTGCCAACTGATCAAGGTTTGATCACAACATTAAGTGATCTCTTAACTATTAATATATAAAGGAAAATATCACTTACCCACAGAAATAAAGGATCTTAATAGTAAATAACAATAAGATCTCTATAAAGATCTCTTTTATATATTAAAGATCTACCCCGATCTTTTTTTACGTATTTGATCGTATCCCTAGAGAGAAAAAAACGGTAAAATGTGTCTCCTTAATTTTTAAGTGCTTTAGTTTTTAAGCCAAGTTTAGCCAAGCAGGATTTTTATTTTATGTGGTATCAAGAGTCTTATGACGTCATTGTTGTTGGCGGTGGACATGCAGGCACAGAAGCCTCGTTAGCAGCAGCACGTATGGGCTGTAAAACCTTACTACTGACCCATAACATTGACACCCTTGGACAAATGTCATGTAATCCAGCCATTGGTGGCATTGGTAAAGGCCATTTAGTTAAAGAAATAGACGCTTTAGGTGGTTTAATGGCTACGGCAATTGATCATAGCGCTATTCAATTTAGAACATTAAATGCCAGTAAAGGCCCAGCGGTTCGTGCTACCCGTGCTCAAGCTGATCGTATTTTATATCGATCGTTTGTACGTAACGCATTAGAAAATCAAGAAAATTTAACTATATTTCAACAGCCTTGTGATGATTTGATCTTAGAGAATGATCGCGTTGTTGGTGTATCAACCCAAATGGGTTTAAAATTTAAAGCAAAAACTGTTGTTCTTACCGTAGGTACTTTCCTTTCAGGCCAAATACATATTGGCTTAAACAACTATCAAGGTGGTCGAGCTGGTGATCCTGCAAGTATTAACTTAGCCACTAAAATGCGTGACATGCCATTTAGAATGGATCGATTAAAAACAGGTACTCCACCAAGACTTGATGCAAGATCATTAGATTTTTCAGTAATGGAAGAACAACCAGGTGATGATCCTAGACCTGTATTTTCATTTATGGGTTCTCAAAAAGATCACCCACAACAAATATCTTGTTATATCACGCACACCAACGAGCAAACCCATCAACATATTCGAGATGGCTTAGATAGATCACCAATGTATACCGGTGTTATTGAAGGCGTTGGACCTCGTTACTGCCCTTCAATAGAAGACAAAATAACGCGCTTTGCCGATAAAGATTCACATCAAATATTTGTTGAGCCTGAAGGCTTAACCACTCACGAAGTTTATCCTAATGGTATTTCAACGAGTTTACCTTTTGATGTTCAAATGAACTTAGTGCGCTCAATCAAAGGTTTTGAAAACGCTTTTATTACTCGTCCTGGCTATGCCATTGAATACGATTACTTTGATCCTCGTGACTTAAAACAAAGTTTAGAAAGCAAGTTTGTTGAAAATCTTTATTTTGCAGGACAAATTAACGGCACAACCGGTTATGAAGAAGCTGGAGCTCAAGGGCTTATTGCAGCCACCAATGCAGCTAACCGCGTAAAAGAGCGAGATGAGTTTTTATTAGGACGAGATCAAGCCTATATGGGCGTTCTAATTGATGACTTAGCAACATTAGGAACCAAAGAACCTTATCGTATGTTTACTTCACGTGCAGAATACCGTTTATTACTGCGTGAAGACAATGCTGATATTCGCTTAACCGAAAAAGGTCGTGAAGTTGGTTTAGTTGATGATGCTCGCTGGCAACGTTTTAATGAAAAAATGGAAAATATTGAATTAGAACTACAACGTTTACGTTCAACATGGGTACAAAAAGATCATCATAATGTTGATCAAATTAATGAGTTATTAAAAACACCTATGAGTAAAGAAGCGAGTATTGAAGATCTTATTCGCCGCCCTGAAGTACGTTATAACGACTTAGTTAAAATTGAAGGTTTAGGCCCAGCGATTGAAGATACACAAGCATCAGAACAAATAGAAATTCAAATTAAATACGCAGGTTATATTGATCGTCAGCTTGATGAAATCGCTAAAAAACAGCGCAATGAAGACACTATGATCCCGCATAATTTTAATTATCAACAAATATCAGGCCTTTCAAATGAAGTTGTTGCAAAACTTCAAGATGCTCGACCTGAAACTATTGGTAAAGCATCGCGAATTTCTGGTATTACTCCGGCAGCAATTTCGTTATTATTAGTCTACTTAAAAAAACACGGTCTATTACGTAAATTAGCGTAATAGCAAAGGTAGGGGCGAACTGCACTGGCAGTTCGTCTAATATAATATGACGTTAACAGAACAACTAGAAACGCTGATTAGTAGAACCACACTGTCAGTATCAACAGAACAAATTAACTTACTTATTCAATATGTAGAGTTACTCCACAAATGGAATAAAGCTTATAATTTAACTTCTGTACGTAATCCTAGCGATATGGTTGTTAAACATATTATGGATAGCCTAATGGTTGGTGAAGTATTGCAAGGCGATAACTTTATTGACGTTGGTACAGGGCCTGGCTTACCAGGGATACCTTTAGCTATTTTATTTCCTGAAAAAAACTTTGTATTGTTAGACAGCTTAGGTAAGCGTATAACCTTTTTAAGACAGGTTGTTTTTCAACTTAAACTCGCTAATGTAACCCCCGTAAAATCTAGAGTTGAAGAATATCAGCCAGAAATACCATTTGATGGCGTACTTAGTAGAGCCTTTTCTTCCTTAAATGATATGGTAAGCTGGTGTAAGCATCTTATTGCTTGTGAACAAGGACGATTCTTTGCCTTAAAAGGACAATATCCTCACGATGAAATTACGCAATTACCTGATAATATTGAGTTAGTTAAAAGTTACGAAATACATGTACCTGACTTAACTGGTGAAAGACATGTACTCGAACTAAAAAAACTAGCGTAAAAATAACAATTAAAGCATAAATTATAGAGGCGCTTGTGGGAAAAATAATAGCGGTTGCAAACCAAAAAGGCGGTGTTGGCAAAACAACAACCGCGGTTAATTTAGCAGCATCCTTAGCAGCGACTAAGCGCAAAGTACTTTTAATTGATTTAGATCCTCAAGGCAATGCTACTATGGCAAGTGGCGTTGATAAATATGAAGTTCATGCCACCTGTTATGAATTATTAGTTGAAGAAAAAAGTGTGCAAGAAGTGATGGTAGAAGAAACCTCTGGTTTATATCATCTCATTTCAGCCAATACTGATGTTACTGCGGCAGAAATTAAACTTATGGAAGTTTTTGCCCGTGAGCAGCGACTGAAAGTAGCGCTAGCCCCAGTAAAAGACTATTACGACTTTATTATTATTGACTGTCCTCCTTCACTTAATATGCTTACGGTTAATGCGATGACTGCAGCAGATTCAGTATTAGTACCTATGCAGTGCGAATATTATGCATTGGAAGGGTTAACAGCACTTATGGACACCATTAGTAAATTAACGGCTGTCGTCAATGATAAGCTGCATATAGAAGGTATATTAAGAACGATGTACGATCCTCGTAATCGTTTAGCGAATGATGTATCAGAGCAATTAAAACGTCATTTTGGTGATAAAGTTTATCGTACCGTTATTCCGCGTAATGTCCGTTTAGCAGAAGCACCAAGTTTTGGTGCACCTGCTATGTATTACGATAAATCATCTACGGGCGCTAAAGCATATTTAGCCCTTGCCGGTGAAATTATACGTAAAAGTGAACAAGCCAAAAAAGATCAAGCAACAGCACAACCCGCTGTTAACTAGCGCAAAGGAAAATTATGAGTTCAGTAAAACGAAAAGGTGGAAGTCGTTTAGGTCGCGGATTAGACGCGCTTTTATCAACAGCACCTGCGCCATCAGAAAAAAACAGCACTAATACTGAAAATAATGTAGAAGAAAATTCAGCGACGCCAATCGTAGAAAATGAACTACGACAATTAGCGATTGATAGCTTAGCACCAGGTAAGTATCAACCACGACGAGATATGTCGGATGATGCTCTTGAAGAGCTGTCTTTATCAATTAAAGCACAAGGTATTATTCAACCAATTGTTGTACGTGCTATTGCTGATGATCAATTTGAAATTATTGCCGGTGAACGTCGTTGGCGTGCAGCAAAGTTAGCGCAACTAGCCATTGTACCTTGCTTGGTGAAAGACGTACCTGACGAATCAGCCGTTGCTATTGCGTTAATTGAGAATATTCAACGTGAAGACTTAAACGCAATGGAAGAAGCGATTGCCTTGAATCGTTTATTAAATGAGTTTGATTTAACGCATCAAGAAGTTGCTACCGCCGTTGGTAAATCACGTACAACGGTTTCTAACTTACTACGCCTGAACAATTTAAATGATGAAGTAAAAAAATTTTTAGAAAATGGCGATATTGAAATGGGTCATGCTCGTGCTTTACTAGCACTTGAAGGTGAAATACAAACCACTACGGCGCAAACAGTTGCAACTAAAGAGTTAACAGTTAGAGAAACTGAAAATTTAATTAAACAAATTCAAAACCCAACAGCAGCTAAAGAAGTGGTTGAAAAAGATAGAAAAACCATTGAATTTGAAGAAAATTTAGCGAGTAAGTTAGGTGCTAAAGTTGCGATAAGTCATAATAAAAAAGGTAAAGGGAAACTTGTTATTTCTTACGCTAATTTAGCTAAGTTAGAAGAGATACTTGAAAAAATAAACTAGTCAAAAATAACATGTATTTAACCTGTTTATAATCAATAACTAATTTTAAAAGACCTATAATAGATTTTATAGGTCTTTTTACTTACTAAAACTAGAAATAATTAAAAGCTGTAAGTTGCTTTAACGCTGCCGTTAATTGGAGCGCCATAGAAGCCAACATTTTTTAAACTAGTGATATATTTTTCATCAGTGATGTTGTCAATATTTGCTTGAATTGCAAAACTTTTTGAGACATTCCAGCGAGCAAATGCATTAACAAGTAAATATGAACCTTGTTTTACCACACCGGTTGCATTTTCGGTTTTTGATTGCCATCTACCACCTAAACCCACCATTAATTCAGGCATTGTAGGCAACGTGTAATCTAGCGAGAATTTAACGGAATTTTTTGGCTCCCATGCACTTGTGTTTTCGCCTTCGGCATCTTCTATATCCATATATGTATAGGCAAAAGTAGCATTAATATTTTCAGTTAATGAACCTATTACTTCTAGCTCTACCCCTTCTGACTTCATTGTAGTACCTTCATAATAAATCTTACCTAAGTCATTTATTCCGGCTCTTACTGCAATATTATCTTGCTTAGCACTGAAAAGAGCAAAGCTAGTAAGTACAGCATCATCTAACCACTGGCTCTTTATACCAATTTCATAGTTAACGCCTTTACTAGGGTCTAAATACTGAAAGTTATAGTCATATCGGTCTTGTGGTTCATAAATATCTGAATAACTGATATATGCATTAATATCTTCAGTAATTGAGTAAGTTGCTGCAAGATAAGGACTAATCTCACTCTCTTCATTATCAACGGAGCCACCTGAATTGTAACCTTCTCGGGTATAATCAATGGCATTGAAACCTGCGATAACAAATAAATCATCATTAATATTTAATTTAGTTGAACCAAAAATACGTAGTAAAGTTACGTCTAAGTTTGCAGTTTCAACTTGTTCTTGCCATATTGGTTCGGGAGTTAAATCTAATGGATAAGGGAAAACAGGATTAATACCGTAAGCAGGTGTTGTTGTTTTATCGTATGGGTTATTAAAAGAGAGATCGTTACTTTTTGATATGCTTGTGCCAAACATTAACTCATGTGTTTGATTAAATAACTCATATTGTCCTTTTGTTGTTAAATCAAATAAGTTAGCGCTAAATTCACCATCGTAGCTACCAACAGAGTTTCTTGTCACCCTATTGCTTTCACTATTGTCTAAGCCAGCCACGTAAAATAATTTACTATAGCTGTCAGACTCTTGTCTGTTGTACGTTGTTTTTATTTCCCAGTCATTATCGAAGATATAAGAATACTCAACAAACGCGCTTATATTTTCTGTATCCCATATTGTCCAGTCTTGAGTTGGACTCGTGCTTACATCATAATCACCTTGTGTTCCATCAGCATACGCTAAAGGTAAACCACCCCACATAACGCCATCACTATTTGCATCTTGATATGAAGCCCCAAAAGTTACTGTTGAATTGTCAGTAACTTGACCATCAACAACAACAGATAGGTAGGCATGGTCATCTTCTAAACCATCAAGGTATGATTCAGAATCTTCTAAAACAGCAACAACTCGCGCAGCCCAACTGCCACTTTCTGTTAGAAATAATGAATAATCGGCTTGTAAGCGTTTAAGTGCATCTGAACCCAGTGTTAGAGCAACCTCCCCTTCATTTTCATTAGTTGGACGTTTACGTACATAATTAATGGTACCTGCGGCATTACCTACCCCGGTTAATTGCCCATTAGCGCCACGAATAACTTCTACTTCTTCATAGCCGTAACTTTCCATAACGCCAGTTACAAGACCCCAATCATTAGGTAAGCCAATACCATCTATTTGAGTGCTTTTAATATCAAAACCGCGAGCAGTATAACGAGTACGGTTAGTTTCACCTTGCTCAACGGTAATACCTGTTGCCATCTTCATAACATCATTAATGCTATTAGCAGCAAAGTTTTCAATTTGTTCAGAGCTTATAACGCTAATCGATTGTGGTGTTTCGTTAAGCTCCATTGTTAACCCTGTAGCGCCTTTACTTACACGATTTTGACGTACACCAACAATTGAAATGCTCTCTATTTTCTCATCATTTTTTTTAATATTTTCTTCTTGTGATGATTCTTGCCCATAGGCAGGAAAACCCATAGCCAACACGAGCGAAGAAAGTGCAAAATGGAGCTTAAATTTCATGATTACCCTTAATTAATAATATTACGGCTTAAAATAATTGGCGATATTATATAGGAACAAAAGCAACTGTGTAAATAAGATTGATTATCATTATTCTTTGTGTTTTGTAGGTGTGAATTGTAGAAGAAAGGGTTTAATACTTAAACTCTTTTCATGCTAAGTGATAAGGTATTAAATTGGGATATGCTGGTATGAAAAAGAGATTATGGCGCACCCTACAGGAGTCGAACCTGTGGCCTTCGCCTCCGGAGGGCGACGCTCTATCCAGCTGAGCTAAGGGTGCTTATTGAGAATATTACTTGCAGCGAATAATACTTAAATCACCGATATAACGCTTATTACCGCAAGCGGCGCAAATACTATAACCTACCGATAAATTTGTCTAGCTAAGATAAATATATTTGCCCTACTTTCTTTCACTTGCTTTACTATAACCTCTCGATATTCAATTATTTGTCGCAATAATGTACGTTATGGGCTTGGTATTATAGTTAAAACTGCCTAAAGTTATGGGTACGCTATTGAACCTGTTGGTCTTATGTGAATTATGAAAAAATTTCTTGGTTATCTTACTTGTAGTCTATTGATATATTGTTTTTTTTCAAATATTAGTCATGCCCAATCTTATAAAGTTAACGCAATAAAAGCGGAGCCTTTTATTTATGAAATTAACCGTACAGGTAAATTAGCATTTAAAAGAACGTTGAACCTTTCATTTAAAACCAGTGGTTTCTTAGAAGAATTAAATGTTGATGAAGGGGATCGCTTTTCTGCAGGACAAATATTGGCAGAACTAGATGCTTTTGAGTTAATAGCAGAAAAAAACTCTACTTACGCAAGTTTATTACAAGCAAAACAAAATGTGCAGCGCACAGAATTACTCTTAGCAAAAAAGCTTAGCTCACAACAAGCACTCGATAACGCTAAAACCGCGGTTGAAACTACTCGCGCTCGCTATAAAGTTGCGCAATATAATTTAACTAAAGCACAGCTTATTGCACCTTTTAATGGTGTTGTTTTAAGGCGTTTTACTGAGTTAGGTGAGTTACAAAATCCAAGTCAGACAGCATTACAATTAGCAGCATTAACCGATAACTTAGTTGCTAGAGTGACGGTAACTACCAATGAGATAGGTATGGTGACACTTAATCAAAAGGTTACTGTCAACTTAACTCCTTATGGAAAAGTTACGGGCTTCATCAGTAAAATTCCGGTGATTGCTGATCAAAGCAGTCAATTATTTACTTTAGAAGTACTATTACCCGATATTGATGCTACAAAAGTTGCTGTGGGTCAGTTTGTTGATGTAATGATAAATACTAAGAGTGAATATTATACTTACCGCTTACCTATTGCTGCGTTAAACAGTACTGATGATGAAGGGAATGCATTAATAACACTGGTTAACAATGATAATCAAAATGAATCTTCGCCAAACCACTATACTCAAGCTTTTAAAATTATTAAATTAAGTAATGATTATATTTACTTAGCAGCCCAAGCAAGCTCCCTACCCTTATTTGTGGTAACTAATGGCTGGCAAAAATTACTTAATGATTCTGCAACTGAAAGTATTACAACCAACACTTCGGCAAGCCATGAGTAATTTATAATGAGACTGCCTACTTTAGCGATAAAAAACGCACAGTTTACGTTAACCATTGCCCTACTTTTAGTGCTTGTCGGTGTGGTTTCTTATTTAAATATGCCTCGCTCTGAAGATCCACAATTTGATTTACCCGTAAGTATTATTGAAGTGGTTTACCCTGGAGCGTCACCTAGCGATATTGAAACGCTTGTAGTAACTCCCCTTGAGCAAGAAATTAACGATATTGAAAACATTAAAAAAATAGAATCAAAAATACATGACGGGGCTGCACGGATCACAATCGATTTTTTACATGGTACCAACTCTGAAGCGGCTTTTAATAAAGTAAAACAAGCTGTATCAACCGTACGTCCAACCTTACCTAGCGGTATTGCTCAATTACGCGTAGTAAAAATTACCCCAAGTGGTGTCGCTATTATGCAGTTGGCGTTATGGACAGATCCTGTTGACTATAAAACCATGGAGTTTCAGGCCAAACTACTTGAAAAGCGTCTTGAAACTATTGCCAGTGTTCGTAAGGCTGATATTTGGGGCTATCCAAGACAAATTATTGCGGTTGATATTAATTTGGCTGCTTTAAAGCAATATGGTTTAGCTATAAGTGATGTTAATCAACTTTTAGAGGGGCGTGCACTTAATATTACTCCAGGGTTCGTTGATGCCAATATACGACGCTTTAACGTTAAGGCTAGCGGTAACTTCATTGAACTTGCTGATATTGAAAAAACAGTGATTACAAGCGGCGAATATGGCGTAGTTAGAGTAACGGATATAGCTAAGGTGAGTTTTGCTGATGCAGAGCCTGATTACTTAGCGTATTTTGATGATAAGCCAGTTATTTTTATTACTGTGGAGCAACGAGAGAAAACCAATATATTTTCACTAACTAAAGCCATAGATACTGAGTTACAGCGCTTTAAAGAAACCTTACCAGCAGGAGTAGAACTGACAAAAGTATTTCAACAAGCTGACAGTGTAAATACTCGGGTTAATGGTTTTTTTAGTAATTTAGTTCAGGGTTTAGTGATTGTTGGGATATTAGCATTACTCTTTTTAGGAGTGAGAGAGTCTTTAGTGGTTATCACCGCTATTCCAGTTTCTTTTCTTATTGCTATTGGTTGGTTAGATTTTAGTGGTTACGGCTTGCAGCAAATGTCTATTGTCGGGCTTATTATTGCGTTAGGTTTGTTAGTCGATAACGCCATAGTGGTTACAGAGAGTATTCACCAAGAGAAAAAATCAGAAAAAAATATCAAGCAAGCAGCGGCTAAAGGTACAAGTAAGGTGGCTTGGGCTATTTCAAGCGGAACGATTACCACTATGCTGGCTTTTTTACCTATGTTAATGATTCAAAGTAATACCGGAGACTTTATTCGTTCTATGCCAGTAACGGTTGTTTTAGTGCTTTTTGCTTCGTTACTTGTTGCTTTAACGATAACACCATTGCTCTCAAGTAAATTACTCGCTTATCAGTCAAAAAACGTTGAAGATAAAGGGTTTAAAACTTTACAGCATTACGTTAATCGCTTTGCTCATGGTAGTTACGTAAGTTTCTTAAGTAAGCTAATTAATCAACGCTTTTTAGTGATTGTTGCTAGCCTTATTTGTTTAGTTATTATGTTGTCTTTATTTGGCAAAGTGGGTGTCAGTTTATTTCCTAAGGCTGAAAAGCCGATGTTGCAAATTAATGTCATGACCCCAGAAAACTCATCGCTTCAATACACTAATGAGGTTATGCAGCAAGTCAGTGCTCATATGAAGCAATTTACTTTGGTTGATAAAGTGGCGTTGAATATAGGCAACTCTAACCCGCGTATTTATTACAACGAAGTGCCTAAGCGTGGTATGGCTCGTTTAGGTCAAGCGTTAGTAACACTAACTCATTATGATACTGATGAGGTGAACCAATTAGTCAGTAAACTACGCGAAGATTTTAATCATTGGCAACAAGCTGAAATAACCGTAAAAGAATTCACTCAAGGCCCTGTTACCGATCAAGTGATTGCCATTCGTTTATTGAGTGAATCCCTTACTGACTTAGCACAAGTGGCTAACGATTTAGAAAATAAAATGCGACAAACTCAAGGGGTGGTGAATATAGACAACCCTATTGGTATGGCAAATACCGAGCTTGTTTTAGACATTAACTACCAACAAGCTGCCTTAAGCGGCGTTAATATTCACCGTTTAGACACATCAATAAAAACAATATTGTCGGGTACACAAATTGGAATGTTTAATGATGTTAACGGTGAAGACTACCCTATAGTGGTTCGCCGAAATAATCCTGATATTAATGGTTTATCGGCGGTTGAAATAATCAATAATCAAGGGGTTGCCATACCGTTAGAGCAGTTAGCTACTCTTGAACTTAAAAAAGCAGGTAGCGATTTTTTTCATTATCAAAAATTACGTATGGCTAAAGTTTCTGCCGATGTGGCAACCGGACACTCTGTTGGAGTGTTAACACAGCAGTTAGTTGATTATTTAGAACAATATAACTTACCGCTGGGTATGCATTACACTTTAGGAGGTGAGGAAGAATCAAGACAAAAAAACTTTGCCGGTTTAACGCAAATAATGCTAATTACCGCTATTGGCATATTTGCGGTATTAGTACTGCAATTTAAATCTATTTTACAGCCCATTATTATTTTTAGCTCTATTCCATTTGCCATGGCAGGCTCTATTATTGGTTTATATATTACGGGGCTGTCTTTTTCGATGATGGCATTTGTTGGCTTAATTAGTTTATTTGGTATTGTGGTCAATAATGCGATTATTTTAATTGATTGCAGTAATACTAATTTACGTTCAGGGCTTGATAAAAAATCAGCCATACTACAAGCAAGCTCAACCCGTTTTACCCCTATTTTACTAACCACATTAACAACCATTGGTGGATTAATACCGTTAACGCTATTGGGTGGTGTATTATGGCAACCTCTAGGCGTAGTATTAATTTCAGGGCTTTTTATTTCGGCGTTATCTAGCTTTATACTCGTTCCTATATTGACTGACGTTTTCACAAAAAATACAAATTTAAAGGATTACTAAACATCGGTTGTGTGTTTATTAGTAGTACCTAGGGAGTTTTCATGGAAGTTATTGGCACATCAGGTTATTTTCTCGCGGCCTGTGCTTATCTTATTTTTATTTTATTATTGCTGGCGGCAGGTAATAAAGCCTTATCTGGCCGACTAATACTATTCACTGCAGTGCTTACGTTATTTTCAACCTTAATGGCTGCATTTCACTCCTTAGGGTCTTATTCATTAATTTTTGTACTTGCTATTGAAACCTTTAAATTAGCGGCTTGGTCGGTATTAATATTAAGTACCCAAGAAAATTTACAAAATGTTAAAGCGCTGGTTAGTAATAAAAAAGTTAAACAATATTTACTTATTTGGGCTGTATTATCACTGGGTTGTTGGGGAATGGCGTTATATGTTCCCGATAGTACTAAATACTTATTTTCATTATTTTTATTACTGAATTTATGGCTATTGGTGTTGTTAGAGCAACTCTATCGTAATGCTGACGTTAAAGTTAAGTGGGCGCTTTGGTCTTTAGTGATAGCGCTTGGCATGATCACTGTATTTGATTTTGTGTTATTTGCACAAGCGGCAATGGTTAATCAACTCGACTTTTCTTATTGGTATGCGCGAGGCTTTATCATAGCGATAGGCATGCCGCTTATTCTGATAAGTACCCGACGTATTAAAGACTGGTCGGTTAATGTTTTTGTTTCAAGAGAAGTGGTTTTTTATAGCTCTATGCTATTAATTTCAGGAATTTATTTACTGTTATTAGCATTAGCTGGTTATGTTATTAACTATGTTGGTGGTGCTTGGGGTGAAGTAATCAGTATTGCTTTTATTATTTTGGGCGGCTCAGTTTTAGCGGCATTATTAATAACAGAAAAACTAAGAAGAGAAGTTAAAGTATTTATTACTAAACACTTTTTTGCTAACAAATATGACTATCGCGCAGAGTGGTTAAAGTCGATAGAACAGCTTGAAATAGGCGCTAGTGATGATTTTTATCAAACCGCGACGCAAATTATTTGCTCTTCATTGAATATTCATCAAGGTGCGCTAGTAAAAAAAATAGCGAAAGGAAATTATGAATGTCAGTATCAATATCATTATACACTTGCGGCACAATTACATTACTTAACAGAGGTAGATGATTTTTGTCAGCAACACGGCTGGATTATTGATGTCCGAGAACTTGCTATTGTTGAAAAAAGCTACCCAGGTTTATCAATAGACTACGAACAATTTAACTCTCAAAACATTGATATTATTATTCCTATTTTTATGAAAAAAGAGGTTTATGGGTTCTTTTTACTCGCGATGCCAGAAGACCAAGGGTTATTAAACTTTGAAGATCGAGATTTATTATTCGCCTTATCTAAACAATTAAGTAACTATTTATCGTTAAATGAGGCTAATGCACGCATTGCCGAGTCTAAGCAGTTTGATGCTTTTAATCGTATGTCTGCTTTTTTGGTACATGATTTAAAGAATATCCAAGCACAACTCGGATTGATTAACAGTAACGCTATACGTCACCGTAATAATCCAGCATTTATTGATGACGTTTTTGAAACCATTGAATCAGCAAACGAGCGACTTGATAAAGTTCTTAATCAATTAAGAAATAAACAAGTTGCTGAATCTGAAAAGAAAAAAATAAATATTGCGGAGGTTATCCGCCAAGTTATTTCACAGCGTAATATTCAACTACCTAATGTATCTATAGAAACACTAATTGATAGTACGATAGAAATAGACCTAGAGACATTTTCATCGGTATTGAATCATTTACTACAAAACGCACAAGAAGCGACAAATGAAAATGGCTGGGTTAAAATAAACACAGAAATAATAGAAGGAAACCTGCATATTGCCATTATTGATAATGGTTGTGGTATGTCAGCTGATTTTATTAAACAAAGACTATTTAAACCATTTGATACCACTAAAGGTAATGCAGGTATGGGAATTGGTGTATACGAAGCCAAGCAATTTATTGAAAGTATTGGCGGTAATATGCAAGTCACTAGTTTTGAAAATAAAGGGACTATTTTTACGTTAAATATCCCGACAATAACAAAAGATTAATAGACAAAGGAAGTAGCGTCGCAATGGAAAAGTTATTGATTGTTGATGATGATATAGGTATTCAAAAGCAACTAAAGTGGAGCTTAGCAGATTACGAGGTTGTATTAGCTGACTCAAGACAAAGCACTATTGCTGCAGTAAGACGCCATGAGCCTAAGGTAGTTACTTTAGATTTAGGTCTACCACCTGATGCTGCTAATGCCAGTGAAGGGTTAGCAGCACTTAAAGAAATATTAGAAATAGCGCCACATACTAAAGTGATTGTTATTACGGGTAATGATGACCGTACTAATGCATTAAAGGCCATTGAAATGGGCGCGTATGATTTTTATCAAAAGCCTGTAGATTCCGATATTATCAATGTTATTGTTTCAAGAGCCTTTAGTTTATCTACCATAGAAAGTGATAACCGCAGCATGAAGTCTGTAGCGGGCTGTGAGAGCGGTATTATTGGTAGTAGTGAGAGCATAGACCGTTTACGTGTTATGGTGCAAAGAATTGCGCCTACAGAGATTACAGCGCTATTGCTAGGTGAAAGTGGTACGGGTAAAGAAGTGACCGCGAAAGCAATTCACAGTGTTAGCAACCGTAGCAAAAGTCCTTTTGTTGCCATTAACTGTGCCTCTATTCCTGAAAACTTATTAGAAAGTGAGCTCTTTGGTTTTGAAAAAGGCGCTTTTACCGGTGCTCATAAAACCACATTAGGTAAAATAGAATGTGCTCAAGGCGGTACACTATTTTTAGATGAAATTGGCGATATGCCTTATCAGCTGCAAGCAAAGCTCTTACGTTTCTTACAAGAAAAAGTAATAGAGCGCTTAGGCGGTAGAAAAGAAATCCCGGTTGATGTTCGTGTTGTTTGCGCTACTAACCAAAACTTAGAAGAAATGGTCGCTAATAAAACATTCAGAGAAGATTTGTTTTATCGTATAACAGAGATAACACTAAATATTCCGCCGTTGCGTGACAGAGATGAAGACGTACTTATTTTAGCTAACTTTTTCTTACAGCAATATGCAGCTGAATATAAAAGAAATGTTAAATCGTTTGCTAATGATGCCATGTACGGACTAAAAAGCCATCGTTGGCCAGGTAATATCCGTGAGTTACAAAATAAAGTTAAATCAGCGGTAATTATGAGCACTACAAATCAAGTAACAGCCTTTGATTTAGGCTTTTTTGATAAAGAAAATGCTGAATATGAATTATCATTGAATTTACGAACAGTGCGTGAGCAGGCTGAAACGATAGCAATTCAAAAAGCTTATGCATTAACTGAGGGGAATATGTCAAAAGCGTCAGAGCTTTTAGGTATTACACGCCCTACTCTTTATTCGCTTATTGAAAAGTATGGAATAGCGATTAACGTATAGTTAATTAAGGGAATATAAATTCCCTTTTTATCCGATAGAAAAAATAGCAAGTTTTTGGGTCAGAAAGTGTTTAGCTTTCTGACTCTTTTGTTTGTAATTCAGCGTATTGCTTACTTTTTTGCTTAAGTAATTTATCTATATAGCGTGTCATTTTTACTTTTTCTTGAATAGTCGTTTCTAATATTTCTTCGACTTCACGTAAAACATTTTTAATATGTTCAACGTTTTCACTTGAGTTAACAACCACTGGCGTTGTGGTATTATTATCAAAAGCCTCATTTTGGTTACCGTTTAAAGAGCCTGTTAATTCAACTGACATTTCTTCGGCAACTTCATTAATTGCGGCGCAGCTAATCGTGTTTAATTCTTCTAAAAAGCCAAATAGTAATAAGCGATCGACAAAAATATTAATTTTTCGTGGTACACCCAGAGTTTTCTCAAAAATCAATTGAAAAGCATCATCAGAAAAAAGCGCTTCTTTATTACAGTTAGCTTGTTGTAATCTATGATTAATATAATTTTTAACTTCATCTACATCTAAGGGCTTTAAGTGAGCTGAAGCAATAATTCGTTGTCTAAACTGCTCCATATCTGGTGCCGAAATAATTCCCTTTAGCTCCTCTTGCCCTAACAGAAAACTTTGAATAAGTGGTTTATTATCTAATTGAAAGTTAGATAACATACGCAGCTCTTCAACGGTCTCAGCAGGTAAGTTTTGTGCTTCATCAACTAAGAGTAAAGCGCGTTTTCCTTGCTTGTTGAGCGTAATTAAAAAGTTTTCAATCGCTTGTAAAATATCAGCTTTATTATTACTTTTAACATTAATTTTAAACTCTGATGCGACCAATTCAAGCAGTTCTTCAGGAGATAATTTAGTTGTAACTAATTGTGCAGCAACAATATTTTCATCACCAAGGTTAGCTAATAAATTACGTGCTATAGTGGTTTTACCCGTACCTATAGGGCCAGTTATAACAATAAAGCCCTCCCCTTGATCTAGACCATATTGTAAATACGATAACGCTCTTTGGTGGTGGCTTGTCGCAAAGAAAAATCGAGGATCTGGGCTTAATTGAAATGGTCGTTCAGTAAAGCCATAGTAACTTTCATACATATTAAAAATCTTTTGTTATATTGATAGAGGCTCTGACTTCATTATAGGTTCTATCAATGACCGATGACTCCCTATCTAGAAATCTTAAGGTAAAGAAAGCACTTAATGATGAAGCTAACTCTCGAGAATAAGTCGTTGATATCGACTTATAAATATCTTTTTGTCGGCTGCCATTAGGGTTATTTTTATCGAAAGTATTTTCACTGTAGCTCACTAGAAAGTCTAATGCACTTCTCGCGCTAGTTTTACGAGATATTTTAAAGTCAGCTGTTATATAGTCATCAATAATATGCGTACTTAACGCTTCTCTTTCTCTCGTTGAGGCGGTAAATTTAAATGAAGTACGTGAAAGGTTTAGTGTTGACGTCCAAAGTAAGCGCTTATTTAAAGTAAATTCATTATTTTCAACAGGCACTAAATTGTTGAATGCCACTAACTGATAATTAGTAGTATCACTAGGTGGTTGTGCTGCGGGTAAGCAGTTGCTTGATGCTGTATCTTGTGAAACTGGTGATAGACACCAAAAATCGCCTGACTTTTCTTCTTGATAAGAGTATCGGTCAAATATTTCAATAGTTTCAGTATAGTAAATAAGGTTCTTTAGGCGTTTAGTTTGATGTGTTAATTCAAAGTTATATGAATCGCCAAAAAAGCGCTGATTGTAGCCAGCTTTTAATGAAGTTCTAGCGGAAGGCTGCCAATCAACGTTTGCTGCAAGATAGTCATCACTATTATCATTGCCTTCTTGTACGTAGTTGTATGAAACATCTAACGTAAAGTTCTTGGTCGCTAACCACTGAACACCTGGGCCCCATGATGGCGTAGTGTCAGGGTTGGTAGCTGGAATGTTTCCTGTAATCCTTTCATTATAATAGCGAATAAAAGGATTAAGTCGCCAAGAGGTTATTGCCCCTAATTTACTTTCTAAACTATAGTTCTCACCCTGTAAGCTATTATTTTTAAGGTTAGAGAAATTGCCAGTAATTTGCCAAAAAATAGCCCTAGCTGCGTTACCGTTTTTACTATTTAGTATCGCAGTATACCCGTTACTATCACCTATATTATCTTCAGATTCTGTTACGCTGTAGATTATTGATGAATCTAGAATATGATGACTATTTTGAATATTATACTGCAAACCTGCACTATGGATCTGTCGTTGTACGGTATCGCCAGACACTAAATCAGCAAGGCTGTTATTGCTATTACTCTGACTTACATTACTAATGTCTGAGCTAATAATAAGCTGAGGGCCTGATGACCATAGTGAAAATAAACCTTCAAGCTGCATGGTTTGAAAGTCATCATTTAAATCACTGTTATGACTGTATGCCGCTAGGGTTTCTGTGCCTGAAAATGAAATTAAAGCATCTTTAGATTGAAAATTAGCATCAAAGCCAAAAATCAACTGGCTAACAAAGCTTGATGTTTGCTCTTGCTTGGTTAGTTCTACATTATCACTAAAGGTCTCAGTGAAGCCTAAAGATGGAACAAAAGTCCACTCTCCAGCTAGTGTTGTTGGTGATAAGATAAAGCAAGCAGCTAAAAGCGCTGGTTTTTTTGCCACTTTATTTATTTTTTCTACCGTAGCCATAACCGTAATAGCCATAGACATCCTTTTTAGACCTGAGTGTTTTGTTCATCACTATGCCAACAGCTATATCTTTATTGAGCTGTGAAACTGCATTTTTCACGTCATCAACTTTAGTTTTAGACTCTTCAACAACAACAATAGCTTGTCCAACTAAGTCAGATAAAACTGGTGTTTCTGTTACACCGATAATAGGTGGGCAATCAAAAATAACGATACGATCTGGGTAACGTTCAGCTAACTCTTTTGCTAGCTTAGCCATACGTTCACTGGCTAATAATTCATTGGTTAAATGATGAGGTTTACCTGCTGGAATAAGTTTTAGGTTATCAATATTGGTACTATAAATAATATCTGATAACGATGTTACCTCGGCAAGTAAATACTCTAACAACCCTTTTTTGCTTTCAAACTCTAATTCTCTATGAAGACTTGGGCGTAATACATCCGCATCTACTAACAACACGGTTTTATCTTGTTCTAAAGCAATACTAAGCGCCAAGTTAATAGCTATATAGGTTTTACCTTCATTGGGGCTTGAGCTGCTAACCATAATGAGGTTGCTATGGTTTAATGTTTTTGCTGCAAGACCAAAGGCATTATTGATTAATTTACGCTTTATATGGCGAAACTCTTCTTGGATATGGTGGGTACTATTCGCACTATAAATAAAGCCGCGTTCATTTAAGCGCTCACCATTTAGTATAATTTTGTCTTTCTTTACTATGTTTTCGCTGGCGACGGTTTGTGGTGATACCACAACAGTTTCTTCTATTGCGTTATTATCTTTAGTGTCGTTAATATTATTTGATTGCTCAGCTTGTTTTTGTTTAGCCAAGGCTTTTTCAATAGTACTCATGGCTAAAAAATCCTTTTAAGTGGTGCTTGAATGGCGTCAGGAAATAAAAAATAACTAATAAAAGCACTTAACACTAACAGTAACATGATGTTTGAGGCGATAAATATGAAGGTCTTTTTTCTATTCCAGTTTTGTAAACCCAGATTTGCATTTGCTGATACAACACCAAAGATAGGCACACCAGTGACTTTAGCTAGTTGAGTTACCGAGGTTGCCACAGGAGATAATTGGCTCATTAAAAATGATAAAGCAACACCAGTACCTAAACCTAATACGGTGACAACGCCAAATAATACAAATCGCGCAGGACCTGAGGGTTTGGTTGCTGCTCGCGGTGGGTCTATCACTTTAAATTGAATTTTATCCGTGGTTTCATTAGCTTCTTGGGCTAGTTGTGCCGTGGCACGTCGTGATATTAACTGTAAGTACTCTTTATTTTTAAGTTCGTAATCGCGTGTTAATTCTTTAAATTTAGCTTCTACTTCAGGTAGGGTGTGTATTTTTCCCTCAAGATCAATAACCTGTTGGTGATAGTCACTTGCTCTAACATTTAAAGAGGCAATTTGGTTTTCTAAGGTATTGATTTGAATTTGCACTTCTTGAATAACAGGGTTGGTACTTAATCGGTTTAATGTACCGTCATCACCTGAACGTAGTTCAAGATATTTTTTAATTTCATCCGAGCGTTGTTTTTTTAAATGAGTAAGACTACGAGTCACTTCAACTACATCGGGGTGTTTGTCGGTATAGCGTAAAGATAAACCGTCAAGTTGAGTTTCTAGTTCACTAATACGATCATCAAAGGTAGTTTGTATTGAGGTTTCTGATTTGATTTCATTACCTTCGGTCGTTTTAGTATTAACAGATTGTGATAACTGTAGTTTTGCAGATTCGAGCTGGGTCTTTTTTTCTAATATTTCCAGGTTTATTGCTTTTAGCTGTTCTTTACTGCTATTGAGTTTATTGTAATAACCGCCTGATTGACCCGGTAAAACGTCACTATTTCTTTGTTTGAAGTTAGTTAAACGCGCATCTCTTGCTAATAACTCATTTTTACGGTCTTTAATTTGCGCATCTAAGAATTTTTGAGCACTGTCAGAATCGTTACGAGTATCACCCAGCGTATTTTCAATAAAAACAGTTAGTGCGGACTGTACAATGTTTTTAGCCATCTCAGGATCTTTATGCTGAATAGATAAAGTATAAATGTTCTCTCGACCACCACTTGAAATTTTAATTTTTTCTTTTAATCCTTTAATAATAATTTCAAACTCTTCAGGGGTATTGGCTTGTACGTCAAGATCAGTCATACGAGCAATTCGCTCTAAATTAGGTCGGCTTAATAAGGTTTTTACCATTAAGTTAATTTGGATGTTTGGATTGGTTTCAACAGTGAGTCCTTTTAATAAAGGGCGTAGTAGCGATTGAGTATCTACATAAACACGAGCTTCAGATTTATAAACATTGGGCATTATTGATACTAAGTACCAGCCAACAGGACATATAAGCCAAGTCGCAATAATAATATAACGACGTTTTAGCCATATACCCTTAAGATAATCAATAATGTCTTCAAATACTTCTTGCATTCCTAACGTTTAACTCCATGTTTTTTATATGATAAATAGCAGAAAACCCTTGGGTCTTTCTGCTAGGCTTGCTTGTAGATGGTTACTAAATGATTAAAACCACGCTTCAGGTATAATAATTATGTCACCAGGTAACATATCAACATTGGCGCTAATTTCGCCGTCTCTCAGTAAATCGTCAATCATTATTTCGTATTGTTTTTGCTTACCATTCTCTACACGAATTAATACGGCATCATTACCGTCAGCAAATTCAGTTAAACCACCCACTTGAATCATAACGTCAAGTAAAGACATATTCTGAGTGTAATTAATTGCTTGGGGTTGTGCTGCTTCACCTATAACACGTATTTGTTCGCTAAAAGGGCCAACAAAGCTTTGAACGGTTACCGTTACTATCGGGTCACGTAGATAAGTTGCAAGAGTTTCTTCTATTGAACGAGCTAGTTCTGTGGGGGTTTTTCCTGCGACTTTAATGTCTTCAACCAATGAGGTGGTAATCATACCATCAGGTCTGACAACAAAAGAGCCTGAAACTTCGGGGTTACGCCAGACAAAAATATTAAGCACATCACCGGCACCAATTAAATATTTGTATGAATTAATATCTGTAGTAGTTGAGGGCTGTACGGTTGCGGTAGGTAGCGTATTTGAACTACAGCCGCTAAATAAAGCAGCAGTAATAAGCACCAAGAAAACTTTGGCTGTTTCGGTAAAACGTATATCCATGGTTAATACCTTCATTTTGACGTTAAATTTATTTTTTATTCAAAGCCTAATTGTATGGCATTTTTGCTATTTTTAGCAATTTAAATTAACCAATGTAAATAAACAATTAACATTGGTTATTATTTTGTTAGAATAAGCGTCGTTTTTAATCGGTAAATGGTTACGCTGTAGTCATTAGTTAGAGGGAATCAGACCGATCATGTCTAGTTCAAAATTTCGAGATTTATCCGCCGGAAGTAAGTCACTAATTATCATCGAACAAATACTGTTTGTTAGCGCATTATTTTTAGCACTTTATTTTAATGAGTGGTTAGGGTTAGTTGAACATAATAATATACCTAACGGTCTTTTATTATTGTACGCCATTATTTTTGCGTTAATTAATCAATTAAGTTCTTTAGCCTTAGGACTTTACAACTCTAAATTAAGAGAGAGCTTTCGTGGCATATTTCGTAGGATGCTAATGTGTGTAGCCGTAGGATTTTTTGCTGCAACATTAATCAACCCATTTTACGGAGCATATCATTTACCTATTGAAGTAATTGCTATCGCCTCATTATTTAGTGTCGTGCTTGTTAGCTCATTTCGTTATTTAACGTTTAAAATAGATTTTTTTGGTTTTGGCAAGCGCCGAATCTTAGTGGTTGGTGCAGGACAGCGAGCTTCAATTATTGAAAAGAGAATGCGCCGAGATGTCGATAGACAAGACTTCACCGTTCATGGCTTTATTGTTATGGAAGGTGATTCTGAGGAAGGCATTAGAGAAGAAACACGTATAACACTTGATGGTTCATTAGTGAGTTATGCGCTTGAGCATGAAATTGATGAAATTGTTGTTGCTAGCGATGAGCGACGTAATAACTTACCTGTTGATGAATTGTTTGCATGTAAAATTCGCGGTATTGAAATTACCGAAATATTAGACTTTATTGAGCGTGAAACCGGTCAAATAGCGGTTAACCTGATTTACCCTAGTTGGGTTATCTATTCAAATGGCTTTGCTTCTAACAATCATCTGCGCAACACCTTAGATTGGGTGTTTAATGCTTTTATGGCGTTAGGTTTATTATTAGTGACCTGGCCTATTATGCTGCTTACGGTCATCATAATTAAACTAACAGAGGGAATGCATGTTCCTGTTTTTTATCGTCAAGAGCGTGTTGGTTTAGATGGCGAACCATTCAATATTATTAAATTTCGCAGTATGCGTTTAGACGCTGAAAAAAATGGTGCGCAAATGGCTAGCGAAAATGATAACCGTATTACTAAAGTAGGTAATTATTTACGTAAGTATAGAATAGATGAACTACCTCAAATTTATAATGTATTGCGTGGGGATATGGGGTTTGTTGGTCCAAGACCTGAGCGTCCAGAATTCGTGCAACAACTGATTAAAAACATTCCTTATTATAACGAGCGTCATAATGTTAAGCCTGGCTTAACTGGTTGGGCACAGTTGAAGTACCCGTATGGTGCAACTGAGAACGACTCACTTGAAAAATTAAAATACGATTTGTATTACATTAAGCATCGTAGCTTTCTATTAGACTTACTTATTTTAATTCGTACCGTTGAAGTAGTCTTGTTTGGCAAGGGGCGTTAAGTACATGCAGTCTAATAGTAATATTGTAGATACGTTAAACGTGCCTCAAAAACAAGTAATGACAGTCGATGTCGAAGACTATTTTCATGTTTCTGCTTTTGAAAATAACATTCAAAAATCAGACTGGAAAAACTTAGAACTACGTGTTGAAAAAAACACATTTAGGTTGTTAGAGTTATTTGCTGAAAAAAATGCCAAGTGTACCTTTTTCACCTTAGGTTGGGTGGCTGAACGTTGCCCTGAACTAATTAAAGCAATCGTTAATGAAGGTCATGAATTAGCAAGCCACGGTTATGCTCATCAGCGCGCGACTGAAATGAACCCACAACAATTTAAAGATGATGTTGCGAAAAGTAAGCAGCTTTTAGAAGACGCTGCAGGGCAAGCCATCATTGGTTATCGCGCACCAAGCTTTTCATTTAATGACACTAATACTTGGGTCTATCAAATACTGGCTGATTTAGGCTTTGAGTATAGCTCAAGTACTTACCCGATTGAGCATGATCTATATGGTGTGCCTGAATGGCCAAGGTTTATATATAATCGTCCAGAGGGTATTTCAGAGATCCCCGTTCCAACAGTACGAAAAAATGAACAAAATACTGGTATTGGTGGCGGTGGTTATTTTCGCTTGTATCCTTATTGGTTATCGAAAAAACGTATAAATAACTATTTAGCAAATGAGCAACAGCCCTATAGCTTTTATTTTCACCCGTGGGAAATTGATCCAGACCAGCCACGTATTACGAGTGCCTCAATGAAGTCTAAACTACGTCACTATATCAACCTGTCTCGTATGGAAGGCAAAGTGGCGCGCTTATTAGAAGATTACCAATGGGACACTATGAAAAGTGTTTACTTGGGCAAGTAGCTGAGCAAACGTACTTATATGTCGTAATGATCGTTTAATCGAATAACTATCAGTTAAAAATAGAGAATGGAAACTTGAATATTAACAGCCAAATAAAAACCCTTACTTCTGATCAAGCTTGCGCTTGGGATGCTTACGTTAAAAATAATCCGCAAGGAAGTTTTTTTCATTTAAGTGGCTGGAAAAAAGTCATAGAACAAAGTTTTAATCATCCGTGCTATTTTTTGTATGTTGAAACAGAAGGCGTTATTTGTGGCGTTTTACCTTTAGTTGAAGTTAAAAGTAAATTATTTGGTCATGCACTTATTTCAACACCTTTTTGTGTTTATGGTGGTGCAATTGCTGACTCTCCTGAAATTGTGCGAGCGTTAGAAAAAGAAGCTTGCCAGTTAGCCGATAAGCTATCGGTTGATTATCTTGAACTTAGATACCAAGAAAAACAAGACTCCGATCTGTTATTGAAACAAGCGCATAGCACTTTTGGTTGTGAACTTGCTGAAGATAATGAGCAAATATTAGCGAATATTAAAAAGAAACAACGTGCAGTTATTCGTCACTCATTAAAAAATGAGCTTAACTTTTCGCTATCATCAGGCCATGAAAATTTAGCAGATTTCTATGAGTTATTATCTACTAGCTATCGTAATTTAGGTACACCAATATTTAGTAAGAGTTTTTTCACTCATATTATTGATGTTTTTGGTGAGGCTATCGATATTGCTGTGATTAAAGATAAAAATAATCAATTATCGAGTGCGGTAATGAATTTTTACTTTAATGAGCAAGTATTACCTTATTACGGTGGTGGTAATGACAGTGCTCGTGGTTTAAAAAGCGCTGACTTCATGTATTACCAAGTAATGTGTAATGCCAGTGAGAAAGGTTATCGTTGGTATGATTTTGGTCGAAGTAAAAATGATAGCGGCCCTTTTAAGTATAAGAAAAACTGGGGGATGGAGCCTAAGTCACTGTACTACTATTACCACTTAGTTAACGCACAAGAGCTACCTAATTTAAGTCCTAACAACCCAAAATATAAATTGTTTATTCAGTTGTGGCAAAAACTACCTTTAAAAGTTAGTCAGTTTATTGGCCCATTTTTATCTAAGTATTTGGGCTAATAGTGATGAGTAACGAATCGCAACCTCATTCCACTAATAATAAGGTTTCAGTCAAAGAGCCATTATTGTTTCTTTGCCACCGTATTCCGTTTCCACCAAACAAGGGCGATAAAATTCGCTCGTTTAATATTTTAAAGAAGCTGAGTGAAACTTATGCCATTCACTTAGGTTGTTTTATTGATGATCCTTTCGATAAGCAATATGTTGATGGACTCAATAAATATTGTGCTTCTGTCTTTCATCTTGATCAAAATAAAACCTTTTCGAAAATAAAAGGCTTATCAGGCTTTTTTACTGGCAAGCCCATAACACTCCCTTACTATTATGATAAACGTATGGCGCAGTGGACCTCTGCAATAGTCGCTGAGCATAAAATAGCAAAGGTTTTTGTATACTCTTCCTCTATGGCGCAATATTGCCAAGAAAGTCGTTATAGTGCGTTAGAGCGTGTGATTGACTTTGTTGATGTTGATTCAGATAAGTGGCGTCAATATGCACAGAAAAAACAAGGTGTCGCTAAGTGGTTTTTTAACCGTGAATATCGTTTATTAGCACAAGTTGAAGATGAAATATGCGCTGAATTTTCTCACAGTTTGTTTGTTTCTCCCGATGAAGCAGCATTATTTAGCGCACGACAACCGATAGCACTGCAAAAGTCAGTACATGGGGTGCTAAATGGTGTCGATATTGACTTTTTCGATCCACAAGCAGACTTCTCAGCAGAAAGCCCAGTACCTACCGTACCATTTATTAGTTTCACGGGCGCTATGGATTACTGGGCGAATGTCGATGCAGTATTGTGGTTTGTTAAGTACGTTTGGCCGTTTATTATTGCTAAAAACCCACAAGCTATCTTTTGTATTGTTGGCGGTAACCCAAGCAGTGAAGTGTTAGCATTGGCGGATCAGCCTGGTATTGTTGTTACTGGCCGAGTACACGACATTAGACCATTTATTGCTAAGGCAACTTGTGTTGTTGCGCCTTTGCAAATAGCGCGAGGTATACAAAATAAAGTGCTAGAAGCTATGTCATTAAATAAAGCTATTGTGGTAACCACAATGGCGATGGAAGGTATTAACGCCAAAGAATCTAGCGGCGTTGTGATTAGTGATGAGGCAAGTGTATATGCCCAAGCTTGCCTAAAATATTTAAATGACAGCGCAGTCAATTTAAGCAATCGACAGTGGATAATAGACAACTTTACTTGGGAAAATACATTACAGCCATTACAGCAGTACTTTTCTGCAAAGGACATAATTAATGAGTAATTTAACCGGTATGACAATACGTGATAATCGCTTTATTGCTATGTTTGCATTGATTATTGTTGCGTGGGCGGTGCTCTATCAAGATGCGTTATTAAGTATGGAAGCTATATGGGCGCGCTCAGATACGTTTGCACATGGCTATTTTATTCTTCCTATTAGTTTATGGTTACTTTGGCGTGATAAAGAAAACTTACTTGGTAGCCAAGTTAAACCAAGTTGGTTGGCACTACCATTTTTATTCGGTTCACTTTTTGTTTGGTTATTTGCTTATGCAGCAGATATTAATGTTTTAGGGCAGCTTTCGGCGGTTGTTTCATTAATTTGCTTAACTTGGTTTATGGTGGGTAATAACGTTGCGTGGCATTATAAATTTCCATTAGCTTATTTATTATTTGCTGTACCGATGGGGGAAAATTTAATCCCTTGGTTACAAGACGTTACCGCTTGGTTCACTGTATTTTTCCTTGACCTTAATGGTATTCCTTTTTATCGAAATGGCCTTTATATTGAAATACCTACAGGTATGTTTGAAGTTGCCGTTGCTTGCTCGGGAATTCGTTACTTAATCGCTTCTGTTGCCGTAGGCACCTTGTTTGGTTATTTAACCTATAACAAAACCTATAAGCAAATATTGTTTGTGCTTTTTGCGATGATACTACCTATTTTAGCTAACGGAATACGAGCGTATGGCATTGTTGCTATTGCTTATTATTCTGATATGAAATATGCCACAGGAGCTGATCATTTAATTTATGGTTGGCTGTTTTTTGGTTTTGTTATCATGTTAATGTTTTGGATTGGTGGCTTTTTTGCCGATAAAGCCCCAGAAAAAACCTCAGATAACAATGCTGAAGCTGTAAACGAAGAGGGTGATAAAGCCAATAAATCGGCAACAATTAGTCGCTCTAATTATTTACTTTATTCAACTACCTTAGTTATTTTATGTGGCACTCTATTTACATTACGCTCAATACCTACGGTAGATTTAGCGGTAGAGCAAAAGCAGCAGGAAACTAGTAATTCAAGTTGGGGTATAAGCTTTGTTGATGCGATAGAAACTCGTTATGGCGTTATTCGTGGTGCTAATAACGTAAGTGTTGAAGCTTTTAAAGCGTTATACGGCAATAAACAAACCCAAGGCGAATTAATTGTTTGGCAAAATGTTACTCATAATCACGATTTGTGGACCATAGCCTCTCGCAAAGAAGTCATCATTAATAATGAACATGCAATGCTCGTAAACTTACGCAATAGCAGAGGCTTTCCAAGAAGTTATCTTTACCAATATAAAATAGGTGATTACTTTACGGTTAATGCTAATAAAGCCAAATTAATGCAAGCATGGAATAGCTTGACTCAACAATCGGACTTTAGTGAAATTCGCGCAGTTTCTGTTAGTGGTATTACTGATCTTGAAACAGCAGAAAAAACACTTATTGCGGCATTCAATAAGCAAAGTGAATTATTTAAGGATGAAAGTGGTGAGTAATAGTAAGCCAATTATTGCTCACCTTATTTATCGTTTAGATATTGGTGGTTTAGAGCGGGTAATGCTCAATTGTATTAACCAAATGCAAGATGAGAATTACCAACATATTATTATCTCGCTTACCGATGCCAATAACTTTGCGCAAGCCGTAGATAATCCAGTCACTGTACATTGCTTGGGTAAAAAACAAGGGAGTGACTTAGGTATTCATTTTAAGTTGTTTAAACTATTAAGGCAGCTTAAACCGCAGATATTGCACACTTATAATTTACCAACAATTGAGTATCATCCTATTGCTTGGTTAGCTGGCGTGAAGGGGCATATTCATGCAGAGCATGGCCGCGATATTGGAGATCCACAAGGACTGAATAAAAAGCATAACTTTTTAAGAAAAATAATGTCGGCTTTTATTCAGTGTTATGTCTGTGTAAGTGAAGACTTACATTCTTGGTTGGTTAATCATGTTGGCATTACTCAGAAAAAAACGCTATTAATTCAAAACGGCATTAATACCGAAGTTTTTAATATTACTAAAACACCAAGCAAGCAGCTTCGTTTTGCCATTGTCGCGCGTATCACCGCAGTAAAAGATCATGCAACCTTATTAAAGGCTTTTTTATTACTCAAAAACGACATTGGCATTGAAGCATTGCCACAGTTGGCCATTGTTGGTGATGGTGAACAAAGAGTAATACTTGAAACGTTCTGCCAAGAACATGAATTAAGCAACGTTGACTTTTTAGGGGCTCGAGATGATGTTGCACAAATACTCGCCAATACCGACGTATTTGTTTTATCGTCAGTGGCCGAAGGTATTCCTATGACTATTCTTGAAGCCATGTCAGCAAAAACTCCGGTGGTATCCACCAACGTTGGTGGTATTCCAGAAGTGATTACCGATGGTGTTGAAGGTTATTTAGTGGAAAAAAGTAATCCTGAAGCACTAGCTCAAGCTTTAAAGCGTTACATAAAACAACCCGAACTCATTATTGAGCATGGCGAAAATGCCCGAAATAAAGTGCTTACTAATTTTAATGAAACAAACATGGTTAATGCGTATTTGCAGCAATACAAAACGCTAGTTAAAGGACAATAAACGAATGTGCGGTATTACCGGTTTTCTCCACCTTGCAGCTGAAAAATCACTAACTGAAGCGTCAGTCAATCAACAATTATTAGCGCAAATGAATCAGGCGCAATTTCATCGTGGACCAGACGAGGGCGGCGAGTATTTAGATGAACATGTTGCACTAGGGCATCGTCGTTTATCCATTATTGACTTATCAACAGGTCAACAGCCAATGGCCAGTGATGATGGCAACTATGTGCTTATTTTCAATGGCGAAATCTATAACTTCAAAGATACCCGTATTGAGTTAGAGCAGCTTGGACATGTATTTCATAGTCATAGTGACACTGAAGTCATTCTACATGCATACATGCAATGGGGCAGTGCTTGTGTTGATAAATTACAAGGTATGTTTACTTTTGCCATATGGGATAAACAAGCGAAAACGCTATTTATTGCTCGCGATCGCTTAGGGATAAAACCATTATTCTATTCTATTATCGAGGGCACTTTATATTTTGCGTCAGAACTGAAAAGTATCACGTTAGTACCCGGATTGAATAAAAAAATTGATGCAAAGGCTATCGAGCAATATTTTGCTTTAGGCTATGCCGCAGAGCCGCATACTATCTATCAGCAAGTGGCTAAATTACCTCCTGGACATACTATCACGCTACAAGCAGGTAACTCGACACCTGTTATTGAACAGTACTGGGACGTGAGTTACTCACAGCAAATTAATATGTCCGAAGACGATTATATTGCCGATATGGAAAAACAATTTAAAGGCGCAGTTGCAAGTCACATGATGGCTGATGTGCCACTAGGCTCTTTTTTATCAGGAGGCGTAGACTCAAGTGCTGTTGTCGCCATGATGTCACAATTGTCTAATCCTGAAACCTTAGATGCTAATCAAGACAGTGACACGAAAAAAGCAGTTACTACTTGCTCAATAGGGTTTGATGTTAAAGATTATAATGAAACCGATTTCGCGCGCGAAGTTGCTGCAATGTACCAAACTGACCATCACGAGCAAATTGTTGCCAGCGATGATTTTGAGTTAGTTGATATTCTTGCGGGCTTATATGATGAACCTTATGCTGATAGCTCTGCTATGCCTACTTACCGTGTCTGCCAAATGGCACGCGAAAAAGTTACTGTTTGTTTATCGGGCGATGGCGCAGATGAGTTATTAGCGGGTTATCGTCGTTATGGTTTGATGATGAACGAAGAAAAAGTACGTTCTATTTTACCTTATTCGGTACGTAAGCCTATTTTTGGTACCTTAGGTAAAATCTACCCTAAAATGGATTGGGCACCACAATTTTTACGCGCAAAAACTACTTTTCAATCGTTAGCAATGGACACTGCCGAAGGTTACTTTCATGGGGTGTCATTATTAAATGATGCTCAGCGCAAGGCATTGTTTTCTGATGAACTATATCAAGAACTAAAAGGCTATACCGCACTTGAAGTGTTTAGAGAACACCAAGCCAACTTTGATGGTAATGACCCATTATCATTGATTCAATATTTAGATATTAAAACCTATTTAGTTGGCGATATTTTAACAAAAGTTGACCGTGCAAGTATGGCGCACAGCTTAGAAGTGAGGGTACCGTTTCTTGATCATAAATTTGTAGAATGGTCCGCTAAAATTCCAACAGCATTAAAGCTTAAAAACGGTTGTGGTAAATATATTTTGAAAAAAGCGATGGAGCCACACTTACCACACGATGTGCTTTATCGTAAAAAAATGGGCTTTAGAGTGCCATTAGCTGACTGGTTCAGAGGGCCGTTAAAGCAAAAACTACGTGATACTCTGTTGAGTGAACAAATGCATAACAGTGGTTTATTTAATATGAACACCATTACTCAATGGTTAGATGACCATCAATCAGGCCGACGTGAATATAGCGCACCATTATGGACATTATTAATGTTTGCTTCTTTTTATAAACAAGCTGAAGCAGCATAGAAGGTACTAGAAAATAATGAAAGTTTTACATGTATTTGATCATTCAATTCCACTACACAGCGGTTATACCTTTCGTAGTCGCTCTATTTTAAAGCAACAACAAGCATTGGGTATAGAAACGTGCCATGTTACTAGCCCTAAACATGGTAATGACCAAATTGAGGTTGAAGAAGTAGACGGGCTTAAATTTTATCGTAGCGCACCTATTTCAGGGGTTATGTCAAAACTACCCGTTTTAAATCAGCTGGCGTATGTTGCGCCTATGGTTGCGCGTATTTTAGAAGTTATTGAAATCGAAAAGCCTGACATTATTCATGCTCACTCTCCAGCATTGAACGGATTAGCCGCATTAAAGGCAGGGCGCAAGTCTGGTTTACCGGTGGTTTATGAAATTCGTGCCTTTTGGGAAGATGCAGCGGTTGACCATGGTAGCTGTAAAGAAAACGACTTACGTTATCGCTTAACTCGTAAAATGGAAACCCATGTTGTTCGTCATGCCAGTGCCGTTACCACTATTTGTGAAGGTCTTAAAGGCGACTTGATTAATCGTGGCTTCCCAGAAAGTAAATTTACCGTTATTGGTAATGCCGTTAATATCGAGCAATTTGATGTAATAACAGCGCAAGACAAAACCAATAACGCTGATCTTGCTGAAACATTAGAGCTAACAGGTTGCGATGTGCTGGGATTTTTAGGCTCTTTTTATGCCTATGAAGGGCTAGACTTAGCGATTAAGGCAATGCCAGCAATACTGGCTCATAATCCTAAGGCACGATTATTATTAGTAGGTGGTGGCCCGCAAGAGCAAAACTTAAAGCAGTTAGTAACGCTATTAGGTATTGAAGGCAAAGTTATTTTTACGGGTCGTGTCGCCCATAGTGAAGTAGGTAAGTACTATAGTTTGGTCGACTTATTAGTTTATCCGCGTAAACCTATGCGCTTAACTGAATTGGTAACACCGTTAAAACCATTAGAAGCTATGGCGCAAGGTAAACCCGTTATTGCATCTGATGTTGGTGGACATAGAGAACTGATTATTGATAACGAAACCGGTTTTTTATTTCAGGCGGGCGATGATGAACAGCTAAGTGAGCGCATCATTGAGTTACTTGACGACAAAGAAAAATTACAAAGTGTCTTAGTTAACGGTAGAAACTATGTTGAAAATATCCGTAATTGGAAAAACAGCGTAAGTAATTACCTTCCATTATATAACTCACTGATAAAATAATGAATATTGTCGTATTAACTACACTTTACCCTAATAATATTCAGCACCGTCATGGTGTTTTTATTGAAAATAGAGTGAGAGAATTAGTTAAGCGTTATCCTGATGCTCAGGTTAAAGTGATTGCGCCTGTGCCGTATTTTCCGAGCTGGTTGCCTGCTGCCGAATATAAAAAATATAGCCAAGTCGTAACACAGGAAAAACGGAGTGGAATTGACGTTTTTCACCCTAAATACCTTGTCATTCCCAAAGTAGGAATGAATATAACACCGTATTTTTTATATCGTAGCTGCCTAAAGGCACTGAAGTCTTTAACGTTAAGCGGTTACCAAGTTGATATGATAGATAGTCATTACTTTTACCCAGATGGTGTCGTCGCTGCTTGGTTAGGTAAAAAGCTGAATATTCCGGTTATGGTAACAGCCCGTGGTAGCGATATTAATGTTATTCCAGATAATGTTATTGCAGGTAAACGCATTAAACAGGCATTAATGACAGTTAATGCAAGTGCCGCGGTCTCTCAAGCTTTAGCGAATGAAATGGTCAAGCTCGCACCTCAAGCAAAACAACCTATCGTATTGCGTAATGGCGTCGATTTAGATTTTTTTACCCCTGATGCAACTCATCCAACGTTACCTTTTTCATTTGAAAAAGATGAAAAATTAATCCTAAGTGTCGGTAATTTAATTGAGTTGAAAGGGCATCACTTAATCATTGAGGCGCTAACTCAATTACCTAAGGTTAAGCTTATTGTGATTGGTGAAGGTCAAATGAGAGCCGAGTTAACGCAATTAGTGACAGCGTTAGGCTTACAAGACAGAGTATTTTTTACTGGTAACATTCAGCAAGCCGAATTACCTGGCTATTATGCTAGTGCTGATTTATTAGTGTTAGCCTCAAGTAGAGAAGGTATGCCAAACGTTTTATTAGAAGCGTTAGCATCAGGCACTCCTGTTGTGGCGACTAATGTTGGCGGTAGTGCTGAAATAATCACTCATCCTAACGCTGGCGAGTTAATTATGCAGCGAGATAGCGGTGCTATAGCAGCGAGTATTCATTCAGTACTCGCTAAGAATATTTCATCGGCTAAGGTAAGAGAGCAGGCAGAGCATTTTGGTTGGCAACAGGTTAGTGAAAAACAATACCTATTGCTTAAGCAAGTTATTAAAACTCATCAAGAGGACATCAGTCGTCATGGATAGTTTATTGTTTTTAGTTAACTTAATATCTATCGCATTTTTATGCTACTGGGCTGTTAAAAATGATAACGAGGACAAGTAGTTGCGCGATATATTTTTAGTTTTAGTTTTCCCTGCTTTATTATATTTCATCTTCAAGCGTCCCTACATTGGCGTATCGTTATGGATCTGGAGTGCGATGTTTTTCCCTAACGGTTGGGTGTGGGGGTTTGCCTCGTCGTTACGCTATAACATGCTTATTGCGCTTGCGACAATTCTCTCTTATTTCTTTCAAAGAAATAAAGTTAAAACTGAAGCTTCAGGGCTAACGGTTTTAATTTTAATCTTTTTTATTTGGTCGACAATTTCAAGTGCTTTAACGCTATCTAACCCTAGCATTGTTTGGTTTGAATGGAATATTTTCCTCAAAATCATTATTTTTTACTTCCTTTGTATTTTTGTCATTAAAACTAAACATCACATCAATGTTTTTCTTTGGGCTATTTGTTTATCGGCAGCTTATTTTGGCGCTGCTGAAGGGCTTAAGTATATTGTTACTGCTGGTGGACATACAGTTGCTGGTATTCCAGGAAGTCGGTTAGAGGATCGAAACGAATTAGCATTAGCTTTAAATATGACCATTCCATTGATTATGTTTTTATTAAGCCAAACCAAATCTAAATGGCTTAGGTTGGCATTAATGGGGGCTGTGGCTTTTAATATTGTTGCTATTCTCGGCTCTTATTCTCGTGGCGGAACACTTGCACTCATTGTGGTTGGCGGTTACTTTTTTCTACAAAGTAAACGTAAACTACTGGTTTCGATTTTTCTTGTTGTAGCTGTTGGTGTCAGTAGCGCTTTTGTTTCTGATGAGTGGACTGGGCGCATGAATACCATAGAAACAATGGACCAAGATACGTCGTTTTTAGGTCGAGCCATGGCATGGAAGCAAGCAACACTGATGGCACTAGATAATCCTATTTTTGGCGCTGGTTTTAAAGCAGGGCAAAACCAAGGATTATGGATGTTATACGAGCCTGATTTTTATAAACTCAACTTTATTGTTGATACCACAGGTATTCACTTTCCTAAAGCTAAAGCGGCACATAGTATTTATTTTCAGGTACTGGGTGATTTAGGTTTTGTGGGGTTAATTATGTTTTTAAGTATTCTCCTCATCACTTATAGAAAATTAAGCTGGGTCACGCGTAATACAGACGATGAATGGCTTATTGGCTTAGCACGTATGTTAAAGGTTTCTTTAATTGCTTATTGTGCGGGTGGTGCGGCATTGAGTTTACCTTACTTTGATCTCTCGTTTGCTATTTTTGCGTTAGCACATATCTTATGCGAGTTAATTAAAAGAAAAGAAACGAAAGTCGCTATTAAAAGGGAAGGACATCGATATGCATAAAATATCGATTAAGTTGTTTGTTAGTATTATTTCAGCGTTAGTTAGCCGAAATAGCTTAACAGTACTGACATACCACCGTGTTGGTGAGTCGTATAATCAGCTATGTATGGACGAAAAACTCTTTGAGCAGCAGCTTGTTTGGCTTAAGCGTTATTTTAACCCTATTAGCTTAACTGAGGGCTTAGCACTACAGGCGCAAGGTAAGTTACCTAAACGATCAATAGCGATTAGCATAGATGATGGTTACTCAGATAGTTACACTAAAATATTTCCTTTGTTACAAAAACATGAGCTAGTTGCGACATTCTTTATTAGTACCTCAGGAATACAGCAAGGCTATTTGTGGGATGAGCTGGTTTCATCAGCAATTATGCAGTTACCTGCTAGTGATGAAACATTAGTTTATTTAGCGGTAAATTACCCTGTTGCTACCTATAGTCAACGAATAGAGTGCGTTAAGAAAATAGCTAAAATAATTAAATATCAAAGCAATGATGAGCGTAATCATTTAATTGAGCAGTTATTAAATAAAACAGGTAAACCTCAACTCAAACATCAATTTTTGAGTGAGCAACAAATATTTGCTCTTTCTGAAGCAGGAATGGAAATTGGTGCGCATACCGTTAACCACCCAATATTAACTTGTGAACAAGACCAAACAGTACAATCTGAGATGATGCTTTCAAAACAGTACTTAGAGAAAATAACTAATAAACCGGTCAATTTTCTTGCTTACCCTAATGGCAAATATCAGGTCGATTTTAATGATAACCATCAACGAATAGCTAAAGAGTGTGGCTTTACCGCCGCATTTAGTACTGACTGGGGCTGTATCTCCCCTAAAAATAATAATTTGTTTTCATTGAGTCGGTTCACCCCGTGGGATGTTACCGAGTTCAAGTTTAATTTACGTTTAGCGTTAAATTTTAATGAAAAATATACAAGGTTAATTGGTAAATGAGTTTACCTCAAAAGAAAACCATTCTTATGGTTGCGTTAGACTTTCCGCCTTGTCAAAGTGCAGGTGTCCAAAGAACATTAAAGTTTGCTGAGTACTTAGCTGATCTGGGTTGGCAACCAATAGTATTAACGGTAAATGAAAGTGTTTATGGGTCAGTGGATAGCAATATAAAAATACCCGAGTCCATTAAAGTTTATCGCTGTAAGTCACTCGACTCAGCAAGAGACTTATCAATTAAAGGTAAATACTTTTCTTGGAGTAAAGTGCCAGATCGTTGGTGGAGCTGGGCTATTAGTGCTGTACCATTAGGCAAAAAATTAATTGCCAAATATAAGCCAGATATTATTTGGTCAACTTACCCGGTTTCTACGGCGCATTATATTGCTTATAAATTGCATCAACATAGTCAAATTAACTGGGTAGCAGACTATCGTGACCCTTTACAGTGTCGTTATGACAGTAATGCTCAGCAATACAGCTTTGTCGCAAAGTGGATTGAAAAGAAAACAATAACTCATTGTAGCAAGGCGGTGTTTACTACTGAGCGATCAGCGCAGCTTTATCGACGATTATATCCCGACGAAAAGTTATCTAAGTTTTGCGTGATTGAAAACGGCTTTGATGAAGCTAACTTTAATGATTTACCTACTGTAGCAACGGTTGATAGCTCTCGTTTTACGCTATTGCATAGTGGCGCAATTTACCCTCAAGGACGTGATCCCCAAGCTTTATTTAGTGCATTATCAGTGCTTAAAAATGAAGGCGTTATTGACAGTAGCAACTTTGTTTTGGCTTTTCGAGGAGCAGTGAATAGTCCAGCGGTTAAATCTCAGGTTAATGAACTAGGTATTGAAGATATCGTAGAGTTTAGAGCCAATATTGCCTATAAAGAATCGTTAGCTGAAATGATGTCAGCCAATGCGTTGGTGTTAATTCAGGGCAAGCTTTTTAATAATCAAATTCCGGGTAAAGCTTATGAGTATATTCGTTGTAATAAACCTATACTCGCGCTCACGCCAGAAGAAGGCGCCACAGGAACATTACTAAGTACTGTTGCGGCAACAGAAGTCGCTGAAACGAGTGAAAATATTAAGCGAGCCATTTCACGTATGTTGGAACAACAAACAGACGGCGAAAGGCAGAGTGCAAGTTATTCTCGTTATGCCAAAACACAGCAACTAGATTTATTACTAAGGGCGCTTGATTAATGGATGCTCTCAATAAAAAAATTGCAATTGGAGCAGGTTGGGCTGTATTCACTAAGTTCTTAGTTAAATCTTTAGGATTAATAAGCACCGTCATTTTAGCAAGGTTATTAGCACCAGAAGATTTTGGTGTAATTGCTATGTGTATGATTGTTGTGGCTTTTCTTGAGGTGTTCACCAGTTTTGGTTTTGATTTAAATATTATTCAAAAAGATAACGTCACGAATAAAACCTTAAATTCTGCATGGACCCTAAAGTTAATAATGGGATTAATACTCTCTACTGTATTAGTCTCTGTAAGTGGTTTAGTCGCTACGTATTATAACGATCAAAGAGTAGAGGAATTGGTGCTTGCTGTAGCTTTGTTGCCATTTATCACCGCAGTACAAAATATTGGATTTGTTCTGTATAGAAAAGAGTTGGATTTAGCCAAAGAGTTTCCGCTTGAGGTGTATTCAAAATTATTCTCTTTTGTTATAACCATAGGTTTTACATTTTATTTAGAAAACTACTGGGCATTAGTGATAGGTATGTATGCTAATGCAATTGCTAAGACTTTCATGTCGTTTTTAATGCACCCATACAGGCCTAAGTTAGAATTAAGTGAAGCTAAGGAGTTATTCAAGTTTTCTAAATGGCTACTACTTAATAACTTACTTATTTTCTTCAACCATAAGGTTACTGACATTATCGTTGGTAAACAATCAAGTGCTGAGCAACTAGGTTATTATACTGTAGGTTATGAAATTTCAAATTTGCCAACAACAGAATTATTATTCCCTCTGAGTCGTTCTATTTTTCCAGGTTATGCGAAATTAAAAAATGATATTGAAAAGCTTAGAGTGACGTTTTTAAAGATCACGGAAATTATTATTTTCGTTAGTGCGCCAGTGTCGGTGGGGATTTCAATATGTTCCCCAGAAATTGTTCAGTTAGGGCTAGGGGACCAGTGGCAACCAATAATCCCTATCATCGCTATATTATCTCTCTACGGTTTTAGTCGGTGTGCGGTACAAAATATTGGTACTGTTTTTGTTGTTATTGGTAAACCAAATATACCGTCATTAATATCTCTTGTGCGCATTATATTTATTATCCCTCTCTTATTGTACTTCGTTGAGCGCTCTGGAGCACTTGGAGCATCACTTGTTATTTTATTTGTATCACTCATTACCATGCCATTAAGTTTTTTAATTGTGAGTAGATATTTATCTATATCTCTCATCAAATGTGCCAAGGTATTTGTGTTCCCTGTTTTTACTAGCTTACTAATGTACATAAGTATTGAGTTACTTCTTCCTTATTTACAAGTCGTGAGTTTGGGAAGTAATTTATTAATGCTGCTACTGAAAGCCATAATAGGTATAGTCATTTATAGTTTCTTCACCTTGATATATCTAAGACTTTTTCCCGAGTCAGATTTATCTCAATTTGTGAGATTAAATTTGATTAGTATTCGAAATAAAATAAAGGTTAAGTTGTTGAAAGCTAGTTAAAAGGTTTGGTAGGTGGCATGTCCCTACTGTGGTTTAAGGATGATGATTATAAAAGATGAAAGTATGAAAAAAGTATTGTTAGTAGGCTATATAGGTGGGTTGAACGTCGGTGACGAAGCCATAGGTGCAGCGGTCGCTCAGCAAATTCAAAATGATAGTACAGAAATATATATTGCCACAGGACAGCCTGATGTAAGTGAACAATATTTAGGTAAATCTTACCACTACTTAAAATGTACGTATCCAGGGAGGCCTATTACAACCAAAGACTTTTTTATATTAGTTGCTACGATTCGAAAAATGGATCGTGTTATTTTTGTAGGGGGCGGAATTCTGCAAGACGTTCATAGTGCCAAACTAATGGAGCACTGTACCCTTATTGCAGCCATAGCAAAGTATTACAAAATACCGTCATTGGCTACAGGAGTAGGCTTTGGCCCTATTAGCTCGGACTATGGCCATACTTTGGGTCATCGATTCTTAGATAGCGTACAACGAATTAATTATAGAGATATTGAGTCGTTGAATGCGTCAAATAATGCTTATGGTGAATATAGTTATAAATGCGAATTAGGAAGTGATTCAATATATTTGATCAATAGCCAATTAACCAAACATGAAGCAAAGAAAACAAGCAGAGTAGGATTAGCTTTTAGACAATGGAAGGGCTTACATATTGATTTCCTAGCCGAAATAATTGAAAAGCTGCTGAATGATGGCGTTACACCTGTATTTTTTGCTTATGAATCTGATGATTTAATTTTGTATCGACAATTATTAGAGTTGTTTCCCGAGAAAATAGAACTTAGTGACGAGCGTTGTTTTTCCAAAACATTAGAGTCTATTAAGGGCTTAGAAGGTTTGATATCGATGAGACTGCATGCCAATTTATTTGCCATTATGTCTAATATACCATTTGTTGCGTTGTCTTATGATCCAAAGATAAATAATGTCATTGGTAGACTGGGATATCAAGATGCCATTCTAACTTTAGATAATAGTGCTGAGGATGTACTCGTTAAGTTGAAAGGATTTTCTCCTTCTACAGTAGCCTCAGATAAGCTAAATAATGCATTTAAATTAAACGAGTTAAATATTTCGGAGTTTATGTCAGCAGACCACAGTCAGTTTGAATTTAAAGGAAGAGGAAAGACTTTAGGCCATTGTATCAACTTGTTCTATGACGCATTTATCATAGTGCGACTACAAAAGTTTGCCCTGTTCATCGGAAGGTATACCAGTAAGCTATTTCCTTCAAAATTTAAAGAGTATATCCGTTCAAAATTGAAATTTAACTGGTAATTATTAATAAGGAAAGTTATGAAAATCGGCATTGTAACAACATGGTTTGAGCGAGGTGCTGCGTATGTATCAAAGCAATTTAAAGAAGTGCTTGAACACGAGCATGACGTCTTTATTTATGCTCGTGGTGGCGAAGAATTTGCAATAGGTGATCCTAATTGGGATGGTGATTATGTTACTTGGGCAAAAAAGCCACTCACGTTTGCTTTTACAGATATCAACTTAGAAAACTTCAGAGCTTGGTTACTAGACAACGAAATTGAGCTTGTACTTTTTAATGAGCAAAAAATATGGGCGCCAGTTCTTCTTTGTCGAGACTTGAATATCAAAACAGGGGCATATATTGATTACTATACTGAAGAAATTGTACCGTGTTTTGGGGTTTATGACTTTTTAATTTGTAATACTGAACGACACCGTAGTGTGTTTGAGCATCACCCTCAGTGCCTTTTCTTTCCATGGGGAACAGATACCAACCTTTATCAACCGCAAGAGCACAAAGGAGATGAAGGAGGGGTTAAGTTTTTCCATTCTGCGGGCATGAGCCCTTACAGAAAAGGAACCGATTTATTAATAAAAGCATTTCTTAGGTTAGAGGGCGAAGCTAAATTAATAGTGCATAGTCAAGTAGACCTCAAAACGGCTTTTCCTCAGTTAGCAGCAGATATAGATAAACTATTAAGCTCAGGCTCATTAGAGTTGCATGAATATACTGTTTCTGCTCCAGGTCTATATCATTTAGGAGATGTTTACGTTTATCCATCTAGATTAGACGGTATAGGCCTTACAATATTAGAAGCCGCATCGGCTGGATTACCTATTATCGTACCCGATAATGGACCTATGAATGAGTTTGTTGGTGAGCATGGTGAAAATGGAAAAGCTGTCAATATTGAAAAATTATGGTCTCGATGGGATGGTTATTATTGGCCGCAATGTGAAGTTGCGCTTGATTCTTTACATGAATCGTTAAAGTTTTATGTTGATAATCAAAATAATATTCAAAACTTAAAAGCACAAGCGAGAGAGTATGCTGTGCGTCACTTTTCATGGGAAAATAATACCAAAAAAATCGCTGATACTTTGTCTAATGTTAGAGTACTTACCGCGGAGGAGGTTAATGAAGCGAAAAAGTCAGCACTAAAATATGATGATAAAATGCTGAAAAAGCATGCTAAAAGTAAAAAGCAATTGTTTGTTGATAAATTAGAAGAAGATTACCCAACGCTATACAGAATACTAAAGCGAACTAAATAAAAATGAAAAAAAACACAAATTTTTGTTCATTATGAGTGTGACACTCTGACGGTGAATAATAGCGAAGCTTTTATTCGAAAGGGCATAAATACTCATACTGCAATAGACAATTTATTTGTTACTTTAATGCAAAGTGCTTTTTAAAATGACTTTTTGCACCATGGTTGTTAATTAAATTTATTGTTAGAGGTCCTGTCTCTGCAATTTTAAATGGCAAAAAACGTTACGACTCTCAAGAGTACCAGACAATAATAGAGAGTCGTTATTCATTGAATTCATATACCGCGAAAATAGAAAGTATCTATCAATCAATACTAAAGGAAAAGTGATGCAATTTATCGTGTTAGCTCCAAACGAATGGCAAAGTCGCTGGATGAATAGACAGCAACTATTTAGCCTTATTGGTCAGCAACATAGTGTTACATACGGAAACGGAGCATTATTTACGTGGCACTTTACGTTTGGAAAACTTGTTAATTCACTTTTTAGCGCAGCACACACAAAACAAGATAATGTTACAGTAGTTAACCCTAGCTACTTATTTTTGAGAACTCCTAGAGTAGCGTTGCTTGATAAAACATCTATAGAGCATTATGTAGCTAAACTCACTAAGCATATTTCCAAAGAGCAACCGGTAGTTTTATATATATTTCATCCATTATTTTTTGAATATGTAAAACATATTAAGCATGATTACTTAGTTTTTCATGCTTACGATGACTATTCAAAGCAAAGTGGTTACGGTAGTCATGAGAAAGAAAATGATGCTCGGTTATCGACCCAAGCAGATCTTATCATTACCTCGTCGGTACTTATTCAGGAGCGTTATTTAAAATCGCAATCAGAGAATAAAGTAAAGTTTGTACCTAATGGGGTTGATTATGATGCTTTCTCTAATGCGTGTGAGCAACCTGCTGAATTAGATAATATTCCTCAGCCGAGAGTAGGCTATGTTGGAGCGATTAACCAAAAAGCGGACTTGTCACTATGGTTAGCGTTGGCTAATTATTTTCAAGATGTTTCGTTTGTTTTGATTGGGCCTGTTAATAATCTAACACAAGAAGATTTGCACGCCTTTAATCAATTAAAAAATTTAAAAAATAGCTTTTATTTAGGAAGTAAAAAGAAAGAAGAAATAGCTTCTTATATGCATCATTTTGATATTAATACCATGATTTATAAATCTGATAAAAGTGGTTGGGCATCGTCGGGTTATCCATTAAAACTTCATGAATACTTGGCTGTGGGTAAACCAGTTATTTCTGCTGATATAGAAGCTGTTAGAGAGTTCTCTCATGTTGTTTCTATTGCTGAAGGTGCCGAAGAGTGGATTGAAAAGATTAAACAATTATTAAATGAAAATGGGCAATCTACCGCTTTAGCTGAAAGAAAAAGTGTCGCTAGAAATAACACATGGGAATGTAGGGTAAAGACAATATTAAATCATATAAAATCGTTAGATAAATAGTGAGTAGGTTTGTTTTTTATAGAGGTTTACAGGCTCTTTATCAAAGAGTTTTAAGACAAACTGATAAGCAGTAACGGTTTACTTTACCTAAAAAATTATCGCTATATAGATGGAGTTTCTGCGTGGTAGCAATCTTAAAAAGGTATTTTATTATCATTGGTGCACTTGCCAATATATTTATGGCAGTTATTGTTGCTGTGGTATTACTGAAAGTGTATTCAACGGGTTTATCTCTTCCGCTTTTTAGTGAAAAAGTTAAAAATAACCTACAAGTTAATCAGCCAAACCTATATCGTATTGTAGCGCCAATTTTGAATACGATGAGTTATTTTGAAGTTGAAAATTACTATTTTAGACAAATTGATCTAGCTAATTGGTCGGGTACTGGGGCGAATAAAAAAAGCACCTATCAAAGCAGGTTAGAAGATATTTATGTCTCTAATGCATCAGAACTGCTTACCGCATTAAAAAAGGTTAAGCCTGGACAAACTGTTTTATTATTGCCAGGTAAATATAAAATTAATCAAGCTAGCATTCAGATAGGTAACAGTGGTACTAGTCATTTCCCCATTAAAGTCACAGCTGCCTCATTAGGTACCGTAAAGTTATTAATTAAAGGAGAAGGCTTTGTTGTTAATAAGCCTTACTGGCAATTTAGTAACTTACACCTAATTGGTAATTGTAAAAGCCACACGCAATGTGAACATGCGTTCCATGTGGTTGGAAAAGCACAACATACGGTCATCAAAAATAATATTATGCAAGACTTCAACGCCATGATTAAGGTTAATGGTGTAAGTGATTCATATCCTGATTATGGTCGTGTGCAGCACAATACTTTTTTCAATACTAGCCCCCGTAAGACCGCTAATCCGGTAACTCCTTTTGATTTAATGCACGCTAGCTATTGGCAAGTGAGTGATAACTTTATTTTTGATATTCAAAAATCAGCGGGCGACAAGGTCAGTTATGCTGCCTTTTTTAAAGGCGGCTCCGAACAAGGAGTTTTTGAACGCAATCTAGTAATTTGTGCGGCAAATTTATCCGATGATTATACTGCACTGGGACTTTCTTTAGGTGGCGGCGGCTCATTACAGCAGCACCGACGTAATCAAAATAGCGCGGAGCATGTTGGTGGGGTTATTCGCCATAATATTATTATGCATTGTTCAAATGACGTCGGAATTTATGTAAATCGTTCACGTAACAGCCTTATTGCACATAATACCTTATATAACACTTTAGGTATTGATGTGAGGTACCCTGAGAGTACTGCCAATGTTGAACATAACATACTGTCGGGTCGAATAAAAAATCGTGATAATGCCACCATTATACAAGCCAATAATTTAATTGAAAACCGTAATTTTTTAACGGGTAAAGATACGCTTTCAAACTACTTTGTGGCTCCCGATATAGGGAATTTTTCTTGGAAAAAACCGCTTGAAAGTTTACCTCGAGATAAGTCATCGGCAGAGTACTCTATTGATTTTTGTCAGAATTTACCGAGTAAACCTTATGTTGGGGCGTATTCCTCGGACTCTTTTTGTACGTATCAATTAAACCTAACGAGTCAGACAAACAGTAATGATAGAGATAGGTTAGTACGATGAAAAGCATCTTTAGAAAAATAATAACGAACTACCTATTTGTTTCTGGGTTATTGGCGCATTTAGTAGTGTTCGGTGTGTTACTTACCCAGCCGTATCTAATCGCTAAAGTGACTAAAAAAATTAGCCAGGAGTATTACTCATGGCAAAAAAGTAAAGACTATAAAGCGCTAACCAATGGGCGTATGCAAAGTGTTGCTGATGAAATTGATAGCGTGCTTCATGCTTGGAAACCTCAGCCTGCGGATCAACATCTTACTCAACCGTTTTCAGTTAATGGTACAGAATATAGCGATCTAACAAGTGCTGTTTCGGCTTTACAGCATGGCGATGAACTACTGATTGCCCCAGGAACCTATCATACGCCGCTAGTTATTACTAAACACGATATTACTATCACTGGCTTGGGGCATGTTATTTTTCAAAAAGGCATTGCGCAAGGTAAAGGTTTTATTTTAAGTAAAGGCAATAACCTAACCGTCAATAATATTGAATGTCATGGTATTAGTAATAGAGACGGTAATGGTGCTTGTATTCGTCAAGAAGGCGTTAATTTAACGCTAAAACATATCTTTTTTCATGGTAGTCAAGAAGGAGTGTTAGAAACTGCCAAACAAGCGGGGTTTATCAAAATATATCAAAGTCGTTTTGAGCGCCTAGGGCATAATGGACAAGCTCATGGTATTTATAGCAATAAAGCGTCTGTTTACATCGAAGAGTCTGTTTTCGTTGCAACGAAAAGCCAAGGGCATGCCATTAAAGTTAGAGGTGAAAGTTTGGTGGTTAATGCAAGTGTTATTGCCTCATTATCAGCTGATGATAGTCGTTTAATTGATATGCCTAATGGCGGAGAGCTAATGGTGAAAAACTCTTTGCTTGCGCAAGGTCCTAATTCAGTCAATGGTCAGGTTATTGGTTATGGGCTTGAAGGTATTTCACATCTACGTAATAGCATTCTTATGACCGATAATGTCGTTTACTTGGAACGCTTGGGCGTAAATTATCTTTTAGCTTTACCTAAAGAGTCACAGGCTATTGAATTGACTCAAAATAAGAACATTGTTATTGGTAAAGATAGCTCATCTTACGTCAGTGATAGTAATACTTATTTTAATGATCGGAGTGAGCTTGGGCTACCTGCTTTTCCATCCTTACCTAACAGTTTTTGTGAACAATGGCATTATTGTCCGATTAAATAATTTTATTGTGAAATGATTAGTTATATTAAGTGAATTTTTAGATGTTTTTTGTTGGCAACATTTAACTTTAATCGTCATAAACAGAGATTTTTCGGCGTAAGATATATGAAATAATCAGCCTATAGCTTATCATTACGCCATTATAACCTCATCAATGGAATAAACATGAGTTCTGCTACTATTTTCCCAGCAATTATGTGCGGCGGCAGCGGCACACGTCTTTGGCCGCTTTCTCGCGCACTTTTTCCTAAACAATTTTTGCCGTTAGTTAATGACACTAGCATGTTGCAAGATACCTTATTGCGTTTGCCTAATCATTGTAGTGATCCCGTATTTATTTGTAATGAAGAGCATCGTTTTTTAGTCGCAGAGCAGGTAAGACAATTGTCTGTTTCGCAAGGTACTATTTTGCTCGAGCCAGAGGGGAGAAATACCGCGCCAGCTATCGCGTTAGCCGCATTAAATGCACTTAAACAAGATAAAGAAGCAATGCTGTTAGTATTGGCTGCCGATCATGTAATTAAAGACACTGAAACTTTTCATCAGGTGGTTGCTCAAGCTAGCATTGCTGCAGAGCAAGGAAAACTAGTCACTTTTGGTATCGTGCCGACACATGCTGAAACAGGCTACGGCTATATTAAAAAAGGCGAACAGCAAAAAGATAATACCTTTAAGGTAGCTCAGTTTGTTGAAAAGCCTAATGAAGAAACGGCTATTGGTTATCTTGCGTCAGGTGATTTTTTATGGAATAGCGGAATGTTTTTATTTAAAGCATCACGTTACCTTGAAGAACTAGCTAAGTATCGTGGTGATATTCTAGCGCAATGCCAAGCAGCAATGACTGATGTTGAACATGATTTAGATTTTTTAAGACCTAATAAAGCCGATTTTTTAGCCTGTGCTAGCGAATCTATTGATTACGCGGTAATGGAAAAAACCGATGATGCGGTTGTTATTCCTCTTGATGCGGGTTGGAGTGATGTTGGCTCTTATTCTGCATTATGGGAAGTGTGTCAGCAAAATGAAGACAAAAATGTTGTAAAAGGCGACGTTATTGCGCAGCAAACGACTAACAGCTATATCCATAGTCAAAATAAGCTTATTGCCACCGTTGGCGTAGATAACTTAGTGATTATTGATACGCCTGATGCAGTGTTGGTTGCGAATAAAGATAAAGTGCAAGACGTTAAAAATATTGTTGAGCAACTGAAAAAATCGCAACGCTCTGAAGCGGTATTACATCGCGAAGTGTATCGACCTTGGGGAAAATACGACAGTGTTGATAATGGCGAGCGTTTCCAAGTAAAGCGTATTACCGTTAAGCCAGGTGCTAAATTGTCGGTACAAATGCATCATCATAGAGCAGAACATTGGATTGTTGTTTCAGGTACGGCGAAAGTCACCATAGATGAAAAAACCGTATTGTTAACCGAAAACCAATCAGCTTATATTCCGGTTGGCGCTGTACATGCCTTAGAAAATCCAGGCAAGTTACCGTTAGAAATGGTTGAGGTGCAATCTGGTAGTTATTTAGGCGAAGATGATATTGTGCGCTTTGAAGATCGCTACGGTCGAGTTGATGGCAAATAATAGAGTATGCAGTTGAAAGCTAACAAGCCTAATGGCTCAGGTGGAGCGCGTATAGTGAAAGCAACTTATTGTTCCTTCCTGGGTTTTAAGGCGGCTTTTAAGCATGAGGCTGCTTTTCGACAAGAGCTATTGTTATGCGTAATACTCTTGCCTTTTAGCTTTATTGTTGCGGCAACGCTGACGCAATGGCTATTGCTAATTTTTACATTAGCTTTTTTATTATTTGCTGAAATAATAAATTCAGCAATAGAGGCATTAGCCGACCGAATATCGCTAGAGCATCATGAATTAATTGGGCGCGCTAAAGACTTAGGCTCAGCAGGTGTTTTTATTGCTATGTTGATGGTTGTCTTAGTTTGGTCAGCTACAATAATAAGAGCATGTTTTTGGTAGTCTGTATTTTTTGCACTGTACTATTTTATTCATTTACGCTCTTAAGTTGATTATGTTTACTCTAAAGCACTTTATAATAACCACATTAAGTATTGTATTTCTTGTTTCTGCATTATTAGTGTTAAGCGCGTGTGGTGGCGGTGATAGCGCTAAACCTAGCCCTATTGTAGAAAAAACGACCGAGCAAAGTACCGACACAGATCAAGGTGAAGAGCAGGATCCTGAAAAAGAGCCTGAAAAAGAGAAGGAAGAAGAGCCTGTTTGTGAGACGCAAGCCACCCTAGCGGAAAATCACTTTGATACAGAATATTCCTACCATAATCCGCAAGCAAGCACGGTTAAAGACCAACTATTAACGAGCTTTATTGTTAAAGAATCAGCAGGTGTTGCAGCTGTTAATTACCCTGTCTCTATGGTGTTTCCACTTCCCCCTGGTGAGCATTTTTATGCGGGCGAATTTCATATTAAAAATGATGAAGGGGTAGTAATCCCAGCACAATTTAATGTTTTAAACCGTTGGTGGGCAAAAGACCGCTCACTACGACACGTTCAGGCACACTTCACTATTGATTTACCTGTGTATACTACTGGTAAGCCCGATACTGGAAGTAAGCGGTTTTATTTGCATGCTGGAAAGGCGGATGCAGTAGCCAAAAACTCGGTTTGTACGGTAGAAACTGACGAAGAAATATCAATCTCTAATGGCTTAATTACCCTTAATATACAAAAAAATCCGCTAATTATTACCACGCCGGCTGGCCAACTAACATCGTTATTTACTACAGAAAAGGGAATTGTCGATAAGTCGTTTAATCATAAGGATATTAAAATTGAATTAGACGAGTTAGGTGCACAACGTACTGTTGTTAAAATATCCTCTCAAACCGATTATATGAGCCCGACAGATATTAAACATGGTTGGGCGCTCAGGCTTTATATCCACGCCAATAGCCATTTAGTTAAAACAGATTTTCAGTTACAAAACTCGGCATTAAATACGGTTTTTTCAGCGCCACTTTATTATAAAAGTCACCAACTGAGGTTAGATGGTGTTGGTGCAACAACGACTGCAGAGCTTAAAGCTGATAATTTAGAGAGAGAGCGTATTACTTCGCAGGGGGCGGGCTATATTGGCAGCCCTAAAGTTGCTGTGTTTATGAGAGATTTTTGGCAGCGATTTCCTAATGGTTTGCAGGTCAATGATGATGGTAGTTTGGACGTAGAGTTATATCCTGCCTGGTCGAAACAATATTTGAATAATGATTTTGTTAACGGCGATTATTATTGGTTGGACGATATGAAACAAACTTATAAAGAATTACTGTTTGATTTCTCCGAGCAAAAAACAGATGAAGATATTACACGTACTTCATTACATTTTCAGTATCCGCCAGTAGCTATTATTCCGCAATCATATTATCAAAAAACCAGTGTAACGCTTGAATTGGGTGGTTACTTTCCATTAACTGAGCCAGAAACCGAGTTAGCTAGGTTACCTCAATATTCAGATAAAGACTTTTCACCGTTACATGGTGCTTATCGGTTTGGTCAAGATAACTTTGGTATAGATTTAGCTCGAAAGCTGGCAACCAGTGGCACTGGTGGTTGGCCATACTCTAATCGTAAGTTTTTTATTTCAGGTAACCCCAAAGATTACTATTTTGCGCAAAATATGGCGAAAGCTGAAATTAATATTAGACCGCAGTGGCTCTCAGGTTATACCCATGACGATGACTTTGATAATGTTATGCCGACCACTAACCCTTATGCGGGCAATACATGGCGAAAATTTTTAGGTCACGGTGTTGCTACACTAACCCGTTCATATATAGAGGATAGTAAACGTGTTGCTAAACCGAGAGATGACCAACATGCTTGGTTTTATCATGTTGAACAAGCGTATTTAATGTCAGGCAATAAGTGGCTAAAAGATTGGTATGAATTCATGGCAGAATTTAAACAAGCATATATACAAGAGCTTGACCCTTGGCCAGATAGAAGTAACAGAGCAGAAGGGCATAGTTTGAGTGTTGCATTATCATCTTATCGTGTAACTGATAATAAAAAGTTAGGTCAGCTTCTTAAAAACTATACCAGTACAATACATAGTAAATATGTACTTGCGCCGCACAATATTTCAGTCGGTACGATAAAGTTGACAAACCCTAAAGCGGCTGTGTTTCAGCAAGGTTTTTTAGTTAAGGTTTTTATTGATTTATATAATGAATTTCCAGATCAGGAAGTCACATTAAACTTAATCCATAATCACGTTGAGTGGAATTATTTATACGCTAATTATAGTTACTATCGCAGTGTGGTTGATTATCAAGTCAATACTAAAGCTTCGGGTAGTAGTTTGAGTTTTGTTGATGCGGCAATCTGGTATTCGCTTTATGTAGAAAACCCTAAATATGCTGATCATGCCATTCATTTTGTTCAATACGGCATTGGTGGCAATAAACCTTATGGCAGCTGGGATAAATGGCAGGGACAATATGAAGCGCAGTTGTATAATTATTACTTACAAAAACATAACCGTGCTTCAGACTGATTATCAATAAAGGTAAGTGCAGGTAAACTTTTTAAGTGGCGTCAACCTGCATATAATTATCACCGCTTGCAAAGGCTATTAATCGGCTTAATTGCGTTAAGGTATAGCCACTTTGCTGTTGCAAGTCATTAAAGAAAGCCTGAATTGCGTTAAGGCTTTTTTTACTTTGTAAGCCACCATCAATAATTTGTTGTGCACGTAAATACGCTTCAACATCACTACTTAAAATAAATGTATCTTTACCGAGCAATCGCAAGGCGTATGGGCCGGTGTTACCACCTAAACGTGCGCCATTTTTTTTAAGAAAATCCCATAAACCAATAATGTCATTACTTGGCCAATCGGCAATAAATTGTGCAAAGCTTTTGCCATTTAGCTGATGCTCAAAAATCATCTGTGCATTGTCTTTAATGGTTTTTACTTTATTGTAGTTACGAATAATTTTAGGGTCAGCCGCTTTTCGTTCTAGCATTTCTTCGGGCATCATTAGCACTTTTTCAATATTAAAATTAAAAAAGGCCTCCTCAAAGTCTGGCCATTTATTTTCTACTACTCGCCAAACAAAGCCTGATTTGAATATTTGCTTAGTAAATGCCGCTAATACTCTGTCGTCTGTTAACAGCGCTACGCTTTCGTGTGCGGCGTTATCATCAAGAAGTTTTTTACCTAGAATACGTTTACCGAGTAATACTTCAAGGGCTATTTCGCCGCCCTTACGGTCAGCGGCGCGCTGGTAAAGCGCTTTAAATGGTTCGTGAGTCATGTTTTTTATTCTTGAATTCAAGGATTAAGTCGGGTCGTTAGTCGCAAACTAATACGAAAATTAATGAGGGTAAGATCACAATCAAGGCACTTTAAAAAGTGCCTTGATGAGTGACAGTATTGCGATTATTACGCTTCAATACCGCTGTGACGTAGTAATGCCTCTATTTCAGGGGCGCGACCGCGAAAGTTTTCAAACAGCACGCTTGGCTCTTGTGAACCGCCTTTCTCTAAAATATTTTCTAAGAAAGATTTACCTGTTTCGGGGTTAAAAATACCTTGTTCTTCAAATAAGCCAAAAGCATCAGCAGAAAGTACCTCTGCCCATTTATAGCTGTAATAACCTGCAGAATAACCGCCACCAAAAATATGGCTAAAGCCATGTTGAAAGCGATTAAAGCTTGGTGGTTTTACAACAGAATATTTTTCACGAACGTTATCTAAAGTTTGTTGAATATGATTTTCGTTATTAGTTGCATCAGGTTTGAAGTTTTCATGCATCGAAAAATCAAAAATACTGAACTCTAACTGACGTAACATTTGCATGGCCGATTGAAAGTTTTTCGCTGCTAGCATTTTATCTAACATGGCTTGCGGCAATGGCTCACCGGTTTCAAAATGACCAGAAATAAAGGCAAGCGCTTCGTCTTGCCAACACCAGTTTTCTAAAAATTGGCTTGGTAATTCAACGGCATCCCATGGTACACCATTAATACCGGCAACGCTGCTAGCATTAACTTGGCTTAGCATGTGATGAATACCGTGACCAAATTCATGAAATAGGGTAACTACTTCATCGTGGGTAAATAACGCAGGATTATTGCCTACAGGGCCATTGAAGTTACATGTTAAGTACGCCACTGGATATTGAATTGAACCATTGCTGAGTTTAGCTCTGCCAACACAGTCATCCATCCAAGCACCGCCGCGTTTTTTCTCGCGCGCGTATAAATCTAAATAGAAGCTACCGCGCAGTTGATTTTTATTATCAAAAACATCGTAGAAGGCCACGTCATCATGCCAAACATCCACGCCATCACGCTTAGTAATGGTTAAACCAAATAAACGATGTACTACTTCAAATAAGCCCGATACCACTTTGTCTTTAGGAAAGTAAGGGCGTAATTGCTCGTCTGAAATAGCATAACGGTTTTGTTTAAGTTTTTCGCCGTAGTAAGCTAAATCCCAAGCGTGTAATTCACTCACATTAAATTCGCTTTGGGCAAAGTCAGTTAATTCTTTAAAGTCTTGTTGACCTTGATGTTGTGATTTAACGGCTAGGTTTTCTAAAAATGACATTACTTCATCAGTGGTGTTTGCCATTTTAGTGGCTAGCGAGTGCTCTGCGTAATTATCAAAACCAAGTAGGTTAGCTAATTCATGACGAAGTGTTAATAGCTCGTTCATGATCGCGCTATTATCAAATTCACCAGCGTTAGGACCCTGATCAGATGCGCGAGTTACAAACGCAGTATAAAGTTGCTCACGCAGTGCCGCGTTATCGCAATACATCATTACCGGCAAGTAACTTGGAATATCTAAGGTAAAAGTATAACCCTGCTCGCTTGAATCTTCATTTTTGCTCGCAAATAATGCTTGTGCTGCAGCAAGTGCGCTGTCAGGTAAGCCTGTTAATTCACTCGCATCATTAATGGTTACGCTAAAAGCATGGGTTGCGTCTAATACATTATTGCTAAAGTTTGAGCTTAACTCAGAAAGGCGAGTAACAATTTCACCGTAACGTGCTTTATCTTCATCATTTAAGGCTATGCCTGATAAGGTAAAGTCGCGTAGTGCATTGGTAATAACTTTTTGTTGTGCGGTATCGAGTTTATCAAACTCGGCGCTGTTTTTTAGACTTTGATACGCTTCAAATAACTGCTGATTTTGGCCAACAAAAGTGCCGTATTCAGACAGTAATGGTAAACATGACTCATAAGCATCACGTAGCTCATCACTGCTTACTACTGAGTTCATATGTGAAACAGGCGACCATAATTTAGAAAGCACATCGTCTATTTCATCAATAGGTAATACTAAATTATCCCAAGTATAGTGCGCGTTATTATTTAATACGTCGCTGATTGTTTTTTTACAATTGGCGATAGCTTGTTCAACCGCTGGCTTTACATGTTCAGGTTTAATTTGTGAAAAGGCTGGTAACTCACCTTGAATAAGTAATGGATTGGTCATAATGGCTCTTGGGCTAATGAATCGTTACTCTATATGTAATGATTATTCGCCGCTATTTCAAGGTAGGTCTGCAATATTAAATAACTCGCCTTAATCATTAACCTGAGCTCGAGGTCATTAGCCTTTTTAAGATGATTACAATGCGTTACTTGAAATAGCGAGGTAATGGGCATATATATTGAGTATCTTTTTATAAAAAAATAGAGACAACCATGACACAACATTTTGATTATATTGCCATTGGCGGTGGTAGTGGCGGCATTGCCTCAGCAAATCGCGCAGCAAAGTTAGGTAAAAAAGCCGCTGTAATAGAAGCTAAATATATTGGCGGCACTTGTGTCAATGTTGGTTGTGTACCTAAAAAAGCGATGTGGTATGCCGGACAAATATCAGATGCGTTGAAATACGCCAACGATTACGGTTTTAGTCACTACCTTAATAACAACGACGGCCAAGACGCTAAAAAGTTTGATTGGGCAAAATTAGTAGAAAATCGCGAAGCGTATATTGAACGTATTCACGCAGCATATCAGCGTGGTTTTGACGCTAATAAAGTCACGGTAATTAATGGCTTTGCTAAGTTTGTTGATAAAAATACGGTAGAAGTTGATGGCCAATTATATACCGCAGATCATATTACTATTGCGACAGGTGGCAGACCTGCCATTCCTGAAGTTGAAGGCGCAGAATACGGCATTAATTCAGACGGATTTTTTGCTTTAACCGAACAGCCTAAAAGTGTTGCCGTTGTTGGCGCAGGCTATATTGCCGTTGAGCTTGCAGGTGTTTTTTATGCACTAGGCAGCGAAACCCACTTAATTGTGCGTAAAGAAAAACCATTGCGTGGCTTTGACGATATGCTAACCGACACTTTAGTTGAGCAAATGGCCAAGCACGGGCCAACATTACATACTCACAGCACCCCAGAGCGTATTGAAAAACTCAGTGACGGTCGTTTAGTGGTGCACTTTACTAATGGCACATCGTTAGCACCAGTCGACTGCTTAGTGTGGGCAATTGGTCGTGAGCCAGCAACCGATAACATTAATATTGAATCAACAGGTATTAAACTAGACGAGCGTGGTTTTATTCCAACAGATAAATTTCAAAACACCAATGTTGATGGTATTTATGCCGTTGGCGATAACACAGGCCGTGCACAGTTAACCCCTGTTGCGGTTGCCGCAGGTCGCCGTTTATGTGAGCGTTTATTTAACAATAAACCTAATGAACATTTAGATTATTCAGGTATTGCGACAGTAGTATTTAGTCACCCAGTTATTGGCACCGTTGGTTTAACTGAAGCAGAAGCAATTGAAGAATACGGCCAAGACAATATTACGGTTTATAACTCTCAATTTACCGCACTTTACCAAGCGATTACTGAAGATTATCGCGACCCAACTCGCATGAAGTTAATTTGCGCCGGCAAAGAAGAAAAAGTGGTTGGTTTACATAGTATTGGTTTTGGTAGTGATGAACTACTACAAGGCTTTGCCGTAGCCATGAAAATGGGCGCAACCAAAGCAGATTTTGACAATACCATTGCCATTCACCCAACCTCGGCAGAAGAATTTGTTACTTTAACTTAATGATTTTAAGTAACTTTAATTTGCTAGCATATTATTAGCTAGCCTAGTTTTATTAGGCTAGCTCAACGATAAAAACACCGACTCATTCGGTGTTTTTTTTATGGGATTAAGCTCAACGCAATTTCTCAGCTAAATAATCTACCAGTAGCCGTATTTTTGGGGATAGGTGTCTATTTTGTGGATAAACCGCCCATATTCCTTCATCAGGTGCGCGGTAGCTATCTAATAAGCTAATTAGTTCGCCATTTTTTATATGTTGTTCTACATAGTAGTCAGGCAGCTGCACTATGCCTAAACCTTTTAGCGCTGCATCGGTTAAACTAAAACCGCTGTTATAGCGTAACCGACCCGAAACACGAATGCTTTTTTCTCTGTCTAACTCGCTAAAATGCCAATAATCTAAGGTGCCTAATAAACAGCTGTGTTGGCTAAGTTCAGATAGTGCATGAGGGACACCATGCTTTTCAAGGTAACGGGGGGATGCACAAACATAGCTAGTGCGTTTGCCTAATTTTTTAGCCATCATGGTTGAGTCACTTAGCTTACCTAGGCGAATTGCCAAGTCGTAACCTTCATCGACTAAATCTATGTTGCGGTTACTTAAATAAGCTGAAACTTCGATATCGCTATATTGTGAAATGAAGTTATTAACCAGTGGTAATACTTGCTGCTCACCGTAAGTAACTGGCGCAGTTAACTTTATTTTCCCTTGGGGCTTAGAGTGTAAATTTGTAATCGCACGTTCAGCAGCGTCTAGACCGTCAAGTACACTGCGACAGTGTTGATAAAAAACCCGTCCTTCTTCGGTTAATGAAACCTTGCGCGTGGTACGGTAAAACAACTTAATATTTAATCGCTTTTCTAAGGCACTGACCTGACGGCTCACTTGGGCGGTAGAAATAGCCATTTTTTTTGAAGCGCGTGTAAAGCTCTCATTTTCAGCAACATAAACGAACTCGCTGATACCATCCCACTGCATTATTGTTACCTATATGTAAAAGTGAATTACTTATTGAGTACATTATCATAGATATATAAATATAGTAGACTAGCGCTATAACATGTTAACTGACGTTAACCCCTGTAAATACAAAGCCTAAACATATAATTAAAAAGAGAACGTAAAATAGAGCTATGCTCATTATTTCTAGTTCAGCTTGCCTATTCATTTAAAGAGAGAAAAACCATGACTGACCAATTTATTAAATCAAAAGCCGCTATTGCTTGGGGACCTAAGCAACCATTATCGATTGAAGAAGTCGATGTTATGTTACCTCGCAAAGGTGAAGTCTTAGTTAAAGTTGTTGCTTCAGGGGTTTGTCATACTGATGCTTTTACCTTATCAGGAGAAGATCCTGAAGGTGTTTTTCCTGCTATTTTAGGTCATGAAGGTGGTGGTATTGTTGAGCAAGTTGGTGAGGGTGTTACTAGTGTTCAAGTAGGCGATCATGTTATTCCTTTATATACGCCTGAATGTCGTGAGTGTAAATTTTGTTTATCGGGCAAAACTAATTTATGTCAAAAAATTCGTGAAACACAAGGTAAAGGTTTGATGCCAGACGGCACTACTCGTTTTTATAAAGACGGACAGCCTATTTATCATTACATGGGTTGTTCAACTTTTTCTGAATATACAGTGTTACCTGAAATTTCATTAGCCAAAGTTAACAAAGCAGCGCCATTAGAAGAGGTTTGCTTACTTGGGTGTGGTGTTACCACCGGCATGGGCGCGGTAATGAATACCGCCAAAGTTGAAGAAGGTGCCACGGTAGCCGTTTTTGGGCTTGGTGGTATTGGTTTATCGGCTATTATTGGTGCAACCATGGCAAAAGCGAGTCGTATTATTGCCATTGATATTAATGAAAGTAAGTTTGATTTAGCGAAACAATTAGGTGCAACCGATTGTATTAATCCCAAAGATTTTGATAAGCCAATTCAAGACGTTATTGTTGAGTTAACCGATGGCGGTGTTGACTACTCGTTTGAATGTGTTGGTAATGTTAACTTAATGCGCTCAGCGTTAGAGTGTTGCCATAAAGGTTGGGGTGAGTCGGTAATTATTGGTGTTGCTGGCGCAGGGCAAGAAATATCGACCCGTCCATTTCAATTAGTAACGGGTCGTGTATGGCGTGGTACCGCTTTTGGCGGTGTAAAAGGTCGCACTGAATTGCCAGATTACGTTGAGCGTTATTTAGCGGGTGAATTCAAATTAAGTGATTTTATTACTCATACTATGCCGCTTGAAGATATTAATGAATCGTTTGATTTAATGCACAAAGGCGAGAGTATTCGTAGCGTTATTCATTTTGCTAAATAATAAAGGTTAATAACATGGCAAGTAATCATGTAATTGAAAATATCAGTATGAATAAAAGTTTTGGTGGCTGGCATAAGCAATACAGCCATCAGTCTAGCACGCTCAATTGTGCTATGCGTTTTGCTATTTATTTACCGCCACAAGCCTCTAGTGGCGCAAAGGTTCCGGTACTATATTGGCTTTCGGGCTTAACCTGTACTGATGAAAACTTTATGCACAAAGCAGCGGCACAACGTATGGCTGCTGAATTAGGTATTGCTATTGTTGCTCCTGATACTAGTCCGCGAGGAAGTGAGGTTGCTGATGATGAAGGTTATGATTTAGGGCAAGGTGCGGGTTTTTATGTGAATGCCACACAAGCGCCTTGGAACCGACATTATCAGATGTACGATTACGTGGTTACTGAATTGCCAGCGCTGATTGAGGCGCTGTTTCCGGTGTCAAATAAGCGGGCTATTAGTGGACATTCAATGGGCGGACACGGGGCATTAACTATTGCGCTGTTGAACCCTGAACGTTATTGCTCGGTTTCAGCATTTAGCCCTATTTGTAATCCAATTAATGCACCGTGGGGTATTAAAGCATTTACAACATACTTAGGCGCAGATAAATCAACATGGCCGCAGCATGATGCAAGTGAGTTGATGAGCAAAGCAACGCAGTTAATACCAGCTAAGGTTGACCAAGGCGGTGCTGATAACTTTTTACAAGAACAGTTAATGCCTGAAACTTTAGTGACCGCGGCAAAGGCGAGCAACTATCCGCTAGCACTTGCGATACATGAGGGCTACGATCATAGTTACTATTTCATATCATCATTTATTGATGAGCATTTACGTTTTCATTTTGAGCATCTTAATGAATCTAAATAAGAATTACTCGTAAATAAGTGATGATAAACTTACACATTAGTGATTAATTTGCTAGAGTAGAGGTCAATTAGGACTTTTGTGTAGTGTTTATTGTGAGATTATTTTTCTGCTACTTGGTGGTTATAGTGATTGCATTGCAATCGACTTTGACGATCGCCGCAGATAATATCGGACATCAAAATAGCAATCAAAACACAGAACAGCAGCACACCTTTCAAGATATTGCGCAAGCTAATCAAGTCCAAGCTAATCAGCAAACTCATAGTGCCCACAATCATATTGTCTCAAGTGAAAGTGCTGATCATACCAATCATAGTGATGTTGAACACCCAGATTGCCATCATAATCACTGTCACCATAGCAACTTAGTCTATTTTGATTTAGCAGGACTACAGTTATTTAATCGTTTACTAAATAAGCAAGTTATCGCTAAAAAAATTACTTTTACCTCAGCGCCAGTGAGCCCAAGCTTACGCCCTCCTATCGTTTAATTCGTTATTAGTTACGCGGAAAATCCGCCTTATTCTTAATTAATTAAAACGAGAAAATTATGAAACTTTTCAATGTTATCAGCTTGCTGGTGGCTGTTATATCGCCAGTATTTTTATCTGAGTCTTATGCTGGCACACCACAAAGAGAGCAACAGCTTAGCTTTACCAACAAACAAATGCAGCTTGCCAATATTCAGGTGGCGACAATTAAATCACGTTATATGGATCAACGTTTATATGCCCCAGGGGAAATACAAGCCAACGGTTATACCAGCTACGTGGTTTCACCGCGTGTTGAGTCGGTTATTGTGCGCCGTCATGCCATTTTAGGGGAGCACGTTGAGCAAGGACAAGCGCTAGTAACACTATTTAGTGAAACGGTAGCAGAAGCACAGGCGCTATATCGTATTGCCTATGCGGATTGGCAACGCGCCAAAAAAGTGGGTAACGGTGTTATTAGCGAGAGTGAACTCTTAAACGCCAAAACCGACTATATTGCCGCATACAGTCGCCTTAAAGCATATGGATTAACCGATAGAGCCATTGATATTGTTGCCAATGATCATAGCTCAGCGTTAGGCGAATATACTTTAAAAGCCGAGCGATCTGGTGCGGTTTTATCTGATAATTTTCAGCAAGGACAACGGGTCAGTGCTGGCGAACGCATTATGGTACTTACTAATGAAAGTGAGTTATGGATTGAAGCGCGTTTAGCTGCAAACAACCCCGCTATTTTATCGAAAGGCACTAAAGCTGAAGTTGTATTGACTCGTAGTAATAACGATTCAGTAAATTATCAAGCCGAGGTTATTCAACAGTCTCATACCATTGACCCTAAAACACGTACGCGTATTGTTCGCTTACAGGTTAATAATGACGATCATCAATTGCACCCGGGACTCTTTGTCGACGTGTACTTTGCTCTAACCACCGAAAAACCAGTGTTAGTGGTTCCAGAAACGGCACTATTACGTGGTGCTGATGGTGATTGGCAGGTGTATGTGCAACAAAGTGAACAACACGATGAACAAAGTGAAGTAGCACACCAACACAATGAAGTCGAGCAACACGATGAACAGAGTGAAGTAGCGCATCAACACAATGAAGCTGAGCAACCTATAACAGAACAACATGAAGAAAGTGTTGCCTTTATCGCACAAGAGGTGGAGTTAGGCGCTTTATATAGAACGTATTCTCAAGAAAATAAGCAATGGTATAGCTGGCGTGAAATTTATGGCGTTAGTGAAAACAGTAACATTGCGGTGACAGGAGCATTTTTTATTGCTTCGCAAGGCGCTAAAAGTGGCTTTGATACTCATAACCATTAATTTTTAAGAGAGCAGTAATATGTTAAATCGTTTAATCCATTGGTCTATCGCCAATAAATTATTGGTGGTTATTACATTGCTGGCGTTAATTGTTGGCAGTACCCTAATATTACCTAAACTTAATCTTGATGCATTTCCTGATGTCACTAATGTGCAAGTTGCCATTAATACAGAAGCACCAGGGTTGGCAGCTCAAGAGGTTGAGCAGCTTATTACCTTTCCAATTGAGGCGGTAATGTACGCATTACCAGATGTAGAACAAGTACGGTCTATTTCAAAAACCGGCTTGTCTGGTATCACGGTTGTTTTTAAAGAAGGTACCGATATTTATTTTGCCCGACAATTAGTTTTTGAACGTTTATTGGCAGCAAAAGAGTTGATTCCACAAGGCGTTGGCGCACCAGAAATTGGTCCCAATACATCAGGTTTGGGTCAGGTTTATCAGTACCTACTTACCAGTGATGAATCATCAGATCTAGATTTGATGGCGTTACGTAGCCTTAATGACTGGTTAGTAAAGTTAATGTTGATGCCTATTGATGGCGTTACCGAAGTCTTATCATTTGGCGGTGAGGTCAAGCAATATCAGGTTAATATTAATCCAAGTTTATTATTGGCTTATCAAGTCACCCAGCAGCAAGTTATGGCGGCTATTGAGCAAAATAATCAAAATGCGGGTGGCTGGTATTTAAATCGCGGTGACGAACAGTTAGTTATTCGGGGCATGGGGTGGCTTACTGCGGGAGAGGACACTTTAGCGCAAATCGCTCAAACTCCACTTAAAACGGTTAACGGTGTTGTGGTTACCATTGGTGATGTAGCGACCGTCTCTTTAGGTAGTGAAATTCGTCAAGGTGCGGTAACGATGTCAACCCGCGATGAACAAGGCAATATTAACTCGAAAGGTGAGGTGGTTACTGGCATTGTTTTAAAGCGTATGGGAGCGAATACCAAATTAACCATTGACGGTATTAATGCGCGCGCAGAAATGATCAATAAGGCGCTGCCACCAGGCGTGCGTTTTGAAGTGCTTTATGATCAGGCTGACTTAATTGAGCAAGCTGTTAATACCGTTGTTGATGCGTTAGTACTTGCCTTTGGTTTGATCATTGTTATTTTAGCGCTGTTTTTAATGAATTTATCAGCAACCTTTTTAGTGCTTATTTCTATTCCTATTGCTATCGGTTTAGCGCTAATGGTAATGGCATGGCTAGGTATTTCAGCTAACTTAATGTCGTTAGGCGGTTTAGCTGTTGCTATTGGGATGTTAGTTGATGGTGCTGTAGTAATGGTAGAAAGCATTGTGAAGCAGTTATCAGTGCAGCAATCATTATTGCAAGCTAATAACAAAGAGCAAAATAAACTGTCAGCGCAGCAAATACAAAGCACTATTAACCAAGCCGCTTGTGCTGTGGTTAAACCTATCGTCTTCGCTACTGTGATTATTCTTGTCGTTTTTATGCCACTGTTTAGTTTTGAAGGTGTTGAGGCTAAGCTATTTCAACCAATGGCGATAAGCATTATGTTAGCTATGATTGCTGCACTATTTGTTGCCACCGTCATTGTGCCTGCACTTGCCAGTATTTTATTTAGCCGTGGTGTTTCAATAAAAACTAACCCGATGGTTGCTTTGCTAGAGCGCGGTTATCGTCACTGTTTACTCAAAGCATTTCACTGGCGTAAAACCTTAATGGCTAGTGCATTTGTTTTAATGTGCAGCGCGTTAGCTTTAGTACCATTTATTGGTACTGAATTTGTTCCTGAATTAGAAGAAGGTACCATTAATTTACGGGTAACTTTAGCGCCTTCCGCCAGTTTAGAAACAGCGTTGAGTATTGCACCTAAAATTGAAAGAATACTCTTGGGCTTTACTGAAGTTGACTATGCTTTAAGTCGTGTCGGTCGCCCTGAAATTGGCGGCGATCCCGAGCCAGTTAATAATATTGAAGTCTATTTAGGGCTAAAACCGATAGCTCAATGGCAGCGAGCCTCAAGTCGTATTGAATTACAACAACTGATGGCTGAAGAGCTAGAGCAATTTCCAGGATTATTGTTTAACTTCTCGCAACCAATAGCTACGCGGGTAGATGAGTTATTATCAGGCGTTAAAGCGCAATTAGCGGTTAAATTATTTGGTGCCGATTTAGCCATATTAGCGAGTAAAGGTGAGGAAATAACCAAAGTAATTCAAACCATTGCGGGCGCAAAAGATGTTGCGATGGAACAAATTGCAGGTGAAGCACAATTAGTGATTAAGCCAAAACGCCGACAACTTTCTCGTTATGGTATGTCGGTTAGCGATGTTATGAATGTCGTGCAAGACGGCTTAGGTGGCAGTGCAGCAGGACAAATCATTAATGGCAATGAGCGTTACGATATTTATGTACGTTTAGCTAAACAATACCGACAAGATATAGCTGCTATTGGTGAATTACGGTTGTTATCTCCTGATGGCGCTTGGTTACGTTTAGCCGATATTGCCGATATTGCTATTGAGTCAGGCCCACCACAAGTGCGTCGTGATGATGTGCAAAGGCGTGTGGTTATTCAAGCGAATGTTCAGGGGCGAGATATGGGCAGTGTTGTGGCTGATATTAATGCCGCTATTGCCGAGCAAGTTGACTTGCCTAGTGGCTACGGCATTCAAATTGGCGGTCAATTTGAATCGCAACAACGCGCTCAGAAAAAACTATTATTAGTGGTGCCATTATCATTAGCCTTAATTGCCTTACTGCTGTATTTTGCTTTTAACTCTATTGGGCAGGCGTTGTTAATTTTGGTGAATGTGCCGCTAGCGGTTATTGGCGGTATTGCCGCGTTGTATTTTAGTGGTCAATATTTATCAGTACCTAGCTCGGTGGGCTTTATTACCTTATTTGGTGTCGCCGTACTAAACGGTGTGGTGATGGTTGAAAGTATTAATCTGCAAATAAAAAGTGAGCTGAAAAAATTAGCCGATGCTGATCTTCCGCAAGCTATTTTCTCAGGCGCAATTGCGAGATTACGCCCCGTTCTAATGACCGCATTTACCTCATTATTAGGCTTGTTACCTATGTTAATGTCGACAGGTGTCGGGGCTGAAATTCAAAAACCGTTAGCGACGGTTATTGTTGGTGGTTTAGCCAGTGCAACCTTATTGACCTTATTTGTTTTACCTGTGTTATATCGCATGTTTTCAAAGTCTTGTATTGCTTTGTGGCGCCAAGGCAATAAAGGTTAAGTTGCGCTCTAATGGCGGTTTACCAATTACTGAACATTAGTACATGACTTCGGCGGTAACAACAGCGGTGGTTTATCTACCTTAATAAACCACCGCATTGTTGTTATTATTTTATCTTTTTCGTATGAATTTTTTATGGCTCCAAAATTAAATAAGAATTCTTTAAATTTATATTTTCGAGCATGCTGCCAGCTAACACCCACCAATAATGACTTAGATTATTTTGTTATTTTAAGCTCACTTTTTTCTGTAAAAAAAGTTTAATAATCCGCTGGTAATTAAGCCCAATTCTGATAATCTCTTACGTCATCAAATAATCTTGTTTGTTTTTTGCACAAGGTAAATTGACAGCGATAAATAATTTATCCACAAATGATAAAAATAATAACATTGTGTATTTTAAAGCCTATCTTTTTCGCTTTTTTCAATGAATTCAATAAAATAGATCTAATAAGATCAAAGTAAGATCCTCACTTGCTTTGACGATTTTTTGTGCCTATTCACAAGGTTATCCACAAGAAGATCCTATAAAGTTTTTTTGTATAGTGGAGCCTGCAGGCGCTTTGTGGCATGCTTAGCGTTATCCTAGTTTATTATAGTTATTTGCCTACATCTTATGACAACTTCTCAAAGTTCAACTTCTGAAAATAACACGATTGAAAGTACAAAAAGCCCTTTAATTTTAGTGGATGGATCGTCGTATTTATTCCGTGCTTATCACGTACCTTATTTACAAGCACTATCAACCGCAGATGGTCAACCGACAGGGGCAATTACTGGCGTATTGAACATGCTAGGTAGCTTAAAAAAAGATTACCCTAACGGTAATATCATTGTTATTTTTGACGCAAAAGGTAAAACCTTTCGCAATGATATGTATCCAGAATATAAAGCTAATCGTCCACCGATGCCTGACGAGCTTCGTAGCCAAATTGCACCATTACATGAGATCATTACCGCGATGGGCTTACCGTTATTAGTGATCCCCGATGTTGAGGCTGATGATGTTATTGGTACCTTAGCTAAACAGGCTGATGAGCAAGGTATGGAAACCGTTATTTCAACGGGCGATAAAGATATGGCGCAGTTGGTTACGCCGCATGTGCGTTTAATAAATACCATGACCAATGTTGAAATGGACGTGGCAGGCGTTAGTGAAAAGTTTGGAGTACGCCCAGATCAAATCATTGATTACTTAGCCTTGATGGGCGACAAAGTTGATAATATTCCAGGTGTGGTGAAATGTGGTCCTAAAACGGCGGTTAAATGGCTAGCAGAGCACGGTACACTGGAAGGTGTTATAGCTAATGCTGATAAAGTGAAAGGTAAAATTGGTGAAAACTTACGTGAAGCACTTGAGCAATTACCGTTATCTTATCAATTAGCAACCATTAAGTGTGATGTTGAGCTTGAACAAAGCGCAGAGCAACTAGCCGCTAGCGAACCCGATGTTGAAGCATTAACTACGCTATATCAAAAATTCGAACTAAAAAGGTTATTAGCCGATCTCACTAAAGGTAAAACTAGCGCTAACAATACCGAGGTTGTAAAAGCCGCCGCGCCAAAAAACAGCGCAAGTGAAGTTGAAGTTATTGCTGCTGAGGTCGGTGAGAGCCAATACGATATCATTTTAGACCAAGCGCTTTTTGAGCAGTGGTTAGATAAACTTAATAGCAGTATCGCCTTTGCGTTTGATACCGAAACCACCAGCGTTGATTATATGAAAGCTGAATTGGTAGGTTTATCGTTTGCGATTGAAGCCGGAAAAGCCGCTTACGTACCGTTAATGCATGATTATGCTGATGCTCCCGAGCAGTTAGACCGAGATTGGGTGTTAGCCCAGTTGAAACCGTTACTTGAAAGCACTGAGATTAAAAAAATTGGCCAAAACTTAAAGTACGATGCCAACGTCCTTAGTCAGTACAACATTGAAGTTAAAGGTATTGCGTTTGATACTATGATTGAGTCGTACTGTTATAACAGCGTTGCTACACGTCATAATATGGATGCGCTAGCGCTTAAATATTTAGGTTATAGCACAGTACACTTTGAAGATATTGCCGGTAAAGGCGCTAAGCAATTAACTTTTAACCAAATAGATATTGAAAAAGCGGGTTATTATGCCGCTGAAGATGCTGACATTACATTACGTTTACACCAAGCCATTTTCCCTGCCTTAGCGCAATCAGAAAAGCCATTAAGTGTATTTAACGACATAGAAATGCCATTACTGCCGGTATTAGCCCGTATGGAGCAAGGCGGCGTATTAATTGATAGTGATGTTTTAGACCAACAAAGCCATAGTTTAGGTCAGCGTTTAGATGAACTTGAAATTGAAGCGCATAACTTAGCAGGTAAGAGCTTCAATTTAGGCTCACCTAAGCAACTTCAACAAATATTGTTTGAAGAATTAAAAATTCCGGTCATCAAAAAGACACCAAAAGGCGCGCCTTCCACGGCAGAAGAAGTGTTACAAGAATTAGCGCTCGATTACCCGTTACCGAAAGTCATATTAGAAAACCGAGGCTTAAGTAAATTAAAGTCTACCTATACTGATAAGCTCCCGCTAATGGTAAGCCCGAAAACAGGGCGTTTACATACATCATACCATCAAGCGGTAACGGCAACGGGTCGTTTATCTTCTACTGAGCCGAACCTGCAAAATATTCCAATTCGTAGTGAGCAAGGTCGTAAAATTCGCCAAGCATTTATTGCTCCCAAAGATCATAAAATTGTCGCTATAGATTACTCGCAAATAGAATTGCGCATTATGGCGCACTTATCTAACGATAAAGGTTTAGTGACTGCGTTTAGCGAAGGTAAAGATATTCATAAAGCAACCGCGGCTGAGATTTTTGCAGTTGAGCTTGATGAAGTAACCACAGATCAACGCCGTAGTGCTAAAGCAATTAACTTTGGTTTAATTTATGGCATGTCGGCCTTTGGTTTAGCTAAACAGCTTAATATTGGCCGTCAGCAAGCTCAAGAGTACCAAGACAAGTACTTCCAGCGCTATCCTGGCGTATTAACCTATATGGAAGACACTCGTCAACAAGCAACAGAGCAAGGCTATGTTGAAACTATTTTTGGTCGTCGTCTGTATTTACCTGATATTAATGCTAAAAATGGTATGCGTAAAAAAGCTGCAGAGCGTGCTGCGATTAATGCGCCAATGCAAGGTACGGCAGCCGATATTATCAAAAAGGCAATGTTAGCGGTTGATCAGTGGCTACTTGAGCAAAATGATGACCGAGTGAAAATGACTATGCAGGTACACGATGAATTAATTTTTGAAATTCATCAAGATATTGTTGAAGAAACGACACAAAAGCTCGTAGCGTTAATGAATAATGCCGTTGAACTGAGTGTGCCTCTTATTGCCGAATATGGCATTGGAGACAACTGGGATGAAGCGCACTAACGGCTAAATATGTCGCTGCTACTTAGCACTATTATAAAGGAGTGTACTCTATTTCAGGTTGGTAGCAGCGAAATGTAGCGTTTTTGTCGATAAAGCGCTGAGTTTCTCCTGAGACTTTAAAGCGTTGTAACGCATCATTAAGATCTGTTTGTAATGATTGCCAATGTGGCCTTTTGGTACTTAACGCAAAAAACAACGGATGTTCAGCTAAACTAGGCTCCAACAATTTTAACTGTTGTAGCAAGTCGCGCTTTTCCGTATCAGAAAGTTTGCTAATAGTGACGCTATGATTAAACACTTTCCGATCACCTAAAATAAAATCAACACGCTTTGCTACCATCATCCTAACCAGCTGTAGCTCATCGACCGCTTCCACGACCGAAAAAATATGTGTATTGACCATATTATTTATTTCTACAGTGTAGTTATTGCCTCTAACGACCCCAACCACTTTATTATATAAAATGGTTAAATCATCAGCCTTTAAAGCGGCACTATCTTTATGAGTGATTAGCGAGAGGGTTCCGCCAGGAAAGGGGTCACTTAAAACAAGTGGATTGTTTGTAGTAACAGTCTCAGCGTTATTTGTTTTTCTATTATCATATTGAGGAAATACAATATCGACCAGCCCTTGTTCGGCAAGCATTTTTGAGCGTGCCCACGGGTAAAAGTTAATATTAACTTGATAACCTTTGCTAACTAGCAGTGCGGCTGCAAGCTTAAACACCCAACCTTTATTGCAATTACCTTCGCTAATATAAGGAGGCCAGCTAGTGGTTGCTAAATGAACCACTTTAGTAGAGCTTTTATTAAAGCGATAACCCTGTTTTGTTTTTTCACCAATAATAATGGTGGTTTTACCCGCTAAGGTGTACTCAATAGTGAGTGTGTTATCAATTGATTTTGCTATCGCCGAGAGGCTAGTTAGTATTAACAGTGATATAAACAACAAGGTTTTTAATAATATTTGTACTGACATTCACTTTCCTTAGGTAATACCAACATTATCATTGTTTTTAATTAAGCATTAGAATACTGTTCTTTATTACCTAACCAACGTTGAATTAATGGTTGCATATATTCAGAGTGTTGGCGTGATATTAAGTAAGCTTTTTGTTGAATTTCACTAATTAAGTAGCCATCGCGTACTAGGTCGGCAATTTTTAACTCGGCTAAGCCCGTTTGACGTGTGCCTAATAACTCACCAGGTCCGCGTATTTCCAAATCTTTTTCTGCAATGACAAAGCCATCATTACTCTCACGTAATACTGCTAATCGTTTAGTCGCGGTTTTTGACAATGGTGCTTTGTACATTAGCACACAATGTGATGCGACTGAGCCTCGACCAACACGACCGCGTAGTTGATGCAGTTGTGCTAAACCTAAGCGCTCTGGGTTTTCTATTACCATTAAGCTAGAGTTAGGTACATCAACGCCCACTTCTATTACGGTAGTGGCAATCAGTAAATCAATAGAGCCGGCTTTAAAACCGTCCATTATTTCTTGTTTTTCAATTGCTTTCATTCGCCCGTGCACTAAGCCTATGGTTAACTCAGGAAGCTGTTCTTTTAAATAAAGCGCAGTATCTTCAGCAGCTTGGCATTGTAAAACTTCGGACTCTTCAATTAAGGTACAAACCCAATAAGCTTGGCGATTGTCATTAATACAACCTTGTCTAATACGCTCAATCACATCATCACGGCGTGAGTCAGGCAGGGCTATGGTATTAATAGGGGTGCGCCCCGGTGGTAATTCATCAATTACTGAGGTATCAAGATCGGCATAAGCGGTCATCGCTAAGGTGCGTGGAATAGGAGTCGCTGTCATAATCAGTTGGTGCGGATATTTATTATCGAAGACACCTTTTTCACGTAGTGATAATCGTTGATGTACGCCAAACTTATGTTGTTCATCAATAATAATCAGCACTAAGTTTTTGAAGATAACATCAGCCTGAAATAAAGCGTGTGTACCTATCACCATTTGCATATCACCATTGGCAATATGCTCTAACGCTAATCGTCGTGCTTTTGCTTTGGTTTTACCTGCAAGCCAGCCTACTGAAATATTAAGCGGCTCGAACCACTTAGCAAAGTTTATTGCATGTTGCTCGGCTAGTATTTCGGTAGGTGCCATCAGCGCGACCTGATAACCTTCGCTAATCGCGGTTAACGAGGCTAATGCTGCCACTAAAGTTTTACCTGAGCCAACATCACCTTGCACTAAACGCATCATTGGGTGATGTTTAGCAAGGTCGGTTTTTATTTCGTCAACTACGCGTGCTTGTGCGTTAGTTGGCGCAAAAGGCAAAGAATCAAGAAAGGCTTGCTTAGTTTGCTCACTACCATGCAATGCGAGTGAATCATGAATATCACTGCTTTGTCTTAGTTTTTGCATACTCAAGTTGTGAGCGAGTAACTCTTCTTTAATTAAGCGTAGTTGCGCAGGGTGCTTACCTAATTCTAATTGCTCTACTGAAACATCTGGCGGCGGACGGTGAATAATCGCTAAGGCTTGGCTGAGGCTATATTGCTCTGAAAATAAACTCGGCGGTAGTAACTCTTCTACGCTGCCGCGCTGTAAGCGAATAAGTGCCTGTTCGGTTAATGCTCTTAGGGAGTGTTGTCTTAACCCATCGGTACTGGGGTAAACAGGCGTTAGCGTTTCTTCAACAGGGGTTAATTCACGGTCATCATCAAGAGATTTGTATTCTGGATGAACAATTTGAAAGCCACGTGGACCGCGCTTAATTTCACCGTAACAGCGAATAGTACGACCAATCGCTAAGCTGTTTTTTTGGCTGGCAGAAAAACTAAAAAAATTGAGTTGAATACTACCAGTGCCGTCATGCAAGGTAACCACCAGCATACGACGCTTACCTTGCGTAATTTGGTTGCCGGTGATTTCACCAATAATATTGGTGGAAACCCCAGGGATTAAATCACGTATTGTGGTAACTCGGGTTTTATCTTCATAACGCAATGGCAAATGGAACAGTAAATCTTGTACGCTAAGTAAGCCAATCTTTTCTAGTTTAGTCGCTAAGCTAGGTCCGACACCTTTTAATGTTGAAAGGGGGACTTGTGAGAGTTTACTTAGTGCCTCCATTGCCATGGCGTTACATTCCTAATGTTGATTAGATAGGCTTAATCGTCGAGATGTTGCCAGGCACTTTTGTTCATTTGCATTTTTTGCCACCAGTCATCATCAGCAACAATTTGACCTTGTTCGTCAATAACAGGGTAAGGTAAGCCTTTACGTTGACAAGCCTCGGCAAAGATAGGATGCCCACCTTCAAATAAAATGCGTTGACGGCGCTCATTACTTAATCGTGGTTGCTCATACATGCCAGCAGCAACACGTTGGCGCTGTGCTTCGTATAAAACTACCGAGCAAGCCACCGATACGTTTAACGATTGCACCATGCCAACCATAGGAATAACAATGTCTTGGTCTGCTAATTCAAGCGCTTCTTTTGAGGTACCAAATTTTTCTTGCCCTAAAATAATCGCTGTTGGCTTGGTATAATCAATTTCGGTGAAATTAACTGCAGTATCTGACAAATTAGTTACTAATACTTGCATGCCTTGGGCTTTTAACGCGGCAATGGCATCCGCTGTTTTATGGTAATTATGAACGTCAATCCAGTTTTGACTACCGGCCGCACTGCCACCACGCACCTCAGCTTCTTCACTTTTCCATACTGCATGAACATCGCTAATACCAATGGCATCACAAGTACGTACAACCGCGGCTAAGTTATGAGATTTATGAAGACCTTCCATGCAGACTGTTAAATCTGGTTGGCGCTTGTCTAACATGGTATTTATGCGTGCTAATCTTTCTGGAGTCATGTTGGTTTATTCTTTTAAATAATATGATCTAATATAAAATCTTTATGAGCTACTTATACTTCGTCTGAGCGAGCCCAAGAGGCAATATAAATGCTATTTAAGCAAAGCTTTCAAGCTGTGAGTTCATGGAGCTTATGTCGATAAGTGACTTGAACTCACAGCGTAGATAATGCAGCTTAAATAGTATTAATGAAGCCTATTTTTAGTTAACGCTAGGCAGTTCCATAATACCGTCAATTTCAATATCTACGGCTTTAGGTAATTTAGATACCTGAATTGCCGCTCTTGCTGGATAAGGCTTTTTGAAATAACGACTCATTATTTCATTAACTGTGGCAAAGTTATCTAAATCGGTCATGAAAATGTTCACTTTAACCATATCGTTAATGCTGCCACCTGCCGCTTCACATACTGCCACTAAGTTTTTAAATACTTGTTCAGCCTGCTCACTAAAGCCGCCTTCAATCACTTCCATTGTTTCAGGAATCAATGGGATTTGACCTGATAAATACACAGTGTTGCCTACTTTTACAGCTTGGCTGTATGTACCAATTGCGCTTGGAGCTTGCTCGGTATTAATAATGCTTTTCATACTTCTTCCTAATTCAATAATTATTTATTTCTGATGACGCGTTGTACGTCAACCATTACTTTAATTTTTCTAATAATATCAGCTAAGTGAATGCGATCGCGACAAGTTATTTCCATGTCTATTACATATAAACCGGCTTCTTTCTCGCCAGAATTTAAGCTGTGGACGTTAGAGCCACATTTAGCGACCACATTGGTTAGTAAGGCGAGTGCCCCTTGGTGATTAACAATTTCAACACGTAACTTAGCAATAAACTCTTTATTAATATCACTGTCCCATTTTACTGGGAATAAGCTCCCTTGTTCATGACCTTTGATATTACGACAGCCTTGTTGATGCACCATTAACCCTTTACCTGGGCTTAAGTAAGCTAAAATAGCGTCACCCGGAATAGGGCGACAACATTTGCCGTAACTAACGAGCATGCCTTCGGTACCTTTAATTGGCATTTTGGCGCGATTAGTGTCGGTATTGTCGTTATCTTCGGTAAATTCATCAGTTAAGCGGCGTGCAATACCAATGCTTAATGCGTTGCCTAAGCCGATATGGGTTAGCAGCTCATCAAAAGTGCTATAACCGCTTTGTTTTACAACTTCTGCAATTTTTTCTTGGCTAATATCTGCTAATTTAGACTTACCCAGCGCATGGCTCAATAAGCGTAAACCTAAAGTATGCGATTCATCTTTTTCACGGCTACGCAGGTAGGTTCGTATTTGTAAACGTGCCTTAGCGGTTACCACAAAGTTTAGCCACGTTGCATTAGGTCTAGCCGCTTTTGAGGTAACAATTTCAATAGTTTGCCCTGAATCTATTGGTTTACTCATAGGGAAAGGTTTGCGATCAACCTTAACGCCCACACAAGAGTTACCAACGTCAGTGTGCACTGCGTAAGCAAAATCAATCGCGGTAGCGCCCATTGGTAGTTCAATAATGCGACCATCTGGGGTAAATACATAAATTTCTTCGGGAAATAAATCAGACTTAACGTTTTCAATGAATTCAAATGAGCTACCAGCACTTTGCTGTAATTCAAGTAAACTTTGCATCCAGCGACGGGCTTTCATTTGTGCAGTGGTATCGCTATTGTCGCCATCTTGTTTGTAAAGCCAATGCGCAGCAACCCCTTTATCAGCCATTTGATCCATATCTTGGGTACGAATTTGAATCTCAACAGGAATACCGTGCGGACCAATTAAAGAAGTATGTAGCGATTGATAACCATTGGTTTTTGGAATAGCAATATAGTCTTTAAAACGAGTTTCAATCGGCTTAAATAAGTTGTGCATTGCCCCTAACGCGCGGTAACAGTTATCAATTTTTTCATGAACAATAACGCGAAAGGCGTATATATCCATTACTTCGTTGAACATTAGCTCTTTATTGAGCATTTTACGGTAAATAGAATACAAGTGTTTTTCACGGCCTTGTACTTGTGCTTCAATTCCACTTTCTTCTAAGCGTGATAAGATTTCTTTTTGAATATTATCAACAATGGCTTTGCGGTTACCGCGTGCGCTTTTTACTGCAGAGCCTAGTGCACGAGAGCGCATAGGGTAAAGTGCTTGAAAGCCTAATTGCTCTAATTCATTTTTTATATCGTGAATACCTAAGCGATTGGCAATGGGTGCATATATTTCTAAGGTTTCACGAGCTATACGGCGACGCTTGTCGGGTCTTAATGAACCCAAGGTGCGCATGTTGTGAGTACGGTCAGCGAGTTTAATTAAAATAACGCGAATGTCTTGCACCATGGCAAGTACCATTTTACGGAAGTTCTCCGCTTGCATTTCTTCTTTATTATCAAACTTAAGCTTGTCGAGTTTACTAACTCCTTCAACTAAGTCAGCAACGGTATCACCAAATAATGCCGCTAAATCTTCTTTAGTAACTTCAGTATCTTCAATAACATCATGAAGTAAAGCCGCCATTAAGGTTTCGTGATCAAGGTGCATTTTAGCTAAATTAATCGCGACGGCTACAGGGTGAGTAATATAAGGGTCACCACTTGAACGCATTTGGCCATCGTGGGCATCTCTAGCCACAATGTAGGCATGTTTAAGTAAATCAATTTGTACTTTTGATAGATAGGTTGAGCAGAGTTCTTTTAGGGGTTCAAATAAGTACATTGACTACTCCAAATAACTAAAAACGGGAGAATAAATACTAGAATACGCGGCATTTTTGTTAAATGCAAAGCAATAAAAAACGCGTAACCTTGCTTCTGATTGTAAGCAGAATAAGGTACGCGTTTTAATGGTTAAATAATAAACGGTTCAGTGAGAAGAGCGCGCTTAAATTTGACCTGATTCGTCTTGTTGTTGACCACCAACAATTGCTGCTACTGCGTCTAATTCAGCATTATCTTGCTGAATGCGCTCTTTACGGTCAGAAGTGTTCATTACATCAGTAGTGATTAAGCCAGCTTCTATTTCACGCAAAGCAATTACCGTTGGCTTGTCGTTTTCAACTTCAACTAATGGATCTTTTCCGCCCGTAGCAATTTGACGAGCACGACGTGATGCAACTAGCACCAAATCAAAACGATTACCGACTTTTTCTACGGCATCTTCAACAGTTACGCGAGCCATTTGGTCACTCCAACTAATAAAATAAAACAACTTACAAAATAGCCGCATAGTTTACTTAGCGCTTGCTAATTAAGCAAGAAAAATTAACGCTGCGGTTATGTCATTGCAAATACTACTTGCTAATAAACTACGCGTCGCTTAACAGCTCTGCAAATAGTTGTGCGTGAGTTTGTGCTTGCTGACGGCATTTTAAACGCTGATTTAATACAATTGCGTTTAATTCGCTGACGGCTTGCTCAAAATTGTCATTAACAATAATGTAATCAAATTCTTGATAGTGAGAACATTCAGCTTGCGCTTGTGCCATGCGGCTGGCAATTACTTCTTCACTGTCTTGACCGCGATTACGTAAACGCTTTTCAAGCTCTTGTTTTGAGGGGGGGCTAATAAAAATAGTAGTCACTGAGGGTTTTTTCATGCGAACTTGCTGGGCACCTTGCCAGTCAATGTCTAAAAAAACATCAATGCCTTGCGCAAGTTGTGCATCAATAGCGACTTCAGAAGTACCGTAGTAATTATCAAACACTTCAGCATATTCATAAAAGGCATTCTTGCTAATTTGTTTTTTGAACTCATTTACACTAACAAAATGATAATGTTCGCCATTATTTTCACCAGGACGAGGTGCGCGAGTAGTATGTGATACCGACACCTGCATTGGGCGTGTTGCAACCGAATTTTCTTGTGAAAGTAATGCCTTGATTAGGCTTGATTTACCAGCGCCGCTTGGTGCTGAAAGAATGAATAAGTTGCCTGGCACAGTCACAAGGTGCTCCTATAAGGTGTGTTGAATATTAAAAATAGCCAATAAAAAAGGCTGAACCTTATTTTACGCTATTCACGTAAAAAAAGCCCAGCCTGTTTTTATTGCAAAGTGTTAGTTATAAAACTTTTGCAATAGATTGCGCTAAGTAATCAACATTACTATTGGCAATACCAGCAATACTCATACGACTTGAACCGACCATGTATATGCTGTATTCGTCTTGTAGTTGTTGTACTTGCTCTGGGGTAATACCCAAGAAAGAGAACATACCGCTTTGACGAGCAATAAAGCTAAAGTCGCGCGTTACGCCATTTTCAATTAACTTATCAACTAATAGTTGGCGGTTACCGTTAATGCGGTCACGCATTTCTTTTAACTCGCTGTGCCATTCGTTACGTAACTCATCAGAGCTTAAAATGGTTTCTACAATAGCGGCACCGTGTGCTGGTGGCATAGAGTAAATAACACGAACGACAGAAAGTAATACTGAACTAGCAATATCTACGCTAAGGGCTGATTCGCCAATAATAGTACAAGCACCAATACGTTCACGATATAAACCAAAGTTTTTAGAACATGAGCTACATACAATCATTTCGTTAACAGTTTCAGCCATTAAACGTAAGCCGTAAGCGTCTTCATCTAAACCGGTACCAAAACCTTGGTAAGCCATGTCGATTAATGGTGTAAAACCAACGCTTTTTGCTACTTCAGCAACTTGTTGCCATTGCTCGTTGTTTAAGTCCATACCGCTTGGGTTATGACAACAAGCGTGTAGTAATACTACGTCGTCGCTAGACACTTCTTTCAGTGCTGCTAACATACCGTCGAAGTCTAAGCCTTTGTTTTCGTAATCGTAATAAGGGTAAGTTTTAACTTGTAAGCCAGCCGCTTCAAATAAACCCGTATGATTTGCCCATGTTGGGTTACTTACCCAAACAGTAGCGCCTGCTTTACATGATTTAATAAATTCAGCAGCAACACGTAATGCGCCTGTACCACCTGGAGCTGACACAGTACGTGCACGGTTTTCAGTTAATACTTTATGGTTTTGACCAAAAACTAAGTTAGCCATTTCAACATTAAATAGCTCAGAGCCTGTAGGGCCAATGTAAACTTTGGTGTCTTCGGTAGTTAGGCGGTGTTGCTCAGCTTTTTTTACACAATTAAGAATAGCAGTATGACCTGCTTCATTTTTGTATACGCCAACACCCAAATCGATTTTATTTGGGTTAGTGTCTTTTCTATATTTAGCCAATAATCCTAAAATTGGATCGGCAGGCAAAGCCTTTAAACTACCAAACATGACAGAAGTTTACCTTATGTTGTACGGGAAAAACTGAATAAAGCGTCATTGCTATTACTCGCAATACTTCCCAAATTTTAATCATTCAAGCATACCCTAAGCACAGGGCGAAATTAAAGCGATTTTTGTGGTATTTTCGCTAAATATTAAGACTAATTTTTACATTTTTTATTGATTGTTTTATAAGTCTTTGCCTAGTGACTAAAAGTTTTTAGTTAATGCAGCAATTAAACCGATAGCGCCACCAAACACACCACCCCAAACAACCAACCAACCTAAGTGCTTTTTTATCATCGCTTGAATGATTTCTTTTACTAACTGAGGAGTTAGTTCGTTTAGGCGCTTATCAATAATGTCGCTCACTTTGTCACGCATACTGGCAATCATGTTGGGCTGCTCTAACTCTTCACGTAGTAGTGTATTAAATTGCTCGCTTTGACTTATTTCTTGTATTGAGGCTTTCATTTTTTCAATAAAAGGCGCTTTCATCGGCTGGATTGCTTCACTGCCGCCAACCATGGCAAGCATTGGGCCAAATGACGATTGTTCAATAACTTCGACTAAGTTGTTAAATGCAGATGTTAAATCAACTTTCTCAATAACAGGAGTTAAGTTTAATGGACTGGCTTTACCTGAACTGTTGGACAAGAAGCGGTCGATATTATCTTCAGTAAAAAATTGCTCCATCATTAATTGTTTTATCGCCAGTTTGAACTCGTCAAAACGTGCTGGTATTACGCCAGAGCCATATAAAAAAGGCACTTTTTCAAAGAGCATGTGTATTGCTAACCAGTTAGTAATAGCGCCTGATAAGGCAAAAATACCCACGGTAAATATAATTGCTTGGTTGGTAAAGTACCCTAATAGCGTTACCGTTACGGCAATAATATTGGTAATAACACTTTTGTTCACGAATAAAACTCCAACTTAAATTTTTGAAACCGCTATGATAGCATTTAATTTTCTTGGCATATATTTGATGTTGATTATGAATAAACTGTTTTTATCTAAAGTTACTTTAGGGCTAGCTCTTACTGCAATAACATTTTTTGCGGCGATTAAGCCGGCTTATAGCACAGCAAGTAGTTTACCTAGTGAGCCCAATGAGAGTTTATGGCGGCAGTTAGACCCTAAAAAGACGGTGCTACTGACGTTGCCGCACGGTAAAGTAGTTATTGAACTAGCACCACAATTTTCACCAAATCATGTAAAGCAGTTTAGCCAATTAGTGCAGCAAGGCTTTTATGATGGTACGGCTTTTTATCGTGTTATTGATGGTTTTGTCGCACAAGCAGGACCTAAAGACGGCAGTGTAAAAGATAAAGCAGTGACCACGTTAGCGATTGAGGGCGAATGGAGCATCGATAAAAATTGGTCATTTACGCCAGTGCAACAATCCGATTTATTTGCAGAGCAAACAGGTTTTAAAGCCGGTTTCGCATTGGCCACTCATCAAAACGAGCAAGGTGGTCAGGCATGGCTAACGCATTGCCCCGGAACCTTGGCAATGGCGCGTAGTAATGATCCCGACAGTGCCTCAAGTCATTTTTACTTTGTAATAGGGCAAGCGCCGCGTTATTTAGATCGCATTATGACGATTTTTGGTCGTGTGGTTTATGGTATGCAGCATATTCAAGCAATACAGCGTACCAGTGTAATAGAAGGCGAAAAGCCAATTAGCGCAGCACAACATACGGTGATCACTCAAATGCAATTAATGGCTGATGTACCAGCACAAGAGCAGTTAATTATTGAAGTGGAAAATACCGATAATAAAGCTTTTGCTAAACGTATTGCTCAGCGACGTGCTCGTGACAATGCCTTTTTTTATAAAAAGCCACCTCCAGTACTTGATGTTTGTCAGACACCAGTACGCAGTAGGCTCATTAAATAGTAAAAGCATGTCGCTATTTTTTTAATCACTACTTTATTAGCCATTTTTGAGTTGTATGCTAATTTTAGTGGTGATTTTGATAAAAAATAGATTTATCCATGGTTGCTCGCTTTTTAATAGAATAACTATAATAAAAAACTCGGGCTGCAATTAAATCCGTTTTAAATTGAATAAATTTTACCTCTGAAAGTTCAACAGCTCTTAGGTAGTTTATTTTTTTAAGGTGATTACTATTTTGACATACTCTTTCTTGATGTCGCCATATACGATTAACAAACCACTTCAAAATGTTAATATCTTTTTTATTACCTCTTTATTACTTTTGTTAATACCAATAAAGGCGCTTGCTAATAGCCATCCAAGCGGAGGGTTAAACTACTCGCAGCGCGCGCTAACTAATGCGGGTAATCCAGCCGCTGCGGCGTTAGTGATTGAGCGAAACGATCCTTACGTGATGACCGGAGGTATTATTGAGTTTGGTGCGGGTTTGGAATATGGCGATTTAGATGAGTTATTTGCAAAAATAGATGATATATCGTCGCAATTTTCACCAAGCGAAGATGAGGGTACCCCAGGATCTCCACCTAGCCTAGAAAACCCTATTAGAGATTACACATGGGAGGACTTGTTTCAAGCGTATCCTGAATTAGAGGACCGAATCGACGTTTTAGAAGATAAAGTGCTAACCACGGCAGGAGTTTTAGCATTAATTACTACCGAAGGTTACGGTAAAGCTGAAGCTATCGCAAATGCCAGTTTTGTCTTGAGCGATGATTTTTACGGTGGCAGTTTGCTATTTAGCACTGATTTTAAGGGTAATGCTAAAGCTGTAGGCATTTTTGAAGATATTAACTTTGATAGTGAACAAGCGAGAACGCAATTAAAGACTATACCCGACTTCAATGAAAGCGATCCAGTTCAAGCGCTTGACTTATCAGGAGGTATTACCCTTTTTTATAATCCGGCTAATCAAAAGGTGAAATTAAGCATCGATAATGACAGTTTACTACTGGTAAAAGCCACGACGGTTTTTCGAGCTTCACTAGCATACAGTGCTAAAGCATTATCTTCGGGAGCTGGGAACTTATATTGGGGGGTAAAGCCTAACTTTTATCGTGTAGGTTTAACAAATGTGAGTACGCGATTAGGTGATGTTACTGATTCTGAAGCATTGTTTAATGACATTAAAGATGCCGACCTCATCTATGAAAACGGTTTTGATATTGACTTAGGGCTAGTGTGGGCGACAGATAATTACCAAGTCGGTGCATCTGTTACTAACCTCATTGAAAATACTTATGAATACCCTGAGCTGGAAGACGATTTCAACTCTTTACAAATTATACGTAAACTATCTAGCCACAAGTCTTTTACTATGCAGCGTCAAGTAAAGCTTGAAGCAGGTATTTATACTGATGACAGGCAGTGGAGCCTTAATGCTGAGCTTGATGCAAACCCTACTGTTGACCCGATGAAAGATAGATATCAATGGCTTACAATCACAGGCGGTTACGCAAATGATAGTTGGTGGTTACCTAGTGCGAGAATTGGTTTTAGCCGTAATTTAGCAGGGTCGCAGCTTTCTTACCTCAATGCGGGAATAACAGTAATGAAATTTATCAATATTGATGTGGCAAGTACGCTAGATACTGTTACCCTTGATGGCGAAAAATGGATGCGTGGCGCACATATTCAGATAGGGTTTCAATTTGATTATTGATAGTGACACACTATTTTTTATAAGCAATGGCAATAATATCAAATATTTTTTCACCTTCAGGAGTTTGTACCACTACTTCATCGTCAACCGCTTTACCTAGTAAGGCGCGTGCCATAGGTGAGTCGATACTAATCTCGCCACGTTTTACGTCCCACTCATCGGGTCCAACGATACGATAGACAAACTCTTTGTCGGCTTCATTAATTAAGGTAACCCAAGCACCAAAAAATGCACGGCCCTCTTGCTGTGGGTCAGGGTAAACTATGGTTAACTCTTCAGTACGCTTCATTAAAAATCGCACTCGGCGGTCAATTTCGCGTAGTCGTCTCTTACCATAAATGTATTCAGCATTCTCACTGCGATCGCCTTGGGCTGCCGCTTCACTTACCGAACGGGTTATTTTAGGACGTTCGTCTTTCCAGAGAAATTTTAACTCTTGATCGAGTCGATCCCAACCAGCGCGAGTAATGTAGTTTGATTTTTTCATGGGGTCATTATTAAGTTAGGTTAAGCAACGGGTCAAGTATAGGTGATTGGCATATATAAAAATACCTACCATAATTGAGTTAAGATTATTTACTCTGAGGCTGTGTATCAATGAAAGCGTTAATTGTTGATTCTTCTAAAACCTATCGAGCGCTATTAAAAGAGTTTTTGTACGGTTACTCAATTATACCCGAAGAAGTTACCTCAGGTGCAGAGGCGCTTAAGGCCTGTGAAAGTAATGACTTTGGCTTAGTTTGTGTTTCAATGCAACTATCTGACATGCTAGGCGTTGAACTCGCCCATCAGTTGAAATCACGGCAAAGTAATGCCTTTATCATTATATTATCGAGTGAAACTGAGCAGGGTAAATTAGACAAAATGCACACTGCTGATATTAATGCAGTATGTCAAAAAATGGATATTACCGAGTTGAAAAAAACACTCGCTCATATTAGTGAAGGTGAGTTGGTTGTTTGTGAAAGCTCAGGACATGTGTTGTATGTGGAAGATCACTTAACATTAGCAAACATGACTATGGAGATTCTTGCGCAAATGGGTCTGACCGTTGAGCACTTTACTTCGGCAGATGAAAGTATCGAAGCCTTTGCAAATAATCATTACGATTTAGTATTGCTAGATATTATTTTACCCGGTGATCGCGATGGTATTGATGTTATTCAAGCGATCAGAGCACGTAGTGATGAAAAGAAAAGTATTCCTATTCTGGCAATATCGTCAATTAGTAATTCATATGAAAGAATTCGCGCATTAAAAGTAGGAGCGAATGATTTTATTACTAAACCGGTTTTACAGGCCGAATTGGCGGTAAGAGTTAAAAATCTTATCGATACGCGCCACTTGTATCAACAAGTGATTTTACAAAAGAAAGAGCTTGAAAAAATTGCGATGACCGATCAGCTAACCGGTTTATTTAATCGTTATTATTTACATTTAGCGATACGTAAATCGTTAAGTCAAGTCAAACGTCATGCCCACCCACTAAGCTTAATCATGATTGATCTTGATAAGTTTAAATACATTAATGACAATTTTGGCCATGAACAGGGCGATGACGTTTTACTAAAAGTAGCTGGTGTTTTACAAAAAAATTGCCGATTAGAAGATACTGCCGTTCGCTTGGGAGGAGATGAATTTTTATTAGTACTACCTAATTGCTCAAAGCAAGAGGCTATTCAGAAAGCTGAAATGATTAGAGCGCTTATTAAGCAACTTAATGTTAATCATGATGAAGTTAATATTTCGGGTAGTTTCGGCGTTTCTTCTACTGAACAAGATGTATTTGATTATAAAGCACTGTTTAATTTAGCTGATAAAGCTGCATATCAAGCCAAATCCTCAGGAGGAAATGCGGTTAGACCCAAACCGTAATAACTTATCTGCCGAATAGTTAACATTATTTAACCTGATCTTGGTTTAATAAATGCTTCTCTGACTTCACTTACGCTATATGCACATTAATAGCCATTAATGATTACTTGTAAGCCACTATAAAATATCTACCACCCATAGCAGTTGCTGATTTTCGCTAAAGTTATTTTCTGTTATGATTTGCTTTTATTTTTTCTTAGTTGGAATTGCAATTTAATGTTAACTATTGCTGACACAATCGCTCAAGAACTTAAAGTTAGTACGTCACAAATTAATGCCGCTATTACCTTACTTGATGACGGCTCAACCGTGCCTTTTATCGCGCGTTATCGTAAAGAAGCGACTCAAGGGTTAGACGATAACCACTTACGCCACTTGGCAAAGCGCTTGAGCTATTTACGTGAGCTTAATGACAGACGTCAAATTATTCTAACCAATATTAAGCAACAAGGTAAGCTTACCCCTGCGCTGAATCAGTTAATTGATAATGCAGATAATAAAACTACCTTAGAAGATTTATATTTACCATATAAGCCTAAGCGTCGCACTAAAGGAAAAATCGCGTGTGAGGCGGGTATTGAGCCGCTGGCAAATCAGCTATTCAATAATTGGCAGCTTAACCCAGAAGTTGAAGCTAAAAATTATATTAATGTTGAGGCGGGTTTTGCTGATGAAGCCGCAGTACTTGAAGGGGCAAGTTATATTCTTGCTGAGCGCTTTAGTGAAGATGCCGCGTTATTACAAAAGTTACGTCGACATATTCTTAAACAAGCACACTTAACAAGTAGTGTTGTTAAAGCTAAAACACAAGAAGCGGCCAAGTATCGTGATTACTTTGATCATAACGAATTACTCCGCAATGTCCCGTCGCACCGTATGTTAGCGATGTTACGTGGACGAAATGAAGGATTTATTCAACTGTCGATAGATGTTGACCCAGGGCAGGAAAGCCAGCGTGTTTCAAGTGCTGAACAGGTTATTAGTGAACACCTAACGTTACGCCTAACGCAACAAGCCGGAGCAAAATTTTTAACCAAAGTAGTGCAGCTCACCTGGAAAGAGAAATTGAGCAAAAGCTTAACCACTGAACTGTTAACGCAATTAAGAGAACAAGCAGAAGAACAAGCGATTAAAGTATTTGCTAATAACTTACATGATTTATTAATGGCTCCACCTGCTGGCGCTAAAGTAACTTTAGGGTTAGATCCTGGTTTACGAACAGGTTGTAAAATTGCCATTGTTGATAGCACCGCAAAGCTATTACATACCACCACTATTTTTCCTCATGCTCCACAAAACCATTGGGATAAATCGATACGCACTTTAGTGAATTTATGTCGTCAGTATAAAATTGAATTAATAGCGATTGGTAATGGCACAGGTTCACGTGAAAGTGACAAGCTCATTGATGAGCTAATTAAAGCGCTAAATAACGATGAAGCTAAAACTAACCTTGTTATACCGACTAAAGTAGTGGTTAGCGAAGCTGGCGCTTCTGTTTATTCAGCCTCTGAATTTGCGGCTAAAGAATTTCCTGATTTAGATGTGTCGTTACGTGGTGCGGTATCAATTGCTCGTCGTTTACAAGACCCGTTAGCTGAGCTAGTAAAAATAGACCCAAAAGCAATAGGTGTCGGCTTATATCAACACGACGTAAGTCAAAGTAAACTAAGTAACACCCTTGATGATGTAGTAGAAGACTGTGTAAACGCCATTGGCGTTGATTTAAATAGCGCTTCCGCGGCACTATTAACACGCATTTCAGGGTTAACCAAAACCATGGCGAATAACATTGTTGCGTATCGTGATAGCGAAGGGCGCTTTACTAATAGAAGCCAGTTACAAAAAGTTGCTCGTCTTGGTCCGAAAGCTTTCGAGCAAGCGGCTGGATTTTTACGAATTGTTGATGGCGATAACCCATTAGATCAATCTGCGGTGCACCCTGAAACATACCCCGTTGTTGAGCGTATTGTTAAGCAATTAAACCTTGATGCCTTACAGTTACTTAATAATGAAACTGCACTGAGCAAGGTTGATGCAGCAACAGTGGCTGATGAGCACTTTGGTGAAGTGACCGTGAAAGAAATTATTAATGAACTTATTAAACCTAATCGCGATCCGCGCCCTGAATTTAAAACGGCTACTTTTGCTGAAGGCGTTAATACTATGGCGGATTTAACGCTTGGTATGGTGTTAGAAGGGGTTGTTTCTAATGTGGCTAACTTTGGTGCCTTTGTTGATATTGGTGTTCATCAAGACGGTTTAGTACATATTTCGTCTATTACCGACAAGTTTGTGAGTGATCCGAGTGAATTACTTAAAGCGGGCGATATTGTTAAAGTGAAAGTACTCGAAGTTGATATTGCCAGAAAGCGTATTAGCTTAACCATGCGTTTAGATGAAAAAGCGAGTTCAGCTAATCAAACTAAAAATAATGCGCAAGGTAAGAACAATAAAGCGCAATCAGCAGAGAGCCAACCTAAAAAACCTCACCAGAATAGTAATCACAAAAATAGAAATGCGGGTTCGACAAAACCGAAAAAAATTGACAATGCCGCTATGGGCAACGCTTTTGCTGATGCCTTTGCGAAACTAAAAAAATAAATTACCTAGCAGTAGTTTTATTTTTAAACAATTTCAAAATATTGTTGACATTGAAAATGAGAATGATTACTATTTAATTGTTGCTTAGGTAAGTGAATGCTCTCTCAGTTAACTAAGCAGCGGCAAAGCACGGAACTTAGTGGTTATGCTCCAGGACACATAACCACTAAGTACCCACTTTGGATTCTTATTGAGTCAATCGATTTAAAATTTTTGATGGTTTGCCAGCTGCGTTTTCGCCGCTGGCTTTTTCTTTTTAAATTCTTGAAAATCTTTAAGGTAAGTTATCATTAAGGACTACTGCTAATAGTTGTCGTTATAGTAACAAGCACTCTTCGAATTATTCTCTTCTCTTTTATTTTTATACCACTCAATGCAATGCCTATGTGTTCTCATACATTGTTTAGCAGGTCTCTAATATTTGTGATGTCATATTGGGATGAAACCGTTGCATTAGGAGCAGGGCGTGTTTTAACTCACTAGTTAACCTGAGCTCGGCTTAAAAAATGTTT
>NZ_JAHKPW010000091.1 GCF_018860755.1 Colwellia sp. D2M02 | reverse complement strand
AAGGCTCTGCCTTGTATAAATACAAACACCAACAAAAAACTGCAAAAACAATCTCGAAAGATCAACAGTCCCTAAGTACTTTATAACATAAAGCGAAATTATTGAAATATTAGATGTTTTTTGTGTCAGCTTTCTTTACATAGTGCTTTTTTATTTCATTCTTTAAAAATACGACGTTTCTAACACTTTGTAAATAAAGTATTTATTTTTATTGGCGTAAATTGTGCATTGTTTCGGTATAATGTTTGCAGTCCATTTATATTGCACTAACATGCTGTATTGAAATGGTTAATATAATTTATAGGAGTAACATCCATGCTTAAAAGTATTCTTATTTCACTTATCACTTTATCTTCATTAGTTAATTTTGCTAATGCAGGTATTATTTCTGGTAGCGAAATTCCATCATCATTAGAGGTTAACTCTAACCCTGAAAGTGATACCGATATCTTTTTATATGCAGAACGTCAAAATGTAATGCTGGGTGCAGATCTTGATGTTGATTTTCTTGCAGCAACGGGTCTTTCAGGTAGTTTGCTTGCTGGTACTACGGTGAATAGCTTTATTTTTAACTATGATGCTGTGGGTACCGACTATAGTCGTGGCTCTTTCAATGCTACGGGTACACACTTTTTCGACACTAAAATTCTTGCTGTTATCTGGACAGGAAGCAGACCTGGTGCTCAACCACAAACTGCGAAGAATTTAGGTAAAAGTGACAGTGTTTTAGGTGTTGCAGGTGTTACTTACCCAACTGACTTTTTAGGTCGTGGTTTAGAGTTAGAGGCTGCCTTTTATGGTGCTAACGGTACAAATGATGTATTTACAGTATCAGGTAATCAAATAGATTTATCTTTATTTGCTAGAGCACCTTATTCTGACCAACTTAGAGTAATTACTGCAGCTAAAGTTGAAGTGCCTGAGCCTGCAGCTATTGTTTTATTTGGTACCGCGCTATGCCTATTTGGTTTTAGACGTTTTAGTAAATAATTTACTATAAGTAATATTTACTAATAGTGTATAGAAAGACCTTTTGCTGAAAAGCTTAAGGTCTTTTTTGTTTATAGCTGACTATAACTAAATTATTTGTTACTAATTCATTCAAATTCATGAAAAATACCAAATACGCTTACTATTGCCGAGGATTGATTCTATAATTTATGTATACAATACTATTAATTACTTTATAGCGAAGACTTATAATGTTTATTGCATTCTTTTATAAACAGCAAATATTTATTACTAATGTTGGTCGTTGAGTGTACTTACAACGCATAGTGGTACAAAGCATTAAAATTAAAAAGCAATTGCGCCTCACATTGTTTGTGCTCTTTTGGTGCTCTGGTTTGTTATATGCGGATGCTGTTATTGATATATTTTCTCCTGACTTATTTAATAAAGTAGAAAAAGAATATAACCAAGAAGCTAGAGAGCGTGTTGAGCAATGGCAGCAATTAGTGTTATCGGTTCAAGCTGAAAAAGAAGAAGAAAAGTTAGCGCAAGTAAATCGTTTTTTTAATCGAGTAAGATTTGTTGATGATATTCGTGTTTGGGAACAAGAGGATTATTGGGCAACTCCGATTGAATTTCTAGGAAGAAATGCAGGTGACTGTGAAGACTTTGCTATTGCAAAGTATTTTACTTTACGTGCTTTAGGTATAGCACCCGAAAAACTAAGATTAATGTATGTTCGAGCGCTCAAGCTCAAACAATCACATATGGTATTGGCTTACTTTAAAGAGCCTGAATCCATGCCTTTAATTCTTGATAATATCAATAAACAAATACTACCTGCTAATTATCGACGAGATCTGCAGCCTATTTATAGCTTTAATGCTGACGGTTTATGGGCTGCTAAAGCACAAGGTCGAGGAAGAAAAATTAAAAATAAAGGTGGGCATAGTGCATGGGAAAGTCTGATGAATAAAATTGAACATGGTCATTAGTTTATGAGTTTTATCGGGTATATTTACACTACTAATTTGCTTTATATTTATAAGGCTAATAAAGAGATAAAGAATTATGAGTTTATCTAGACAGCTTTATTTGGGGTTAACGTTAGTTTTAGCTTTAGTATTTTTAGGGAGCTTATGGATTAATGTGGATAACACACGTCATTATATTGATAGCCAGTTATCATCTCATGCAAAAGACACTGCCACTTCTTTAGGGCTATCGATTAAGCCGTTTATTGGTAATCCTGATGATTTACCTATGGTCGATGGCATGATGAGTGCAATATTTGATAGTGGTTATTATCAATCGATGTTATTAAAAAATAGCAAAGGGGAAGTGATTTTAAGTAAAAATAACCCGATGACTTTTGAAAGTGTGCCTTCATGGTTTGTTAGCTTATTTCCTCTTTCACCGCCAACATCATCAACAGAGGTGCATGATGGCTGGGTAAAGCCCAGCACTTTAGAAATAACTAGTCACCCCGGTATTGGCTATGAGCAGCTCTGGCAGAGTGCTGTAAAAAGTACAGGAATGATTTTAGTCTTATTTTTGATTGCCGGCACTTTAGTCTCTCTTGTACTTAAAACAATAACTACACCTATCAAAAAAGCCGCTAAACAAGCTGATGAAATCTGCCAAGGTAACTTTATTCAGGTTAATGAAATTCCAAAACCTATTGAGCTTAACTTATTTGTTAATGCGATGAATAGAATGTCTCGTATTTTACAAACCCTCTTTAATGAGTTAACTAAGCAAACTGAAAACTACCAAAAAGTCGCTTATATTGATGAGTTGACTTTACTCGCCAATAGGCGCTCTTTCAATAATCAATTCGAAGCATTACTGATCAATAAAGAGCAAAGTACAACAGGTTTTTTGATGATAATTCGTTTGTCGAACCTAGACAGTATCAATAAAGAAAATGGCTATACCGCTGGTGATGAATATGTAAAAACAGCAGTCTCGCTTATTAATGGCACATTAAACTACTCTAAATTACTGAGTAAAAGTAATGCTTATAGATTAGCTGGTGCTGATTTTGCTGTTACTTTGCCAGATATAGACAAAGAAAATTGTCACCACCTTGCTGTTGAGTTGATGCTTAAGTTTAACCAAGCTGCTAGTCAAGTTGAGGATAATACATATATGAATCATTTTGCGCATATTGGTATTACTGACTTTTCAACTGAAAATAGTATGGCTGAAGTACTTATGAAAGCTGATACGGCGTTGATGATGGCTTCATCAACAAAGCAAGGTTGGGAGTTTGCCCCTAACTCGGTAATGCAACATGGTAATACATTATGGAAAGCAGAATTAGAGCAACTATTAGCTAATAAGGAGTTCAGCTTTTTTGCTCAAAACATAAAAAATAGCGCAAGTGAAGTTATTCATCAGGAGCTTTATGTACGTTTCAATCATACTGAAACGGGGGACTTAATACCTACAGGTAGCTTAATGGCTGTGGCTCAGCGCGTTAATTTAGCACATGAGTTTGATAAACTGGTTATTAATACTGTGATTCAAAAAGCGGCTGCTTTGACTGTTCCTGTCGCTATTAATATTAATTCTGCTTCATTGGCGCACTTAAGCTTTTGTCAGTGGCTAATTGATACGCTAACAGAAAATCAACCGCATTGTGAGTTGTTCATATTTGAGATTAATGAACAAAGCTTAATTCAACATGCAAATAATGTTTGTTACTTAAGTAAGCAGCTAAAACTGTTAGGCTGCAAGGTTACCCTTGAGCATTTTGGGGCAAGTACTTCATCGTTTACTCAACTGATGAAAGTGAAGCCAGACTACGTCAAAATTGACGGCAGCTATAGTCAACAAATTGATTCATCACCTGAAAATCAGTTATTTGTTCAATCTCTAGTTAATATCGCGCACAGTTTACAGATAGAAGTTATTGCTGAATTAATTGAAAATGAAGCTCAGGAAAGCCAGCTTCAGAAATTATTTGTTGACTATTTTCAGGGCTACTTCATTGATAAACCTTTACAATGGTGATTAATAATGTGTTTAGAGTATTGATATAGCAAAGAGCTTGTTGATTTTTTATGCTATGGCATTTAGAATAATAACTATATGTACTAACTAGCTTAAGTGTTTTAAGTTAGTTAAAGGAGAAAACCATGAAAAATGTTGTATTAGGTTTAAGCTTAAGTATTGCCCTTACAAGTACTGCCTTTGCGGTTGAGTCTACAGTAGGTCAAGTGACAGAAGTTGACTGTGCTAATTTTACCGAGTTACTCACAGCAGCACAAAATACTAACTTATTAGATACTGTATCTGTTTTAACAACCAGTTGCCCTAATTTTGGTGATCAAATAGTCGAACAAGCTATTGGGTTAGCACCTGCTGCACAACATCAAGAAATTATGCAGACTGTTGCTAACACAGGTGTGATGTTACCAGGCGATATTTTATTAGCTGCTATTGCTGGCGGCGGAGATGTTGCAACTTTATCAGAGCCTACAGCAGGTGGTAATTTAGCTATTGTTCCACCTTCAGGTGCCACAGCTCCTCCAATTATAGGTGGCCGAAACGGTGGCGTGATCGCGTCCGATAATTAATTCACTGAATTATTAGTTTAACTCAGCTATCAAAGGTCCTTTATAGGGCCTTTTTTATTGAATACAGGCCACATATTACTTTATACCTATGTTTTCAAACTCTATAAAAAATATTAACGTACTTTTATTTAACTGTTTTTTACTGCTTATTTTCTGGCTGCCTATCCCTTTAGGCTCTAACCGAGCTTGGGCGTGGGGCATCATAGAAGTTGCTGCTTTTTTGATGTTGGCTACTTACTTGTTGTTAGCGATTAAAACTAATGAAAACGTAGTTAATGCTTTAAAACCTTACAAGCTTTTAATTGTTAGCTTTTTACTGGTTCAGCTGTGGGTTGTTATTCAATATACACCTTTGCCTAGCTCCTTAGTTTATGCGATTAGCCCTCATTTAGTTGACGTTTATGGCGCACCTAAAAATGAGTTCCAAACGTTCTCTGTATCACCGAGTGATAGCTATATTGCTTCGCTAAAAGGGGTAGCTTATTTAGCGTTAATGTTACTTTCTATATTACTAGTAACAAGCGAAAAGCGTTTAAAGCAGCTTTTGCTTGTTATGGTATGTTCAGGAACTTTTCAAGCCGTTTATGGTAGCTTACAAGCCATGTCTGGTAATGAATTATCATGGATATTTGAAGTGCAAAATTCCACGATTGCTACAGGGAGTTTTATTTATAAAAATCACTTTGCGAATTTTTTATTATTATGCCTTTCAATGGGAGTTGGTTTGTTGGTTGCCAGCTTATCAAAGAATAAATTCATCAATAAAAGGGCTCAAATAAGGGAGCTTATTGGTAGTTTGTTAAAAGGGAAAGCCATTCTTCGTATTGCGCTTGCATTAATGGTTATTGGTTTAGTTATGTCACGCTCACGCATGGGCAATGCTGCTTTTTTTATCGCAATGAGTGCAACGGGGATTTTCGCTTTTATCTATTATAAGCATCGCAGCAAAGGTTTGAGTATTTTACTTGTTAGCCTATTGGTTATAGATACCTTTATTTTAGGTGCGTGGTTTGGTTTAGATAAACTAAAAGCTCGTATTGAGCAAACGGCACTTAGTCAGGAGAGTCGCGACGAAGTTAATATCTATGGTTTGGAACTCATTAATGATTTTACTATAACGGGTACAGGCGCTGGAACTTTTTATACCATTTTTCCTATGGTAAAGGGTGATGATATCAAGCTGTTTTATGATCATGCTCATAATGACTATTTGCAGTTTACTATTGAATACGGTTTTCCCATTACTATGTTATTGGCAGCTATTGTTTTAATGAGTTTGAAACAAACAGTTTATACAATGCGGAAACGACAAAACAGCTTGATGAAGGGCACTGCTTTTGGTTGTATGATGGCAATCATTGGCATGCTTATTCATAGTAGTGTTGACTTTAATTTACAGTCACCAGCAAACGCTAGCTATTTTGTGCTGATATTAACATTGGCGTGGCAATCTCGACATTTATTACGAGGACAGAGCCACCATAAAAAAGCTGCGCAACTGCATAATTATTAATACGTTAAACTCGATAATTTATCTTTGATAGTTATGTATCAATGACTTTATTATAGATACAATAAGGTAATCAACTCGATAAGGCCCCCAAAATGAAAAAATCTTTATTACCTAGCTTATTAGCGCTGACCATATCTTCTACATTAGTACTGCCTTTTTATGCCGCAGCAGACCAACCTAATGCAATTGACTTAGTTGGTAAAGTGTATGGTGGTGTTCATGTTATGCATATTGAAACTGACCATGAGCGTCTGATGACTGCTGATCCTAAGTCATCGTTAGACTATGGTAATGGTGCAGGTGTTGAAGTTGGTTACCGCTGGTTACCATCAACAGAGTTTCGTTTTTCTTATAGTCAGTTTAACTTAGAGAGTCGTAATAGTGCTTATGCTGCTTCGGATGGCTCTGCAGCGTCTGTTGATATGTTATATTTCCCAACAGAGAAAAACTTCTATCTATTAACGGGAGTTAATAGTTTAGATATTGAACAGTCACAAATCTCAGCTAATATCGGTGCAGGTTACCGCCACTACTTAAACGAACGCATGGCGTTGTATTTTGAGACCAAAGCGCACTATCAATTTTCAGAGCATTATGATGATCTTACTGCGCAGCTCGGTTTTGTGTACTTCTTTGGTGGTGATAATAAGAGTCAAGCAGCCCCAGCAGCTGCTGCAGTAATATTAGATGCAGATAATGATGGCGTGGAAGACTCACGTGACAACTGCGCGAATACACCTATTATTGATAAAGTTGATGCGAAGGGCTGTACAGTATTTATTAATGATAAATTATCAATTGAGCTGTTAGTTGCTTTTGATAACAACCAAGCTATTGTAAAGCCTGAATATCATACTGAAATTCAGGCAATGGCTGATTTTCTTATCGCTAACCCTGAGACGAAAATTACTATTGAAGGGCATGCGTCAACGCCAGGCATTGATAGCTACAATAAAAACCTATCTCAACAAAGAGCTGATGCTATTGTTAAAATACTGGTTAATGAATACCACATTAATGAGAGTAGGCTAACTGCTATTGGTTACGGTGAAAGTCGACTTATTAATACTGCTAATACTGAAGCAGCTCATGCCCAAAACCGTCGTATAATGGCAACGGTCTCAGTCAATAAGCGTACTGCTATTAAGCGTTAATTGGTTTTATGTTTGGAATTTAACCTGAGTTCAGATTAATTTAATCCTCAATCTTTGATTGGGGATTTTTTTCACCGTTAGTACGTTACTTTCTACTGCCTCATATTATTATCTTTTTGTTATTAAAGGTTATTTCCTTCTGCATAGTACTAATTTCTAGCTAAAAACCATTTCTGTGCATACAATATGGATACAGAAAAATTATTCGTCTTGATTAATAAGCGTTAATCAATGCAAGGAGAGTTACATGGTCAGTTTAGGACTAAAGCAAAAACTATTATTATTAGCTATTTTACCATTAACGTTATTACTTATTAGCTTGCTGGCAAGTACTTATTATATTGAGTCAAAGAATTTGAAAGTAGAGATGAATACTTTCTCGGAGCGATTATTAGCTGATAAGCAAAACCTTTTAAAAACAGAAATTGAAATCGCAATAAAGATTATTGAATATCAACTATCTCTAGGTGAAAACGCTAAAGTGAATGATGCTTTGCGTAATGTGACCTTTGGTGATGATGGTTATTTCTTTATGTACGACACCGAAGGTGAAACAATTTTTCATGCGTTACAGCCTGAAAATGAAGGGAAAAACAGAATAGCACTTACCGACCCTAATGGTAAAAAAATTATTGTTGGCTTAATTAAGCAAGCCAAAGCTGGCGGCGGGTTTTATACCTATCATTATCAAAAACCCAATACTGATCAGTTAATCGAAAAAATTAGCTATGTTGCTATGGTGCCTAATACTAATTGGTTAATCGGTACGGGCACTTATATGGATGATATTGAGCGAGAGTTAACTAGCTATAATACTACTGCCAGAAATCACATGAAAGACAAAGCAATTAACTTACTATTAATCGCTATTTTTTGGGTGGTATTGACCATATTGGGCGTTTTATTTGCGGCAAATACTATTGTTAAACCAATACAGCGTATGGTGATGAATTTAGATGACATTGCTAAAGGGGAGGGGGACTTAACTAAACGCCTACTAGTTGAAGGTAACGATGAAATAAGCCAACTAGGTAATTCGTTTAATTTATTTGTTGATAAACTACAAGGCATCATTAAAGACGTAACTGATGTAACACGTGATGTTAAAGCGGCCGCAGATAATATTAACGAACAAACCAACCTGATGAAAACTCAGTTAGGTAATCACAACAATGAAACCGAACTGGTCGTAACGGCCATTACTGAAATGTCAGCAACGGCAAGTGAAGTTGCTCAAAATACAACGCAGGTAGCTGAGTCGACTCAATCAGCAACAGGTGATGTTGCTAAAGCTCAAGAGTGTGTTGACTTATCATTAACAGAAGTCTCTCAGTTAATGTCTGAAATAGATACCGCAGCGTCACAAATTAACTCGCTTAGTGAGCAATCTAAAAAGATCAATAGCGTGTTAACCGTTATTGGCGGTATTGCCGAACAAACTAACCTATTAGCATTGAATGCTGCCATAGAGGCAGCACGTGCCGGTGAACAGGGGCGAGGCTTTGCTGTTGTTGCCGATGAAGTTAGAAATTTAGCAAGTAGAACACAAGAAAGTACGTTAGAAATAGGCGATATGTTATCTGAGCTGCACAAGCTTGTTTCTGATGCGGTTAGTACTATGAACTCAAGTCAGCAAAGCTGTAATCGTTCAGTGGAAAGCTCTCAAGCTATTTCAGAGAGCCTTGGGGCGGTAACGTCTTCTGTGATTGCTATTAACGATATGAGTACTCAAATAGCGACCGCAGCTATGGAGCAAAGTACAGTGACAGAAGAAATCAATCGTAATGTTTTTGCGATACAAGAAATCGTTAATGAGTTAACTACCTCTAGTGAAAATACTTCTAAAGTGAGTGACCATTTAGCTACAGAGGGCGAAACCTTAGGTAAGCTAGTTTCACAATTTAAAGTGTAATAGCATTAGTATTAATTGCTATGTAAATTGTTTATTTAATATAGCGTTAATAGCTTTTAAAAAGGACTAAGGTGTTGGCTTTAGTCCTTTTTTATATGGTATTTCTTATAGGGCCATCGGTACTTCGATACAATACTCGTTGCTGCTACAATATTTAAAAACTTAAGAGTAAATTGCACTACACTTACGCATACTGTATGCTGCACGCCCGTTCATTCTAATTGCTATCAGCATATCCTTTACTGAACTTTTTTACTGAATTCACTTTGTTTAACATAAGAGATAATTTATGAGTTTTTCTGCCCTCGGTTTATCTGAGCCACTACTTAAAGCCGTTCGAGACCAAGGGTACGATACACCATCTCCCATTCAAGCACAGGCGATTCCTGCGGTCATCTCAGGGAGAGATATTATGGCAGCAGCTCAAACCGGTACAGGTAAAACCGCTGGTTTTACCTTACCGTTATTAGAACGCCTTTCAAGTAGTAAAGGGCAGGCTGTTAAAGCCAATAATGTTAGAGCGTTAGTCATAACACCAACACGTGAATTAGCGGCACAAGTAAGTGAGAGTATTACTAATTATGGTAAGTATTTAAATTTACATTCAACGGTAGTTTTTGGCGGGGTTAAAATTAATCCACAAATGATGCGTTTACGCCAAGGTGTTGATGTTTTGGTGGCCACTCCAGGCCGTTTGATGGATTTATATAATCAAAATGCGGTTAAGTTTAGCCAGCTAGAAGTGCTGATTTTAGATGAAGCTGACCGTATGTTAGATATGGGCTTTATTCGTGATATTAAGAAAATTATTTCAGTACTACCTAAAAAGCGTCAAAACTTATTATTTTCAGCAACATTTTCGCCAGATATTCGTGCCTTAGCTAAAGGACTGGTTAATAACCCATTAGAGATTTCGGTTAGTCCTGAAAATAGTACGGCAGAAAAGGTAACGCAGTGGCTAACAGCGGTTGATAAAAAGCGCAAACCAGCGGTATTAACGTCACTAATCAAGGAAAACAGCTGGCGACAAGTTTTGGTATTTACTAAAACCAAACATGGCGCTAATAAACTCACTAAGTATTTAGAAGAGCAGGGCTTAACCGCTGCGGCTATTCATGGTAATAAAAGTCAAGGTGCGCGTACTAAAGCGTTAGCGTCTTTTAAAGATGGTACAGTACAAATACTTGTTGCCACTGATATTGCAGCGCGCGGTATTGATATTGACTTACTTCCTCAAGTGGTTAACTTTGATTTACCTAATGTGCCTGAAGATTATGTTCATCGTATTGGCCGTACGGCTCGTGCAGGTAATACCGGACAAGCCGTTTCGTTAGTTTGTGCTGATGAGTTGAAGCTATTGTGGGATATAGAGCATGTTATTCAACAGCACATTGAGCGTAAAGTGTTAGAAGCATTTGTGCCAGTTAATGAATTAGGCGCTTCACGCCCATTGAAGCCATTAAAAGCGAAAAAACCTAAAAAATTAAAACAAGATAAGGTTGAACATAAAGATGGCCAGCGCTCTGGTGAGAATGCTCGAGGCCATCAACCGCGTACTAACCGCGGTAAACCAAATCAAGGTAAAGCCGTAAACAAAGCGAAAGCTAACAATAATCAAGCTAAAAGCGAGCAAAATAAGCCTAAAGCAAAGCCTCGACGTGCAAACCACGTTAATAATAAAAATACAGGAAATACTTCGGCGCAGCCTAACCGTAATAAATAATGAAAAGGGCTAAGTTATTGCTAACTTAGCCCTTTTCAATGTTTTGACTAACCTTTTGGCTGTAAGTAACCTAAATTGGTTAATTGCTCACTATCAAATGTATTTACCACATCGCCAATAATGACTAATGTTGGCGGCTTAATGTTATGTTTAAGCACTAAGTCTGGTAGCGTAATCAAATTACCGTGAACGATTTGTTGATCAGCGTGGGTACCATTTCTAATTAATGCTGCTGGCGTATTGGCATCACGGCCCGCATTAATCAGCTGCTTAGTAATAATAGGTAAGCTTTTAATTCCCATATAAAAAACAACTGTTTGTTCACTATCATTGAGCGATTGCCATGGTAAATCTAACTCACCATTTTCTTGTACGTGACCTGTGATTAAAGTGCAACTGCGAGAAACTTTACGGTGAGTTAAAGGAATGCCCGCATAACTACTACAGGCTGATGCAGCAGTCATGCCAGGAACAATATGACAAGCAATACCATGAGAGAGTAAAAATTGCGCTTCTTCGCCACCACGACCAAATACAAAAGGATCACCACCTTTTAACCGCACTACTTTTTTGTTTTGCAGAGCATGATCAACTAATAATTGGTTTATACCTTCTTGCGGTACACGATGAGAGGCTTGCATTTTTCCAACATAAACTCTTTCGCAAGTGTCAGGTAATAAAGCCATGATTTCTTGGCTTACTAAACGATCGTAAATTGCTACTTCTGCTTGTTGAATAAAGCGGTATGCTTGTAAGGTAAGTAAGTCTGGATCACCAGGACCTGCGCCAACTAAGGCCACTTCACCGGCAACAAATGCTTGTTTAGTCGAATTTATATTATCCATGCTCTCGGTCTTACAATATGCTTACTTTGATTACCGTTAAGTTAGTATAACGGTAGTACTTTTCAGCTGTGGGTTATTGTCGTATTGTTGAGTTAATACAAAAAAAGCGCCCAGGGCGCTTTAATTTATCATAACTCATGAGTAACTTAGTATGTGTTAAGTTACGGCAATCATTACTTACTTAGCGCATCACCTAAATGTGGGCGAATTTCTTTTAATACGGCTCTAAGAATATGTGAGCTTGCAGCAACAATATTACCACTTTGTACATGGTTATGACCGCCAACAAAATCAGTTACTAAACCACCTGCTTCAATCACAAGTAATTCACCTGCGGCAGTATCCCATGGTTTTAAGCCAATTTCGAAAAAGCCATCAACACGACCAGCAGCAACATAAGCTAAATCTAATGCTGCCGAGCCAGTACGACGCATATCAGATGATTTAAGGAATAAAGCGCTGAACATTGCCATGTAAGCCACGCTATGTTGTTTCTGCTTGAATGGGAAGCCTGTCGCTAAGACTGTACCAGACAAGTCTTTATGATTTTTAACACGAATGCGGAAGCCGTTTAATTGAGCACCTTTACCGCGACTTGCAGTAAATAACTCACCACGGATAGGGTCAAAAACAACAGATTGATCTAATTTACCTTTTACTTTTAAAGCAATAGATACTGAAAAATGAGGAATGCCTTTGACGAAGTTGGTTGTGCCATCAAGAGGATCAATAATCCACTGATAGTCATCATCCTTACCTTTTAAAATACCTGACTCTTCACCAATAATAGTGTGATCAGGGTATGATTTACGAATAGTCTCGATTATTGCCTGTTCAGCGTTAATATCAACGTCAGTAACAAAATCGTTAGTGCCTTTTGATTCAATTTCAACTTTATCAAGTTGCTCAAAAGAGCGAACGATTACTTTACCTGCGGTGCGGGCAGCACGCACGGCAATATTTAGCATTGGATGCATAATAGAGTACCTATTTGTAAATAATTTTTAAAAGAGCAAGTGGATTTCAAGTATTCATAGATACCAGAAAATCAAGGGCGCGAATTATAGCAAAAAAAAATATAGGAAGCGACAACTATCATAAAATATTGTGTGATATTTGTGCATCAATGATTAGAGGGCCTTTATTCTCTCTATTTAGTAAATATTTTATAGAGGAAAATAAACTAGCCAATAGCAAATTACCATAGCGGAAAATCATCAATATTGGTGCTTTTCTTAGCTACAGTAGTAATCTTTTATGATAGTATAATAGCCATCTAGATGGGCTAATTAGCCTTTGTACACAATTATGTAGAGTAAATAATGTCAGATCTTCATCAAGAAAAACCAGTTAAGTCATTGTTAGACCAAGTAAGAATTGTTTTAGTGAACACCTCAGACTGTCGTAATATTGGCTCTGCAGCTCGCGCAATGAAAACTATGGGGTTAAGTCAATTAATCCTCGTTGATCCCATTGAAATGCCTAATGGTCAAGCACAAGCACTTGCTGCTGGCGCAACGGATGTATTGGCTAATGCAAAAGTCGTAAGTACGTTAGAAGAAGCGATTGAAGATTGTGGGTTAGTGGTTGGTACAAGTGCACGCTCACGTACTTTACCTTGGCCTATGCTTGAGCCGCGCGGTTGTGGTGAAAAGATGATTGCAGAAGCAACCGAATATCCTGTAGCGTTAGTTTTTGGTCGTGAAAGTAGTGGCTTGACTAATGAAGAGCTACAACTTTGTCATTTTCATGTACAAATTCCAGCAAACCCAGACTACAGTTCATTAAACTTAGCGATGGCAGTACAAACCTTAAGCTACGAAGTAAGAACGAGTTATTTGTTAGCTCACGATCAAGCTTATCAAGAGCGTAGTACAGGTAATGGTAACTCTATTGCAAAACCAATAAGTGAAGATGATGAAGCTTACCCTGTTGTTGATGAAACCGAGCGTTTTTATGAGCACTTTGAAAAAGCGCTTAAAGCAACAGGCTTTATTGTTGAAAACCACCCAGGTTTAGTGATGACAAAATTAAGACGATTATTTAATCGCGCTCGTCCTGATGTTAAAGAGATTAAAATGATGCGTGGTATTTTGGCATCAATGGAAAGAACGGCAAAAAATAACGATAAAATGTAAATAGGAAGGGAAGAATATGTTCAGTCGTATCAAAGAAGATATTAATAGTGTCTTTGATAGAGATCCAGCCGCACGTAATAGCTTTGAAGTTTTATTTAATTATCCAGGCTTACACGCTATTTGGTTTCACCGTCTTAGCCATAAGCTATGGCGTGCTAACTGGAAATTATTGGCGCGATTTTTATCAACCTTTTCGCGCTGGTTAACGGGAGTTGAAATTCATCCCGGCGCTACTATTGGTAGACGTTTCTTTATTGATCACGGCATGGGTGTTGTTATTGGCGGTACGGCTGAAATTGGTGATGATGTTACCTTATACCAAGGTGTTACCTTAGGTGGTACTAGTTGGAAAGCCGGTAAGCGTCATCCTACTTTAGAAGATAACGTTGTCATTGGTGCTGGTGCACAAGTATTAGGTCCTATTACTATTGGTAAAGGTGGTAAAGTTGGCTCTAATTCTGTTGTCGTGAAAGATTTACCTGCTAATGCTACTGCTGTAGGAATTCCGGGTCGTATCGTACCAGATAAAGATAGCGCTGAAGAAAACCAACAACGTGAAAAGGCGGCGAAAAAGTTTGGTTTTGATGCTTATGCTGTATCTACAGAAAATCCTGACCCTGTCGCCAAAGCTATTGGCCGCTTGCTTGATCACGTACATTTAATGGACTCACGAGTTTCAGACTTATGCAAAGAAGTTAACCGCTTAGGTGGTGATGTTTGCTCTAATAACTTACCCGAGCTAAAAGTAGGGGAGTTCGTCGAAGATGAAAAAGAAGCCGCTAAACGCCGCGAAAGTAAAATAGCTAGCTTTGATCCTGAAATTTAATTCTATTTCAAACACCTATAAATAAATGAGTAATACTTGACTAAAAAAGTCAAGTATTACTTTCTCTCTTAGTTTATAAGGTATATAATACTTGAGTAAAAGAGTCAGGTATATATTTGACTAATTTATAAGGTTATGTAAAATTGCGCGGCATTTGCCAGTTTAAACTATGTTTTGGTGTTGGTATTAGCGTTTGGTTGTCCTGCTAAATGATATTTTTACCAGCTCAATAGTGAGTGTTTGAGAGCGAATTATGAAACTTACCTCTAAAGGTCGTTATGCAGTTACTGCAATGTTGGATGTTACTGTACATGCAGCACATGGACCTGTTTCTTTAGCTGATATTTCTCAGCGTCAAGGGATCTCGCTTTCTTATTTAGAGCAATTGTTTTCTCGTTTACGCAAAAAGGGCTTAGTAACAAGCATACGTGGGCCAGGTGGTGGTTACCGATTAGGTAAGTGCTCAGCTCAAATTGCTGTTGCAGATGTTATTAGTGCCGTTAATGAAAGCGTTGATGCGACTAAGTGCCTAGGAAAAGGAAATTGCCAAGATGGCGAACAATGTTTAACTCATTCGCTGTGGTTAGGCTTAAGCCAACGCATTGAAGAGTTTTTACAAAATATTACTTTAGCTGAATTAGTGTCTAAAGAAGATGTTGTAGAAGTTACCAAGCGTCAAGATGACTTACAACTCGGTGCCAAGAAAAATATAGCACTAGAAACCTTGATTACTACAAAGAATATAATGCACGACTGGTAGTTACCACCGTGCTTGTTTAACTATTATTTTAGTCGATTAGAGCTTCGGTTTTATTGGAGTTTTAGTCTGAATTACTATTGGAGAGTGTTAGCTAATGAAGCTTCCTATTTATTTTGATTACTCTGCGACAACGCCTGTTGATAAACGCGTAGCAGAAAAAATGGTTCAATACATGACAACCGACGGCCACTTTGGTAACCCTGCCTCTCGCTCACATAAGTTTGGCTGGCAAGCAGAAGAAGCGGTTGATGTTGCTCGTAATCAAATTGCGGAATTAATTAATGCTGACCCACGTGAAATTGTTTTCACTTCAGGCGCTACAGAATCGAATAACTTAGCCATTAAAGGCGCTGCTAACTTTTATAAGAAAAAAGGTAAGCACATTATAACGTCTAAAACTGAGCATAAAGCAGTACTTGATACTTGTCGTGAATTAGAGCGCCAAGGTTTTGAAGTGACTTATTTAGATCCAGAAGATAATGGCTTAATTGACTTAACTAAGTTAAATGACGCAATGCGTGATGACACTGTACTGGTGAGCATTATGCACGTAAACAATGAAATTGGTGTTATTCAAGACATTCAAGAAATTGGCGAAATGTGTCGCGCACGTAAAATTATTTTCCATGTCGATGCCGCGCAAAGTGCCGGTAAAATTAATATCGATATGCAAGCATTAAAAGTTGACTTGCTGTCAATTTCAGCACACAAAATGTACGGACCTAAAGGGATTGGTGCATTGTATGTAAGTCGTAAACCACGTGTTCGCTTAGAAGCGCAAACACATGGCGGTGGTCATGAGCGTGGTATGCGTTCAGGTACTTTAGCGACACACCAAATCGTAGGTATGGGCGAAGCTTGTCGAATTGCTAAAGAAGAAATGGCACAAGATCTTGCACATGTTACCGCAATGCGTGACCGTTTATGGGCAGGCGTTAACTCAATGGAGCAAGTTTTTGTTAACGGTGATTTTGACAAACGTTACCCTGGTAACTTAAACGTTAGCTTTAACTTTGTTGAAGGTGAGTCGTTAATTATGGCACTTAAAGACTTAGCGGTATCGTCAGGCTCAGCATGTACATCAGCAAGTTTAGAGCCGTCATATGTACTTCGTGCTTTAGGCTTAAATGACGAAATGGCACACAGCTCAATTCGTTTTAGTTTTGGTCGCTTCACGACCACAGAAGAAATTGATTATGCAATTGAGCTTATTAAAAACTCAATTGGTCATTTACGTAACATGTCGCCACTTTGGGAAATGTTTCAAGATGGCATAGATTTAGACTCTATTGAATGGGCGGCGCACTAATACCTATTTAGGTAAGTGCTAACCAACCTAATTTAGGTTAACTAACAATTAAGCTAAGTAACTGCTGGAAGTTATTTAGCAAAGGCTAGGAGAGTATTATGGCTTATAGTGAAAAAGTAATCGACCATTATGAAAACCCACGTAACGTTGGCTCTATGGACAAAAATGATCCATCAGTAGCAACGGGCATGGTAGGTGCACCAGCTTGTGGTGATGTAATGAAATTACAACTTAAAATTTCTGATGCTGGCATTATTGAAGATGCAAAATTCAAAACTTACGGTTGTGGTTCAGCTATTGCTTCAAGTTCATTAGTTACTGAGTGGGTTAAAGGTAAATCTATTGATGAAGCTGGACAAATTAAAAATACGGCTATTGCTGAAGAGTTAGCATTACCACCAGTAAAAATTCATTGCTCTATTTTAGCAGAAGACGCTATCAAAGCAGCCATTGAAGATTACCAAAGTAAACACAGCAAATAACTCGGAGTAAAGTATGTCAGTTACCATGACGCCCGCAGCAGCTGAGCGGGTTAAATCATTCATGAGCAATCGCGGTAAAGGTGTCGGTTTACGCTTAGGCATTAAAACGACCGGTTGTTCAGGTTTAGCTTATGTACTTGAGTTTGTTGATGACTTAAATGAAGATGATAATGTTTTTACTATCGATGATGTGAAAATCATTATTGATACTAAAAGCTTAGTTTATCTTGATGGCATTGAGTTAGATTTTACCAAAGAAGGGCTTAACGAAGGCTTTAAATTTACTAACCCGAATGCCAAAGGCGAATGTGGTTGTGGAGAAAGCTTTAACGTGTAACGGTTTAAGCGCTTTTTTTGGTTCAACTGCAGGTAACGAGTATAACAACGTCATACTTATACTCGCTATTTGCAATAGAGCCAAACAACAGTAACTTTAACCATCATTAACATAACTTCCGAGTTAAAACGCCTTAGGTAATAAAGTGAATTACTTCCAATTATTCGATTTACCCACAGATTTTACAGTTGATTTAAATCAACTTTCATCACGCTACCAAACCCTTCAAAAAGCAGTTCACCCTGATAAGTTTGCCCATGCTTCAGAGCAAGAGCAACGTATTGCCGTGCAAAAATCAGCTGAAATTAATGATGCTTACCAAACGCTTAAAAAACCATTGCAACGCGCAGAATATTTGCTGGTAGACCGTGGCATTGAAATGCCTAATGAGCAGCACTCATTTAGCGATACGGGGTTTTTAATGCGTCAAATGGAATTGCGGGAAATGTTAGCGGAAGTCAAATTTTCAGATAATCCAGAAGCAGCACTGAGTGCAGTACAAAATGAACTGGAAAGTGAGCATCAAAGTCTTTTTGCATTACTGCAAACACAGCTATCTGAAAATACTCCTGAAAGTAACCGTTTAGCATGCGATAATTTACGCAAATTAAAGTTTTATCAAAAACTGACTATAGAGGTGGAACGTCTCGAAGAAAGTTTATTCGACGATTAAATGGTAGTACTCATTTGGAGTAGCTCACCAGCCACACATCTTTTAATGAATTTAACGTAACACAAAGTATTAACATGGCCTTATTACAAATTGCAGAACCCGGTCAAAGCACCGTTCCACACGAACATAGACTCGCCGCAGGTATCGACTTAGGTACAACTAATTCATTAATTGCCAGTGTTAAAAGTGGCACAGCAACGACACTTCCTGATGATGAAGGTCGTGATATATTACCTTCGGTGGTGAGCTATCAAGAAAACGAAACTTGTGTCGGCTACCAAGCGCAAGCATTTAATGTGAGTGATCCGAGCAATAGCATTACCTCTGCTAAACGCTTAATAGGGCGTTCACTGGCTGATATTCAAAGTAAATACCCTTCATTGCCGTATCAATTTTGTGGTGATGAAAACCATCCTGAAATAACCACGCGTAAAGGAGCGGTTAACCCTGTTCAAGTTTCTGCTGAAATTTTAAAAGCGTTAAAGCAACGCGCAGAGTTAGCATTAGGCGGTGATTTAACCGGCGTTGTTATTACAGTGCCAGCACATTTTGATGATGCACAGCGTCAAAGCACTAAAGATGCCGCAAAACTTGCTGGTGTTAATGTATTACGTTTACTTAACGAACCAACCGCTGCAGCCGTTGCTTATGGTTTAGACTCAGGTCAAGAAGGGGTTATTGCCGTTTATGATTTAGGTGGTGGTACCTTTGATATTTCAATTTTACGTTTAAATAACGGCGTTTTTGAAGTACTCGCTACAGGTGGTGATTCTGCTTTGGGTGGCGATGACTTCGATGTAACTTTGGTTAATCATATTATTGAACAAGCTGATTTAGTAAGACCGTTATCAGCATCACTTGAACGTCAATTAATGCAAGTAGCGTGTCATGCAAAAGAGCAGTTAACAACTCGCGATAACGTTGAAATTACACTAAGTTTAGACAATAACGAAACATGGACTTCAACGCTGACAAAAACAACCTTTGAGCAGCTCATTGGCTCTTTAGTGAATAAAACCTTACGTGCATGTCGTCGTAGCTTAAAAGATGCCGAAATTGGCGTGAGTGATATTATTGAGGTAGTGATGGTTGGTGGCTCTACCCGCGTGCCATTGGTTCGTGCTGAAGTGGAGAAGTACTTTCAAAAAACACCGCTCACTTCTATCGACCCTGATAAAGTCGTTGCAATAGGCGCTGCTATTCAAGCAGATATATTGGCGGGTAATAAACCTGACAGTGACATGTTGTTGTTAGACGTTATTCCATTATCGCTAGGTTTAGAAACTATGGGGGGCTTAGTTGAAAAAGTTATCCCAAGAAATACCACTATTCCTGTTGCTAAAGCGCAAGAGTTTACCACTTTTAAAGATGGCCAAACTGCAATGGCCGTGCACGTATTACAAGGTGAGCGTGAGTTAGTGGCCGATTGTCGTTCATTAGCGCGTTTTGAGTTACGTGGTATTCCTGCGATGACCGCAGGTGCCGCTCATATTCGAGTAACTTTTAAAGTTGATGCCGATGGCTTGTTATCAGTATCAGCTATGGAAAAATCAACGGGTGTTGAGTCAAGCATTGAAGTTAAACCATCGTTTGGCTTAGATGATAATCAAATCAGTCAAATGATCACTGACTCAATGAGTAATGCTAAAGATGATATGCAGGCGCGTATGGTTAAAGAGCAACAAGTTGAAGCGGCGCGTGTAATCGAGTCAGTACAAGCAGCACTAAAAGCCGATAACCACTTAGTTAATGCTAGTGAATTAGCTATTATTGAAGAAGCGATACAAGCATTAGTTACGGTTAGTCAAACCAGTGATAATGCAGCGATTGAGGCGGCAATTAAAGTACTTGATGATAGTACCGCAGTTTTTGCCGAACGTCGTATGGATAGCTCAATTAATAAAGCGTTATCAGGACAGTCAGTCGATAAAATTTAAATGTGTTTAAGTGGCTGAAATATCTCGAGTCACTTATTTACTACCAACTGTATAAAAACATATTAGTTAATAATTTTAGCCTGTAAACTATAACCAATAGGGCAGGCTAGCTTAAAAGAGAATTATTGAAATGCCAAAAATTATATTTTTACCTCATGATGAATTGTGTCCAGATGGCGCAGTTGTTGACGCTGAAAAAGGCGAAAGTGTACTAAACGTTGCGCTAAAAAACGATATAGGTATTGAGCATGCTTGTGAAAAAGTATGTGCTTGTACGACTTGTCATGTCATTATTCGTGAAGGTTTTGACTCGATTGAAGAGGGCGATGAGCTTGAAGAAGACATGCTTGATAAAGCGTGGGGCTTAGAGCCAGAATCACGCCTTAGTTGCCAATCTATTGTTGGCGATGAAGACTTAGTGGTAGATATTCCAAAATATACTGTAAATATGGTTTCTGAAAATCATTAGACTTTTTAAGAGCTAAAACAGTATCTTTAAAAGGGCAATAACATGGAAATGTTATTGCCCTTTTTTCGTTTATGGGCCTTTAATCGAAACTCCTATCGTATGCCTTTTAGAAAGTGGTAAAAATATCACTATAAGCAATGAGCTATGATTTTTTACTACTATCAGATCTCTACTTTTCATCGTATATTCACTTTAGGACAAAGTTGGTCAACATTCTTTCTTAAAACAGAGTGGTCGTACAACGAACTACAGTTATGATAGCTTGTATCGCTTAACGCAAGAGTCTATTACTGATGCGATAAACGGTAACTACACTGCCAGTTATACTTACGATAAAGTAGGCAATAGGCTGTTAAGCACAATAAATGCTGTTGAAATCCTTTACAGTTATGATGATAACGACAAAGTACTGACGGCAGGTAATGCGACTTATGCGTATGATGACAAT
>NZ_JAHKPW010000032.1:149070-230991 GCF_018860755.1 Colwellia sp. D2M02 | reverse complement strand
GAGCCTTTGTCGTGTGGTTGTTCAGGACAATAAACTCCTGCATTGTCTAATAAGCTACACCCCTGTAGCGTCACACAAAAAGGTGATAACGCAGTGAAAATGCCCCACAAACGCTGTCCGCCGCGATTTAAACGCTTTTATCTCGAACAAAAGTTAACCGCGAAAGAGCAACCGCCCCTAGATAAATAAAAATAAATTAGGATGAATAGTTTATGTTGCTGAGTCACACCATAGATAACATTAGAAAATCGCCACAGGTATTGGTAGAGAATAAGTTAAGCTTTGCTGGCCCTGACTCTGAGTTGGCTATTTATGACACCTATGAAGTGGCTAATAAGGTCAAGTTAAGCTCTGATCAGTTATTGTTTTGTGCCATGGTGACAGGAAAAAAAATTATGCATAGTGATGAAGACTATGCACGAGAGTTTCTTCCGCATCAGTCTTTTATTATGGCGCCGTATTATGACGTTGAAATAGACTTCCCCGAAGCTAGCTTAAATAAACCTACGACATGTTTAGCAATTGAATTATCGCGCGATAGAGTTAACCAGATCGCTAATAGTTTAAATGTAGAGCAACCGCTTAATCGAGAATTTGGTTGCTGGCAATATCATCATAAATTATTACATACTCATCACAATAACTATATCCAACAAGTGTTGAACCGCATTGTGCGAATGTATAGTGAAAACCATCCTGATAGAAATGTTATGATAGAGCTGGCGGTATCTGAGTTAACCATTAGATTATTGCGACAACAAACACGGGATTTTATTTTAACATTTACTGCTCAAGATCCTGAAAACAGCGGTTTAACCGCTGCTTTAAATTTTATACACCACCAGCTGAGCCAGCCTATTAATGTGGATGAATTAGCGCGCATTGCTTGTATGAGCAGAACCAAGTTTTTCAGCCAGTTTAAGCAACATCTAGGCTGTAGCCCTTTGGTGTATCAGCAACAAATCCGACTAAAAAAAGCGGCCGAAAGTCTGGCGCAAGGCCAGCAAATAACACAAACTTGTTTTGCGTTAGGGTTTGTTAATAGCAGTCACTTTAGTCGCTGCTTTAAAGCCTTGTATGGGATAAGCCCGCGAGAGTATAAAAGCCGCCACACTACGATGCAAACTCCTCAGTCAGCAGATAATCATCAATAAATTAACTGTTAATTAAATAGCTAACAACAAACTAAAAAGCTTGCTAAAATTACCACCGTTAATTTTTTCAGTTCACTATTTAGGATATACATGGCTATTAATTGGTTTCCCGGTCACATGCACAAAGCGCAAAAAGAGATCAAAGAAATATTACCGCAGATTGATGTAGTCATTGAAGTGTGTGATGCACGATTACCCTTTAGTAGTGAAAACCCGATGATCACTGAGATCAGAGGGGATAAACCACTGATTAAAATTTTAAATAAAAGTGACTTAGCAGACCCAGAGTTAACAAAGCTATGGCTTAATTATTTAGAGTCTCAACACAATGTTAAAGCGATTGCGTTAACTACCGATAACCCCTCAGTAGCTAAAACCTTACCTAGCCTTATTCGTAAACTTGTACCAAATAAAGATGAAACCGGTAAGCAAATTAATGCCGTTATTATGGGAATTCCTAATGTTGGAAAATCAACTTTGATTAATACCTTAGTTGGTAAGGCTAAAGCTAAAGTAGGGAATGAGCCAGCGGTAACGAAAGGGCAACAGCGCATTCGCCTTGAGGAAGGTTTATACCTATTTGATACCCCAGGGATGCTGTGGCCTAAAATTGCAAATGAAAATAGTGGATATCGTTTAGCCGTTTCAGGGGCAGTAAAAGATACTGCTTTTGATCACGATGATATTGCTTACTTTGCAGCCGAATATTTATTGAGTGCTTACCCTGAACGTGTACTAGAGCGTTATAAGCTTGATGAATTGCCCCAACATGAAGAAGACTTAATTGAAGCAATAGGTAGACGGCGAGGTTGTGTGAAAAGTGGTGGCCGTGTTGATTTACATAAAGCGGCGGTTATTCTTATTAATGAAATTCGAGATAAAACCCTCGGTTCATTAACCTTTGAAAAACCGGATATGATCGAAAGCGAAAATCTGCATTTTGCCGAATTAGAAGAAAAACGCGTTGCAGCCCGCGAAGCTAAAAAACTAGCACGAGGTCGTGGCCGCAAAAACAAACGCTAGCACTTATTCGAACGCAAGTTGTACATCTTAACAACTTGCGTACACCACTTAGTCAACCCAAGGACGTTATTATGAACGTGAATAATGAATTTAGCTTACATCCTCAATTAGCCAAAGATAGTATTGAGTTAGCGCAATTACCATTATCAACATTATTATTATGTAATGACAGCACTTACCCTTGGTTTATTTTAGTACCAAGAGTTGCTGATATTAATGAAATATACCAGCTTGATTGGCAGCAGCAACAACAGTTATTAAATGAATCGAGCTTGTTAAGTGAGCTGTTAATGCAAACTTTTCAAGGTGATAAGATGAATATTGCCGCCTTAGGTAATGTAGTTGAGCAATTACATCTTCATCATGTGGTGCGCTATAAAAGTGACGCTTGTTGGCCTAAACCTATTTGGGGACAGCAACCGTTAGTTGCTTACGATGAGCAATCGTTGCAGGCACTGAAAGAAAAATTGTTGCCGCAACTTAAGGCTGTTTTGGCAACTTACCGTTAAACCAACCTAACCTTATACGCCATACTCTTATCATCTTTTAATCCATAGTATGGCGTACATATCTAATAATAACCTTTATGCACGCTTTTTAATTATTTTTAAATTATAACTGTATGATTTATAGTTGAAAGTTGTAAACTAGCACCCTGAGTAATATTTCATGTATAAAAAACTCATGCTGACTGTTTTTTATGCTGGTCTGAGTTGTTTATTGTAATGATATATGCCTATAATAATGTGAATTTTTTGTTACATTTCATCTGTTTCACCTAATGTTAGAGATAATGGTAATGAGTAAAATTGAGATAATACATGAATAAAATAACAAAAGGTTTTACCTTAATTGAGCTAATGATAGTGGTTGCTATTATTGGCATTTTATCCGCCATAGCATTTCCATCTTATCAAGCATACATGCAAGATGGTCGTCGAGCCGATGTACAACATTTTGCCCTGCAACAGGTGGCTATTTTAGAAAGAGCTTATACACGAACAGGGCAGTATCCAGCTGCAGGTCGCGCAGTTGGAGAGTTTCAAGTGACAGCAACAGATTTTTATACTTTTACTTATACGCCTACAGCAAGTACAGGTGCACTGAATGATCAATTTGTTTTATCAATAGCTCCTAAATCGGGTAGCGCTCAAGCAGGCGATAAGTGCGCTACTATGACGATTAATCACCAAGGGCAACAAGGTTCATCATCGTCACTGACTGATTGTTGGGGCTGATTTTAGAAAAATTTCTTTTTATTTTAAGTAAAATGACAGCGCTATCATTAATGTTAATTATTTGTTATAGATTAACGTTGGATATTTGAATTGTTTAAACATTAATAACTGTGAAAAGGTTGATAAATGCAGTACCAAAATAAGTACCAAGACAAGATTAATCAAAAACAAGGTGGTTTTACGTTAATTGAGTTGTTATTTACAGTTGCTGTTATAGGTATTTTAGCATCAGTGGCTTTACCTTCATGGTCTGCACAAATGAAGCGTGAACGTTTGGTGTCTAATGCTAACCAATTACACAGTGTCTTTAAGTTTGCACGTAGTGAAGCCGCTAAAAGAGATACAGCTATTGTTTTAAATGAAAATTCAGGCGATTGGCAAGTGATATTATCAGGCAATACCTTACAAGCTTTTTCACCAAGCCATAGCACTATTTCTGTTTCCGGTCTTGTTAACTTAAATATAACGGCATCAGGTGAAACAGGTGGCGGTACTTTTTTAATTCAAGATGGCGATACGGATACCGTTGATTACTGTTTAACGGTATTGCCAAGCGGGCAAAGCTTTCTAGTGAATAATAATGTTTGCCCATGAAGGTCATTTTATGAAGAACCAGATAAGTAATAAGCGATTAAACTCTGTAGCCTTTAGCAAAACAGCAAGAAGCATTCAAGGGTTTTCTATGGTTGAGGTACTAATAGCATTAGTACTTTCTACTATTGCCTTATTAGGGCTTGCTGCCGCTCAACTAAAATCACTGCAGTATGCAACTAACAGTTTTAATTATACCGTATCGCTTATTCAGGCAAATAATGCCATAGAGCGAACTTGGGCTAACTTATGTGCTTTACAAACCGCAGGAGCAATAGATGCGGCGCATGAAGCTAATATTCAACCTCAAACACCTTATTACACGTTAACAATCCCTCCGGCACAATTAGCAGCTTTTGCGAATAATCTTAATATTACCGTGAGTTGGATCGATACTCGTTTAGATGATGAGGCCGAGGCTAACGTTGATCAAAATCAGGCGGTTGTTAATGCACAGTTTTATCAAATATGTCCTTAATTATGATGAATAACATTAAAAAAACAATAAGAGCAACAAGAGGATTTACACTCGTTGAATTGATGATTGCCTTGGCAATTAGTGGCATTTTACTGTTGGGTGTTGTTGGCACTTATTCGTCAATTAGTGCAACGATTCAAGCAAGCCAAGAACTTGAAAATGCTCAAGAAGTTATTCGTTATAGTGGAACGGTTTTTACGCGTAGTTTAAAGCAAGTTGAAAGTACCGCATCGGTAAATGTGACTAATGCAGGGAATACTTTAACGGTAAGTTTACCGGCAAATGCAACGTCATGTTTAGGAACAAACCCCGTTGCCGCTTTTATTGAAATGTATGATTTTGTTGCTCCCAATTTAACTTGTTCAATTAACGGCGCTCCTGAAATAAGGTTATTAACCGGTATGGCAGATATGAATTTTAGTACTAATGGTGATTTAGTTAGCATTCAAGTAACCCCACTAGTACTTAGAGCTGATTTTGGTGGCAGTGTGAATATTGATGTGGCGTTAACTACCGCCATTTTAAGAGCAAATATATAAAGATTATTAGAATAGGGATGCTGTTAACGATAAGTTAATAACAAATTATTCAGGGATGGTATGAAAAACCAGCAAAATGCAATGAATATTCAGGTTGATAATATGCAGAATTCTATGTTGACAAATTACAAAGCAAAACAAGGTGGCTTTACTTTAATCACGGTACTTATTTTAAGTAGTTTAGCCAGTATTTTGGTACTGAGCTCATTAAGAGATAATGTAAATCAAGAGCGCTTAAGTGGTAATTACCAGAAAAAACTTAATGCGCGTTTAGTCAGTGAACAAGGTGTATTTGATTATATAGCAGCGGCACAAGCATATATAGCTAATAACCCGAGTAGCACCCTTGCAGAGTTAACCGCCGCTTTGGCAGCACAGGAGTCGGGAACTGGTACATTAGCAGGGACCCAATACTCAGTTACACCGACTGTTGACGGTGGTGAGTTAATTTTAGCGAGTGACGGTAACCGCTTTGAAGGTTTAAATCGCTTAACAGCGCGAATAGCCATTACCCCAGGTGGTGCTAGCTCTCCTTTTGCTGATGCCGTTGTTGGTTGTGATGGTGTCGGTTTAGGTGGTGGTGGTAAAATTGATAGTTTTGACTCCAGCGACCCAACCTTTAGTGGTGGGGCTGACGTGTCAACAATTAATCCAGGTGCTGACGTTGATGTATCTTCTGGATCAAGTGGTAATGCCATTCTGGTTGACGGTGATATAAATTCAACGGGTGATATTAACTTAGGTACCTCTGTGGTTAGCGGTAATCTACATGCTAATGGTAGTATCACGATTGCTACAGGATCTTTGGTTGAGCGAGTTGGCGGTAATGTTTTAGCAGGTAAAAATTTTACTATTACAGATGGCATTATTGGTGGTTATGTTCGGGTTAATGAAGATGCTAAATTAGTACGATCTGATATTACTAATACAGCACAAATTCTGCCTGACATTTTATATGGTGGTACCTATACACCAGGTGGCATGACCAAAGATTACACAACTAGTGAGTTTAATGTTCACCCGCATGTCAGTAAGGTCAAAGAATATGATCCAGACGCAGCTTTGCTTCCTGGTTATGATAAAACCGATCCCGCGATTAACTGTGACCATTTGTCAATTGAAAGTAAGGTTGATGTTATTGATAATGTTCCTGGTACACTATATGAATTAGGTACTGAGAGCTCTAGTGTTTTTACTTTTACTGAATCTAATTATAGCACTAAAGCTAAATATACAACCGCTGGTGATAATAGAGTATTTTCTTCGGTGCAAGCTTCAGTGTTAGGTGAGGTTTTACCCGTTATTAAAATGAGTAAACTTTATTTAGGTGCTGATGCAAATGCTGTTATTTCAGGTGATGTAACGCTATATTTAACGGGCGACTTCACCTTAACAGGTGGTTCAAAGATGACAATACTAGAGGGCAGTAGTTTAACCCTTATTACTAAAGGTAAGGTAAGTGTTAATGCTGGCAGTGCAATTGTTGCTGAAAAATTCGGATTTACCGATGGCTCCAATGGTAAAGCTCCGCGCCCTGTGATGAGTATTTATTCATCTTATAGTGATACAAGCACTAATCGCGGTATTATCCTTGATGGGGCAGGTGAATTTTATGCTGCTATTTATGCACCATTAACAAATATTGAGCTAGGGGCAGGGACCACATTGCTAGGCGCTATGCGCGGAAAAACGGTTAAGGTCGATGGCGGCGCGAAAATACGTCATGATAACGTGCTCACAAAGAGCAACGGTGGTGGTGGTTCAAGTAGTACCCCGGTAATTAGCTTTGTTGGCTTTCAATATTAGCTAGCAGTATTGAAGTGCTTTTTGACAGTATTTACTATAAACCAAGGTAAGTACTGTACAGGCAACTCATTCACATCCTAAGTGATATGTTGTAGTCTGTAGGTATTGTTATAATTGCATATACCTTAAGTTAAACATTGACCTCAAAAAAGCTCCAACATTTCTATATTGCTCAAGAGCAATCCATTTATTTACTCAGTCACAAAGATGCGACTAAGTTAAAAAAGTGGGTTGCATTGTGTCAGCAACAATTAAATCAACTGGGTTTTACTAATGTCGCCTTGCTTGGCAAAGGTGCTTATGGATTTGTGTTCTCAGCAGAGAAAACAAGCTCGCGTTTGATCGACTCAGAGCATAGTCTTAGCTATGTTCCTGAAAACGTGCAGCAAGTGGTGTTTAAGTTTTCTCGGGTTAATTTACCGCAGCATGTACAAGATAGACTTGGTGAGGAGGCGCAAATTCAAGCGCAGCTTAACCATGCTCAAATCCCTAAAGTGGTTGATTACCAAAAAATAAAGCGCCAATCTATTTTACAAATGAGCCGTGCACCAGGTATAGACTTAGAACAGTTGTCATTGCAACAAGGGCCTTTAGCGCCTGAAATTGTGGTGAGTATTGCGTTGCAATTAGCTGATATTTTGTTGTATTTACGCGATACCCAGCAGCATTCACAGCATAAACCAATAGTCCACGGTGATATTAAACCGTCAAATGTGGTTTATGATAGCGCCACTGGAAAAGTTCAGTTAATTGATTGGGGTTCATCAGTAAGTGCGCAACTTGATATTAATCATCAAAGCACCAGTACTAATGTGATGGACTTAATGAGTAGTGATTTACAGCATAGCAATGCACGTTTGGGCGATGTTTATTTTATTGGACCTGAGCAGTTAAATGGCGGCTTGTCATCACCGCGTTTTGATGAGCAAGGTTTAGCTGCCACACTTTACGCATTAGCTTCAGGGCAGTCATGCCGTTATGGCGTTAAAGTTATTACCCCTAATGCTTTAGGGCTTCCGCAAGTGCTAGCGCAGGTGTTGACGGGTATGTTAAGTGATAATGAAAAGTTGCGTAATCAAGCGGGGGATTACTTTTTTAATAATTTACATTATTTAAAAAATGTCGTACTTGCTAAAAAACCAACGCAATTTAAATCCTTACCCTTAATTCCTATTTGGGTAAAACCGCCTAAAATGCCAATTGACACGGTTGTTTATGGCTCACGTAAATCTTTTTTACGAGAGCAAAGTCATAGCGAGCAATTAACTCAAATAGATGATGCACAGCTAGATAAGTATTATAAAAATTATCTAATGGGGATGGGGGACAATGAAAAAGCCTTTATTGCATCATTAGGACGTTTAGGTAGCTTTCCAGTCGTTGGTGGCTTAGCAATACGTTGGGCGAAAGAAGGGGTTTATATTGACTCTAACCTGACCTTATTTGATGAATCGTTACGTAGCTCTTTTATTAGCGCGGTGAATAATATTGTGCACCTTGCTCAAGGTATTTTTCGAGTTGGGGTTTTCAAAAGTTGCTTGTTTAACGCGCGTAATACATTACACGTTGAGCGAGAGAGTGCAGAACTCCCTTTTATTGCTGATAAAAATCAGCGCATTGCTTTTGAAGTGAGTGATGTGCCTGACGTTGATAATGCTACACGTTTACACTCTTATTTTGAAGATGGTAAAGATCCTGACGAGTACTTATATTTACCTGACGAACTCATGGCTGTTTTAACACAGCTAAACTCAATTCATCACACCGGTTGTATTATTTTTGAAGTGTTACCTCAACATTTAAAAATTCACAGTTATTTAATGTTACTAAACCACGATAAAGAGGTCGAGTTTAGTGAGTGCTTGGCCAAAATATTACAGTTACTACCTACCATTGAAGGGCTGGGTATTTCTGGTTTTATGAAGCTACCTTATAAAGATACCCGTTATTTTGAACATATTAATAGCTTGCCGGATAAATTTTACCCCAAAAACCCGAAAATGGTTGAGCTGTAGCTTTAATTCTTATTATGAGCCCGGCATAAAAAAGCACCTGTAATAGGTGCTTGTTTATTTAAGAGCTTTATTCAAGGTGATTATTTTACTTCTTCACCCGCTGCTTGTTTATCAGCATGATAGCTTGAGCGAACTAACGGGCCACAAGCAGCATGGGCAAAGCCCATTTTTTCAGCTTCTTTTTGTAGCATATCAAACTCATCAGGGTGCACATAACGCTCTACCGGTAAATGATCTTTACTAGGTTGTAAGTATTGACCAATAGTTAGCATAGTTACGCCATGAGCGCGTAGGTCACGCATAACTTCAAGTATTTCTTCGTTAGTTTCACCTAAGCCAACCATTAATCCTGACTTGGTTGGAACAGTAGGGTTTGCTTCACCAAACTTTTTCAATAAATCTAATGACCACTGGTAGTTAGCACCTGGACGTACTTGCGTATATAAACGCGGTGCGGTTTCCATATTGTGGTTAAATACATGAGGAGGGTGCTGGTTTAATATTTCTAATGCACGGTCCATACGACCACGAAAGTCGGGTACTAAAATTTCAACTTTAGTTGCTGGAGCTTGTTCACTAAGCTCTTTTACACAATCAGCAAATTGTTGTGCACCGCCATCGCGTAAATCATCACGGTCAACCGAGGTAATAACAACGTATTTAAGGCCCATATCTTTTAAGCTTAATGCTAATTTTTTAGGCTCCTCAGGATTTGCAGCTAAAGGACGACCGTGACCTACATCACAAAATGGACAGCGACGAGTACAAATATCGCCTAAAATCATAAAGGTTGCTGTGCCGTGGTTAAAACACTCTGAGAGGTTAGGGCAAGATGCTTCTTCACACACTGAATGTAAGTTGTGTTTACGAAGGGATGCTTTGATGCTGTCAATTTTATCGCTTGAGCGCGGTAATTTTATACGTAACCAGCTAGGTTTACGCAACATGCTTTCACGTGTTGAACTAACTACTTTAATAGGGATGTGTGCAAGCTTATCAGCATCACGCAGTTTAGTACCTGCAGCGACTTTACTTGATTTTAGTGGTGCAGAGGTTGCTGGCTGCACGACGATTGGTTTTGCAAAGGTTTCGTTACTACTCATGGTCTTTATTACTCTCGCATGGTAATTTTGTTTGATGGCTAACTGGAGTAGCATCAAGCAATTTAATTAAATGTGTTACTAATGCCTCACAGGCAGTAGCGGTATCAGTTGGGCCTTGTATATCAGCAGTTTGTATCATTTCAAGACCGGCATAACCACAAGGGTTAATGCGTAAAAATGGGCTTAGATCCATATTCACGTTCAGAGCTAAACCATGAAAGGAGCAACCTTTTCGAACGCGTAAACCTAACGATGCTATTTTTTTATTGTCAACGTAAACGCCAGGTGCATCTGGCTTTGCGTAAGCTTTAATTGAAAACTCACCTAATGCGGCGACAATAGCCTCTTCAAGTAAAGTCACTAGCTGCCTTACACCGAGTTTTCGACGGCGTAAGTTAATTAAAAAATAAATAACTTGTTGGCCTGGGCCATGATAAGTTACTTGCCCACCGCGATCGGCTTTTATTACAGGAATATCACCAGGAACTAATAAGTGCTCAGCTTTACCTGCTTGCCCTTGAGTGAATACCGCAGGGTGCTCAACTAGCCATAACTCATCGGTAGTATTCTCATTTCGCTCGTCGGTAAAATTTTTCATGGCTTGCCATACTTGGCTATATTCCATGGTATTTAACTGACGGATCACTAACGCATTAGCTAATTTAGTCTTTTTAATAGTCTCTTTAGTTGGCGTTTCACTTATCTGCACAGAGGTAACCTTTAGATAATAAACTCTTACGTATTGTCATCATTAACACACCGGTTAACTTCTCAGACAATTAATGATTATAAAACGTAACGCACTTCTTCAATTGCTGTCAGTGTTTTATAAATTGTTTCAATATGCTCTTTACTGGTTACGGTTACAGCAATAGATACAGAGTGATATGTTCCTTTAGAGCTTGGCTTAATCTTTGGTGAATAATCACCTGGCGTATGTTTTTGCAATTCAGCAATAATTAAGTCAGGTAATTCGTCGCAGGCAATTCCCATTACTTTAAAGTTTAATACGGTTGGGAAGTCTAATAGTTCATCGAATTTAGTTTGCATATATTTTACTCATTACATTTTACTTTGACGGGCGCTATTGGCTCGCACTGATATTCGCGCATTTTATCATTAATTACTTTTGGCTAACATGGTTATTTTAGTTTCGCGTGAAGACAAATAAAAAAAGCCTCGTAATGAGGCTTTTTTGATGATGAAAATTGGCTATTTAATCTCTACAGTGGGAGTGATTAATCGGCAAATTGCAGTTTTACATAATCGACTAAACGACTAAACATACCGCCTTCGTTTACTTCTTCAAGCGTAACTAGAGGGTATTGAGCAATATCTTCGCCATCAAGTTGTAAGAATAGCTTACCTACTACAGTACCTTTAGCAATAGGTGCGGTAAGCTGTTGGTTTAGTTCGAAATGAGTTTTAATGTTTTTCTTTTGACCGCGAGCAATGGTAATTGGTGTATCAACGGTAATACCTAAATCTACTGTTTCTTTATCGCCCATCCAAATGCGATTTGAAACAAATTTTTCGCCGGCTTTATAAGGAGTTGTTGTTTCAAAGAAGCGAAAGCCATAGTTAAGTAATTTTTTGCTTTCAACTTTTCTTGCACGTTCGCTGTCAGCGCCCATCACAACCGTAACTAAACGCATACCACCTTTAGTGGCCGAAGTAACTAAGCTATAACCAGCTTTTGAAGTGTGGCCCGTTTTCATACCATCAACATTTAAGCTTTTATCCCATAATAAACCATTACGGTTATATTGCTTGATGTCATTATAGGTAAATGATTTTTGCTTATAAATAGCATACTCTTCAGGAACATCGCGTATTAGTGCAATCGCTAATGTTGCCATATCACGTGGCGTTGTCATATGTTCACTGCTATCTAAACCATGACTATTTTCAAAGTAACTACTGCTCATGCCTAGTTGCTCTGCATGGGCATTCATTAAGTCGGTAAAGGCACCTTCACTACCAGCAATATGTTCAGCCATAGCGACACAAGCGTCGTTCCCCGACGTCACAATAATACCTTGGTTGAGCAAGTCGACACTAACTTCGGTACCTACTTCAATAAACATTTTTGAAGAGTCAGGAAAGTTTTTAGCCCAAGCATTTTCACTAATCTTTACTTGGTCAGTATTTTTAATGTTACCGCTCAGTAACTCTTTACCAATAATGTAACTGGTCATCATTTTAGTTAAGCTGGCAGGCGCTAATAAAATATCGGCGTTACCTTCGGCAATAACTTTACCTGTGTTGTAATCTAATAAAATATAACCTTTGGCATTAATTGAAGGAGCGTCAGGTGTAATAGTAATGGCATGCGATATAGGAGAAAGCGTGATAGCTGCGGTAAATACCACACCGCCGATGAATGTTGCTAATTTATGAGTTGATTTACTGAATTGGTTGGGAATGTTTTTTATCATGGGCATAAGTAATCTTTTGTTATGAGAAATATTTATAAAATCAAAGGCGATAACATCAATAAAGTATACCATCTCTATTATGCTTGGCTATGCTCAGTTAGCTTCTTTTAAATAAAAAAGCAAGAAAAACCCGATAAATAGCGAGTAAACTGTAACAAAATGTCGCTTAATAGCGACAAATTTAGGCTTTAGCTATTTATGTGTGAATATCTTGCTATTGAGGAGATTTACGAGGGAATGCTTTTGGGTAACCATTTTTCTTTAATTCATCAAGTAATTTATTTAAGGTTGATAGGTTATCAATCGGCCCTATTTGTATTCGATAAATACCTTGATGCTTTGGTGTATTAACGGTTAATTCAGGATATTTTTGGCGCATTTCGTTGGCGGTATTGTAAGCTACGTCAGTTTTTCCTGTGGCAAATACTTGCACATAAGGGGTTTCAATCCCCATTGATGGCTGACTAGGTGAGCTAGTCTTGACGTTATTTTTATCATCAGTAAAGTCAGTGATTGCCGTTACCGTAACCTGAGCAGTGCCCGTTTTGAGCATGTCAAGTTTATAGGCTGCGCTGTATGATAAGTCAATAATACGCGACTGATGAAAAGGGCCTCGATCATTAACACGAACAATAACAGATTTATTATTTGCCACGTTTGTTACTTTGACATAACTCGGTAACGGTAAATTTTTATGTGCTGCGGTCATGGCATACATATCATAAATTTCACCGTTTGAAGTTAAGTGACCATGAAATTTATTGCCGTACCATGAAGCGATGCCTGTTTCACTAAAACCATGTGCGGAGCTTAGTACTTGGTAGTTTTTTCCTCTCACGGTATAGTTTTTATTACCACCACGGCTATAAGCTTCTGCGCGAGGCAATGCGTCTTTTAATTCAGCGGCATTAGGCAGGCGAGTAGGAGTACTGTCGTGCTTGTCTTGATAACGCCCAGAACTACAGGCTGATAGTATTATAATCAGTAATAATAAAATAAGTCGTGATAAGTGATTCATTAAGCGTTCTTTACCCTTAAAAATTGAAACAGTTACTGTGGTTAACTGTTGAACATAATGTTGATAAATTTATACATGAAAGCGGCGATGGGTACTAATAGCCATCAACATACCAAAACCTGCCATTAAGGTCACCATAGAAGTACCACCATAACTCACTAAAGGCAGAGGAACCCCTACTACAGGTAGTAGCCCAGAAACCATGCCGATATTAACAAATACATAAACAAAAAAGGTGAGGGTAATACTACCGGCAAGTAATTTGGTAAAAGCATGTTGTGCATGCGCTGCAATCCATAAACCGCGCATAATAACGGCTAAGTAAACCGCCAATAAAATAGTAACACCAAATAAACCAAACTCTTCACTAAAGACGGCAAAAATAAAATCGGTATGGCGCTCAGGTAAAAACTCTAATTGTGACTGTGTACCGTGGAGCCAGCCTTTACCTTCAAGCCCCCCTGAGCCAATGGCTATTTTAGACTGAATAATGTGGTAACCGGATCCTAGAGGGTCTTGCTCAGGATTAAATAATGTTTCAACACGTTGCTTTTGGTATGGTTTCATTAAGTACATCCACAAAATAGGGATGAAAGCCGAGACTAAACCAGTACATACCGCAATTAATTTCCAACTTGCTCCGGCTAAAAATATAACAAAAATACCTGAGCTGGCAATTAGTAATGAAGTCCCCAAATCAGGTTGTTTGGCAATAAGCAGTGTTGGCATTAACACTAAAATAAAGGCGATAATAACATTGGAGAGTTTAACGGGTAAATTGCTTTGACTGATATACCAAGCAATCATTATCGGGACGATAAGTTTCATTATCTCTGAGGGTTGAAATTTAGTGAAACCGACATCAATCCAGCGCTGCGCTCCTTTACCAACATGACCAAAAAGCAATACCGCTACTAGTAAAAGTAAACCTATAATAAATACGGGAACGGCCCATTTTCGATAAGACAGTGGCGGGATTTGTGCAACTATCATCATGACAATCAATGCCACGACGACTCGTTTTCCGTGACTATATACCATGCCTATTTCTTGTCCACCAGCACTATAAACAACAAACACGCCAAGTGTCATCAATGCTAAAATACCGATTAATAAAGGCAAGTCGATATGAAGCTTTTGCCATAGACTTTTGCTTTTTTGTTGCTCTTGTCCTGTATGACGCATTAATTATTCTCTTGTTGACGTTGGGCGCTTTGCTCAATAGTCATTAAGCTTACTGAATGGCTATGACCTGTGTGGTTTATAGAAGCAACCGCGTTCTTATTATTTGCTTTTTGTAGTGTTGTTGATTGAGCATTGATCACTCTATTACCAAAATATTGATCCATTATTTGTCTTGCTACAGGTCCTGCATTACTGCCACCACCACCTTTGGCAACGTTTTCAATGGCTACAGCAACCACTATTTCTGGGTTTTTATAAGGAGCAAAGGCAATAAACATAGCGTTATCGCGTTTATTCTCTGAAGTAGACTCAGCATCATACTCTTCATCTTGTTTAATACTAGCCACTTGTGCCGAGCCACTCTTACCCGCAGCATCATAAGTTGTACCTTTAAATGCGTTGTAACCTGTAGCCCCAAATTTTTGCACTGTGTTATGCATTGCTTTGAGTACCGTATCCCAATGTTTTTTCTGGCTTAGCTCTATAGGGGCTTTTTCTTCATAAATCACATCAGTATTAATATCATGCGCAATACCTTGCTCGTCTTTAGTGATTTCAGTGGTACTTTTTAGTAAATGGGGAATTTTACGCTCGCCATGATTTACTAAGGTGGTTAATGCTTGTGCCAGCTGTAACGGTGTTACTGTCCAATAGCTTTGACCTATACCAACCGAGAGAGTTTCACCGGTATACCAAGGTTTATTATATCGAGCACGCTTCCACGCAATACTTGGCATAATGCCATCACTTTCTTCGTGTAAATCGATGCCGGTATAATCGCCAAAGCCAAAGCGCTCCATCATGGTGCTTATTTTAGTAATACCCAGTTCTAGTGCGAGTTTATAAAAATAAACATTGCAAGAATGTTCTATGGCATCAGTTAGCGTGACCCAACCGTGACCCCAAGGCTTCCAGTCGCGGTATTTGTTTGGTAACCCGGGTAATTGAAAAAAGCCAGGATCCCAAACACGAGTTTCAGGGGTAATAATATTTTCTTCTAAACCCGTTAGTGCTAAAAAAGGCTTAACCGTTGAGGCTGGCGGATAGCCTTGTAAAGAACGGTTAATCAGCGGCAAGTCTTTAGACTTTAAAAGTTTACTGTAGTTTTTAGTACTAATACCATGAACGAATAAATTGCCGTCGTAACTTGGGTTGGAATACATCGCGAGTACTTCACCACTGCGAGGGTCCATAGCGACAATAGCGCCACGTTTACCTGACAAAGCTCGTTTGGCAATCATTTGTAACTCAATATCTAACGTTAGCGTTAAATCTTTACCTGCTTGCGGCGGAGTATAATCTAGCGTGCGAATAACACGCCCTTGGTTATTAATTTCGACTTCTTGGTGACCAATAGTGCCGTGAAGTACATCTTCGTAATATCGCTCGATCCCCAATTTACCAATAGCGTAGGTTGCGGCGTAATTATCTGCTTTACCTTCAAGCTCTAATTTATTGGCATCTTTGCGGTTAATACGAGCAACATACCCTAAGTTATGTGTGGTTAAGTCACCAAAAGGGTAATAACGTTTTAAGCGAGCGTTTACAAAAACACCCGTAAATTTGTGTTGGTTGACTGAAAAAAGTGCTACTTGTTGATCACTTAAACGAGAGTGTAAATCGATAGGTTTAAAGCGTCGTTTACGCTTCATTGCTTTGAAGAATTTAGTTTGTCGATCTTCGCTAATGCTCAGTAACTCGCTGACCGCTTTCACGGTCGCTTTAATATCCTCAACATCTTCAGGAATAATTTCTAAGCTATAAATTGGTTTGTTATCAGCGAGTAATACGCCGTTTCTGTCGTAAATCAAGCCTCTATTGGGGGCAACAGGTAACAACTTTATTCGGTTAGAGTTTGAGCGGGTTTGATATTTTTCATAAGAACTCACCTGTAAGTTATAAATGTTAACTAACAACAATAACAGGAGAACAATTACGCCACATAAAGTAATGAAAGTTCGGCGAGCAAAGAGGTTTGCTTCGGCGGTATGATTTCTTATTACAACGCGACGTGGTGCCACTACTATACTCTTTTATTTAATGGAATAAGCGACAAACAAGGAGGAAGCATTAATCGTTATTCTCTGTGATAAGGGTGGTTGGTATTAACACTCCACGCACGATATAAGCTTTCTGCAATTAAAATGCGTACCATAGGGTGAGGTAAGGTAAGTGCTGACAATGACCATTTTTGCTCTGATGCTTGAATACAAGCAGGTGATAACCCTTCTGGACCACCCACTAATAAAGCAACGTCTCTACCATCAAGTTGCCATGACTCAAGTTGCTTTGCTAATTTGGGTGTTGTCCAAGCATGACCTTCAACTTCTAAGGTAACAATACGGTTTCCTTTAGGAATTGCGGCCAATAGAGCTTCACCTTCTTTGGCTAAAATGCGGGTAATATCAGCATTTTTACCACGCTTACCAGCGGGAATTTCAACTAGATTAAAGCTGAGATCGCGGGGGAATCGGCGGCTATACTCATTAAAGCCTTGTGTGACCCAAGCTGGCATTTTACTGCCAACAGCATAGAGAGTTAATTTCATTGGTAATAGTGGCTTTATTCAGCCCACAATTGTTCTAAGTTATACTTGTCACGTTGAGTATCAGTCATAACATGCACAATAATATCAGCTAAATCAACAAGTGCCCATTCACCTACATCGTTACCTTCCATACCTTTTGGCTCAACACCCGCTGCACGACAGTCAATTGCGACAGATTGCGCGATAGATTTTACGTGGCGGTTAGAGTTACCTGAGCAGATAATCATGTAATCAGCAAAACTTGCCTTATCACTAATGTTAAGGGCGATAATATCGCGACCTTTCATATCTTCAAGTTTTTCAATAACAAATGCTTTAAGTTCTTCAGTTTGCAAGGTGTTCTTCCTATTTTTCAGTAAGTTGCGAGTGCATTTAACATAAACGCGGCAATAATAAGGCAATATTAACACTTTTTAAGCCTAGGGTTAACGATAAAGCTGATTTTTGTTGATAAAATCTAGTATTAACGGAGAAAGCGAAGATTTACAACACTGTTGTTGGCATAGATTCGCTCTGATCTGTGTTGAGGAAATATCAAAATGAACAGGGGGAGCAAAAATAATAGCGCCGCTTTTTTGCTGTTTTAGCATGTTAACAGAGTCTACCTGGTGTTTTTCAAGTAGTGTTTTAGTTGCTTGATTTACTTGGCTGATGTCATAATTTGGGCGAGTATTTACTACTAAATGACATAAGGTCAAAATATCTTGATACTGATGCCATTGCGTAAAAGTTAACAATGAGTCCATTCCGATAATAAAATAAAGCGTTTGCTCAGGATATTCTGCTTTTAATGCCTTTAAGGTATCTACACTATATGAGTGCCCGCTACGTGTTAGTTCGCGTTTGTCACAAATAAATTGCGGAAAAGACTGGCACGCCAAGCTAACCATAGTAGCTCGTTGAGTAGCAGATGCATGCGGGATTGTATGTGCTTGTGTTTTGTGAGGCGGAATATGAGCCGGAATAAATAACACGTTAGCTAAGCCAAGCCAGTCACTAACCATTTTAGCTGATTGAATGTGCCCATTGTGAATAGGGTCAAAAGTTCCGCCAAAAATACCAATACCGTTTTTTTCTAGAGGTGTTTTCATGTTTATGTACTAATTTTTGCTGACTTAACCATACTTTAAACTAAGAGCCTGCGTCTTATCACCGTGGTATAAAGTAATACACAAATCAGCCAGTAAAATAAAAACATTAAACTCACTACTGGTTTTACTTAATAAATCAATATCGGCAATACGTATCATTGCTTGCTTAACATCAGCAAGCTTTATATGGGTTAATGCGTGTTGGTATAAGGGTTTACGTTTGTCCCAAATACGGTATTGCTTGTATAGCTGATTAATACTTTCGCCTTGCTCAAGCTGATTGAGCATATTATATAGCTGGCTAATTTCTTTATGTAATGCCCAAATAATTTTAGCCGGAGCAATACCTTCTTGTTGCAGTTGATCTAACATTGCGATGCATTTACCACAATCTCCTAGTAATAAACTATCAACGACTTGAAAAGGGTTAAATTTAGCTTGTTTGATAACCAGTTGTTCAGCTTGCTCTAGCGTAATTAGGCTCTGATTAAATAATAATGAAAGTTTTTGTAACTCTTGCGCTAAAGCGAGCAAATTACCTTCAAATAATTCAATCAATAGCTGAGTTAACTCGGGTGCTAAGTTCAAATTAAGTGTTTGGCATTGTTGGTTTATCCAATGCGACATTGATTTTAACTCAACATCGTACAAAGGTAAGTAACAGCCTATTTGGCTAAATAACTTAAACCACTTTTTGTTAGCACTGGGACCATCAAGTTTATCGCCATGGAAAATAAAGATGACATCGTTGGCGTAATGCTTATGTTGAATGTCTTCGCTTAAGCGCTCCGCTAAAGCGACTAGGGCTTTATTACCTGCATCACCGACCTTAGTGGTTGAAAACTCTACCTCAATAATGCGCTGACTAGCGAATAAGCTCATCGATTGATATTCATCGATGAGTTGCTGCCAGTCAAAACCTGATTCGGTACTAAAACGAATTAGTTCGCTAAAACCTTGTTGTTGAGCCGCCGCTTTGATGGTTGATAGGCTGTTATCTTTTTGCCATGGCTCATCACCAAAAACCAACCATACCGGTATAAAGCCTTGTGCTAAGGTTTTCGTTAGCTGGTTATGGTAAATTTTCATTTAAACCTTTATTTTATCAATGCTGGAAATTAAATTGTGACAAACCTAGCGTTGTACACGCGCCATATCACGTAGTATTTTATCGGCAGCCGAGGTTCGCATTTCACTTAGTAGCAATGATAACTCACGACTTTTTGCTAAAGCTAAATTAGGATCATCTTGATAATCTCGATAAAGCTCAAAGCGAAAATCACGGGCGTCTTCACCGCTAAAGCGCAGTTGATAGTGCACTGAGTAAATAAGTTCGTATTCTGCTACTTGACCATTAGGAAATACTGATAAAGTACGTCGGTCTAAATTATCAGAGACAATTCTTAACTCAGGCGCGTCAAGCGTTGATTGGTTTAATACCTTGACTTGATTTCTAGTTAAGTGCAATTTTAATAAACGTGTTAATTCACCGTGCACATCACTAGAGCTTACATATAAGGTTTGTAAATCGTCATCAAGTAAGTAATCACCACGTAATTGAAAACCACAAGCTGATAATAAACTTGTGGTTAACAATGCCATGGCAAGAGTGTTAGCTAGTTTCATAGTACTCTTGCTCAACCCTTTTTTAGTTAGCTACGATATTTAGTAGTTTACCTGGAATGTAAATTACTTTACGAATAGTGTTACCGTCGGTGAATTTGGTGACATTTTCGTCACTTAAACCTAAAGCTTCAACAGTTTCTTTAGACGCATCAGCAGCAACGGTAATTTTGGCACGTAATTTACCGTTAACTTGTACAATAATAAGTTTTTCATCTTCAACTAAGGCACTTTCATCTATACTTGGCCATGGGGCATCTTCTACAATGCTGTCACTATTGCCAACATGTTGCCATAAATGATGACACATATGCGGTGTAATCGGTGTTAACATTAAAATAACGGCACGAATTGCTTCTTGCATTACCGCTTTATCTTCAGCTGTTTCAATAGGTGCTTTACTTAACGCATTCATTAACTCCATGATAGCAGCAATGGCTGTATTAAAAGTATTACGGCGACCAATATCGTCAGTCACTTTAGCAATTGCTTTATGTAGTTCACGGCGAAGTTTCTTCTGTTCACTCTGTAAAGTTAATGCAGTTGCTTCGCTAATGGTTTCGTTTTGTGTTGCTTCAACAAAATCATGTACTAACTTATAAACACGTTTAACAAAGCGGTGTGCGCCTTCAACACCGGCATCAGACCATTCTAAGGTTTGCTCTGGTGGTGACGTAAACATAATAAATAAACGTACCGTATCTGCGCCATATTTATTAATAACTTCTTGTGGGTCAATACCATTGTTTTTTGACTTTGACATTTTACTCATACCTGCAGAAATAACAGGCTGACCATCTATTTTACTTACGGCAGAGGTTACTTGACCTTTTTCATCGCGCTCCATTTCAACATCACTTGGTGCTATCCACTCTTGTGCGCCATTATCTGCTTCACGGTAATAAGTATCTGCTAATACCATGCCTTGACATAATAATTTTTTGAAAGGTTCATCACTGTCAACTAAACCAACATCGCGTAATAATTTATGGAAAAATCGTGAGTAAAGTAAATGTAAAATTGCATGTTCGATACCGCCAATATATTGGTCAACAGGTAACCAGTAGTTTGCTTTGGCAGGATCTAACATTTGCGTGTCATCGTTTGGTGAACAGTAACGTGCGTAATACCATGAAGATTCCATAAAGGTATCAAAAGTATCTGTTTCACGTAATGCGTCTTCACCATTAAAAGTCGTTTTGGCCCATTGTGGATCGTCTTTAATAGGAGAGGTGGTACCGTTCATTACTACATCTTCAGGCAGTATTACGGGTAACTCACTTTCTGGTACCGGAACCGACTCGCCATTAGCTAAGTTAATCATTGGGATTGGTGTTCCCCAATAACGCTGACGTGAAACACCCCAGTCGCGTAAACGGTAATTAGTAGTCACTTTACCTTTATTTTCACTCGCTAGCTTTTCACTAATTGCATTGAATGCTTGCTCAAAGCCTAAACCGTCAAATTCACCAGAGTTGATTAATGTTGATTTCTCAGTGATGGCGGCAACAGCGATATCATCACCTTCTTGACCGGCAATGACTTGCTTGATGGTTAAACCGTATTTGATCGCAAATTCATAATCACGTTGGTCATGACCTGGCACAGACATTACCGCACCAGAGCCATAATCCATTAACACAAAATTAGCTGCCCATACTGGCACTAACTCACCGGTAATCGGGTGGACTGCTTTAAGACCGGTATCAACACCTTTTTTCTCCATTGCCGCCATATCAGCTTCAGTGGTTTTACTATTTTTACATTCTGCAATAAAAGCGGCTAAGTCAGTATTATTTTTAGCGGCTTCAAGCGCCAATGGGTGTTGCGCTGCTAAGGCAACATAAGTAACCCCCATTAAAGTATCTGGACGCGTTGTGTAAATATCAAAGCTTTCAGTTGAATCAGCAACTTCAAAGGTCATTTCAACACCTTGTGAGCGGCCAATCCAATTACGTTGCATGGTCTTAACTTGCTCAGGCCAATCAGTTAACTGGTCTAAGTCGTCTAAAAGCTCTTCGGCATAATCGGTAATTTTAATAAACCATTGTGGGATTTCTTTGCGCTCAACAATAGCGCCAGAGCGCCAGCCACGTCCATCAATAACTTGTTCGTTAGCTAATACGGTTTGGTCAACAGGATCCCAGTTTACAGTGGCATTTTTTTTGTAAACTAAGCCTTTTTCGTAAAGCTTAGTGAAAAACCATTGTTCCCAACGATAATAATCAGGTTTACAAGTTGCTAGTTCACGATCCCAGTCATAACCAAAACCTAACGATTGTAATTGATTACGCATATAATCAATATTTTGATAAGTCCAGTTACCTGGCGCTGTTTTATTTTTAATGGCCGCGTTTTCAGCAGGTAAACCAAAAGCATCCCAACCCATAGGTTGCATTACGTTTTTACCTTGCATACGTTGATAGCGAGATATTACGTCACCAAGACTATAATTACGCACATGACCCATATGTAAACGACCACTTGGGTATGGGAACATTGCTAAACAATAAAATTTTTCTTTGCTTGAGTCTTCAACGGCTTTAAACGTGTTGTTATCAGTCCAAAATTTTTGTACTGTTTCTTCAATAGCTTGCGGATTATAAATGGCTTCCATTAAGGTATTCTCAAATATTCAGGTGAAAGTGATTAACTTTTTATCATCTGTTAACGATTAACGCGGGAATTAGCTGACAAATTTAAGTTAAATTATCGCAGTAGAATACCTTATCTGACTAGGTAACAACAAGTTTAATTGTTAACTTTGCCTATACTCAAAGTAGGGCAAATAAAGATAACTTTTTCAAGGAGAGTATCATGGCGCAACAAGATGATTATTTTGCCGAGGTTTATCGAGCACTCAATAGCTGGTTAAACAAGGTGAAAGTTGAACAAAAACCTCGTATTAATGAATTAATGGCGCAGGCTAAGCTTTATGCTGTAGCCCTTGAACATATGTCGGAAGAAAAATTACAGCAATTTAGTGATAATTTAAAATACGATTTATATGACTTTTATCAACTTAACCGTAAACAAGCGCAAGACTCGCTATATTTAACCTTACTCAATGAAGCGCTATGGGAAAACTTAGCAGGCTTGACTGATAAAGCACAAGTTGAGTGGTTTGAGCTCATTGACGACTTTAGCCATGATGGCGTTTATCGTCAGGGAGATATTATTGGGTTTGGCGAGCTTGCTTGTAATGAATGTGATGAAGTTGTGCATATTACTCATCGCAGTGAGGTACAAGTATGTAGTCATTGTGGACACGATACTTTTACGCGTGTGCCATTAAAGCCGTAGCCTAACATTAACTTGATTGGCTTTAATCAATGTTTAACGTGATTTTAATACAACTATTCAACTTGTTAGCTTACTAGGGAGCAAGTACACTAAGTGTATTGTAAGACGCATTCTATGTCGCACTCATCATTTAATAAAAGTTAGTTTACAAACTAACTAAAGGATATATATGACCAAAGCTATTGCAGCTGTTATTAGTCAAACCCGTGTTGCTACTACTTCACTTACCTCATCACTTTCAGCAGAACTATTTTGTCCTCCTATCTCTAAAGACGATACAAACCAAGCCTTTGTTGGTCATGATCGTGCTAAAGAAGCACTAGAATTTGGTTTGTCTATGTCGGCTATTGGCTTTAATGTGTTTGCGATGGGCGAGCATGGCACTGGTAGGCAAACACTGATCAAACAAATGTTAAATGCGTTAGCGGGTCAGCAAAAGTCGCCAGATGAATGGTGCTACATTAATAACTTTGACGAAAGCCATATACCGTTAACCTTGTCAGTTAACCCTGGTGACGGTAAGCAGCTTTTGGCGAGTATGAATCGTTTTATTGATGGTTTACTTGATTTATTTCCCGAAATTTTTGATAACCCAGGCTACCAACGCCAAAAGTCGGCTATAGATCGTGAATTTAATAAAAAATATGATGAAGCTATTGGTAAAGTTGAAGAAATCGCATTAAAAGATAATGTTGTTTTATATGAAGAAAATGGTGAAGTTGGTTTTTCGCCATTAGTTGATGGCCAACCAGTAAATGATAAAGAGTTTGCCAACTTTAATGAAACTGATCGCGCCAAATTTTATCAACTATTGAGCGAGCTAGAAGTTGTTTTAGCTGAGCAGTTACTGGAATTACCCCAATGGAAACGATTGTCTTCAGATCAGTTGAGAAAATTAAAATACGACACCGCGGCTAAAAGTATTGAGCCATATTTACGTGAGCTAGAGCAAGAGTTTAGTAGCAATAGTGATGTCTTAGCCTACCTAAGTAAAGTTCGAAATCATGTGGTTGATGCGGTACTTGAGGTACTGGTCAATGATAGTGATGATACACCTAATGAAAAAGAGTTACGTAAGTTAATGGTTGAACGTTTTGTTCCTAATTTATTAGTGCCGCAAAATAAAGATCAAGGTGCGCCGGTTATTTATGAGCAAAACCCTACCTATCAAAACTTATTTGGTCATGTTGATTTTGCCAGCTTCCAAGGAGCAAGTTATACCAGCTATCGTTTAATAAGGCCGGGTGCATTACATAAGGCAAACGGCGGTTACTTATTACTTGATGCCGAAAAAGTGTTGAGCCAACCTATGGTTTGGTCACGTTTAAAGTTAGCGTTAAAGACGCAACAAATTACCATTGAAAATCCATATTCAGAATACAGTCAACCTAGTGGTTATAGTTTACAGCCTGAAAAAATTCCATTGCAAGTTAAGGTAGTGTTGTTAGGAGATGCTGAGATTTATTATACCTTACAAGATTACGATCAAGAATTTACTGAGCTTTTTAGAGTGTTAGCCGACTTTGACCGCCATTTAGAAAAAAATGATGATAACTTAATAGCCTTTGGTCAATTAATTCGCCAACGGGCTCAACATCATAACTACCCTGAGGTAACCAACGAAGCGGTACTCGAATTAGTACGTTACGCTTTAAGAAGGGGCGAGCATCAAACCAAAATTTCAGCCAATATCGTACAAGTGAATGACCTACTTGATGAAGCTAATTATTGCTGGCAAAAACTAGGTGCCAAGGGAGCATTAACTGCAGAACATATTGCAATGGCACAAGCAGCTAAAAAGCGCCGTATTGGTCGGTTAAGTGAAACCTGGCTAAGTGAAATAAAAGAACAACAAGTGTTAATTAGCACAGAAGGAGAGTTTGTTGGTAAGGTTAATGGCTTAACCGTTTTGGAAATAGGCGATAGTATATTTGGTACGCCTGCGCGCATAACTGCTACTGTTTATGCAGGTAGTGAAGGTGTGACAGATATTGAGCGTGAAGTTGACTTAGGCAAATCTATTCACTCGAAAGGAGTGTTGTTGCTTACCGGTTATTTAGGTCATAAATACGGGCAAAGTTTCCCTGTTTCAATTTCGGCAAATATTGCGATAGAGCAATCTTATGGCCACATTGATGGTGATAGTGCGTCGTTAGCTGAATTATGTGCGCTTATTTCTTCAATTACTTTATTACCTATAGATCAAAGCCTTGCTATTACTGGCTCAATTAACCAGCATGGTGAAGTGCAGTCAATTGGTGGTGTTAATGAAAAGATTGAAGGATTTTTTCAACTATGTCTGGATAAAGGGCTAACGGGTAAGCAAGGGGTAATCATTCCAAAAACAAATGTGATTAACTTAATGCTGAGTAATGAGGTAATTGATGCAGTTGATAAAGGACTGTTTGCCATTTATGCCGTTGAAACCATTGATCAAGCATTGGCCTTATTATTAAATACCGAGGCGGGTACTATTAGTAAAACAGGACGTTATCCGCGTAAGTCTATCCATGGCTTAGCACTTGATAAGTTAGAGGCCTTCTCTGACATCCTTAATGGTGATGAAGAATAATAACAGTACTTAAGTTATTAAAATAAGTTAAAAAACCGGTAAATTTATTTATCGGTTTTTTGTTAATATGCTTTTACCATTTAAATATATATAGTGATTAACCTTTGAGCGACCCGAAAATTAGCAATTTTTAAAGCCTCTTTTTATAAATACCCTCATAATATTGATTAAAATAAATCAATATATGTTTTATAAACAATGGTTTGATTGAAAAAAGAACGATGTTTGCACTTAAATTGCACTAACGTAGTGTTCTTGTTATCATCCGTAACATAAATGCAACATTTAATACGCGGTTATGATAGAACTTTCAACGGACGAACTCGATTTTTTTAAAAATATCTTTTCAGAATCACCTGAAGAGGGTGAGTTGTTGCATCCTGCACAACAGCTTAGTGTTCATACTACAATACCGAGTAACTTGAAAAAATTATTAGGTGAAAGTAAGTTAACCTTACTTGCTGAAATCAGTCATTATCAATTATGGTTTCCTGTCACTATGACGGTTAGTAACGGAAATTTTACACCTGTTTTAGGTACACCTGAAATTATTGATGTACAAGGCAATGAGCGCAGCTGGCGTGTTAATGCACCTGAAAACTTATCATTACTTAATATTGCCTCTCAGCATAAGTTAGAGATTCTTTCACTTTCAGGTACAGGGGTTACATTAAAGTTATTAGATGACGAATTATCGGTTAAAGATGACCCTTTATTAAAGCAACAATCACTTGTATTAATGTTACCTAATCAACAATCAGTCACTTTATCTTTAGATGTTGTAAGAAAGGATAACAATATTATTGCTGCTAAATTTAAAGATTTTGATCAAGGTCGAGAGTCGCTACGCCAGTTTTTATTTAACTCCCATAAAGCAAAATACGCTGATTTATATCAAGACGTTATTTTATAATTTAGCACTCTTTCGTATATTTAAGCCTAATTCACTTACCCCCCAAATTAAAATCACTAGGAATAGTACTTGTATCTAGTGCTAATCTCTGTATAATGCGCGCCTCGATAAGGGAATGTTGATTTTACAACCTTAACGGTTATTAACCTATAGAAAATATCAATAGGTTTGTATGATTACTCACGATGAGTAAATCAAATGAGTGGGGTTTTACCGCCCAATAGACTTGCCCAGCTAATTATTTCCGACAATTAGCTAGAAATATAGTGTTAGCATACACTATGCGCCTTAAGTCTTCCTGGTGGTTTCCTCGTATATGTACGCAGGTTTAAGACTTAGCAATTTAAAATTTATTAGCTTTTTACACTTCTAATTTACGTTTTAGTAATCATTAGAGGTGGGATATATTACGCTAATTCTATTCTGTTTTAAGTTACGCACCTGCCTTGAGAAGATGAAAATTATTTATGACAGATCAAAAAACTTTGCCTGTAAGCTTTGACACTTTAGGCTTGCCTGAAAATTTATTATCCGCTGTTCTTTCTATCGGTTTTAGCTCCGCTACCGCTATTCAGGCACAAACTATTCCGCCACTACTTGCTGGCAAAGATGTATTAGGTGAAGCACAAACAGGTACCGGTAAAACCGCTGCGTTTGGCTTACCTGCATTAGCAAAAATTGATACTTCAATTAAAAAACCACAATTAATGGTGTTAGCACCAACGCGTGAATTAGCAATGCAAGTTGCTGAAGCAATTGAATCTTTCGGTAAAGATATGAAAGGTTTACGTGTTGCTACATTATATGGTGGTCAATCTTACGGACCTCAATTTCAACAATTAGAGCGTGGCGCTCAAGTTGTTGTTGGTACCCCTGGTCGCTTAATGGACCATTTACGTCGTAAAAGTCTTAAATTAGACGATTTACGTGTTTGTGTGCTTGATGAAGCAGACGAAATGTTAAACATGGGTTTCTTAGAAGATATTCAGTGGATTTTGGATCATTTGCCAAAAACCACACAAATGTGTTTATTTTCAGCAACAATGCCACCAGCAATTCGTAAAATTGCCAATCGTTTCTTAAAAGATCCTGAGCATATTAAAGTTGAAGCGGTTAAAAAAGCGAAAGCAAATATTACACAATACGCATGGAAAGTAAGCGGCATTACTAAAATGACGGCATTAGAGCGTATTGCAGAAGTGGTTGACTACGATGCGATGATTATCTTCGTTCGTACACGTAACGACACGGTTGATGTTGCTGAAAAATTAGAGCGTGCTGGCTACCCAGCATTACCTTTAAATGGTGATATGAACCAAGCACAGCGTGAACGTTGTATCGACCAAATGAAATCAGGTAAATCGTCTATTTTAGTTGCGACTGACGTTGTTGCTCGTGGTTTAGATATTCCACGTATTTCATTAGTCGTTAACTATGACTTACCAGGTGATAATGAAGCATATGTTCACCGCATTGGCCGTACTGGTCGTGCTGGTCGTGAAGGTATGTCAATTTCATTTGTTCGCCCTCGTGAAATGTACTCGTTACGTCATTATGAGCGTTTAACGTCAGGTACGGTACTTAATTACGAGTTACCTAATATTCAAGAAATAGGTAAGATTCGTATAGAACGTACTCGTGTTGAAGTGGCTAGTATTGTCGCTGATAAAGATATTACTGCAATGCGTGAGATCGTTGAGGGTATGGCTGCAGAGTCAGACGTATCAATTGTTGATTTAGCTGCAGCATTACTTTTCCAAAAGCAAATGAAACAGCCATTACAGCCAAAAGAAGATCCTAAACCTCGTCGTGATACACGTGAGCGTAACGATCGTAATGACCGTGGCGATCGCAATAGTCGCGGTAACGACCGTAACAATCGCGGTAATGACCGTAGAGATTCTCGTGGTAACGATAACCGCAATGCTCGCGGCGCTCGTGATGAAAGACCACGTAAAGCAAAAGTTAACCGTAGCGATGTTGATTGGCAGACTTACCGCCTAGAAGTGGGTAAAGACCACGGTGCTCGCCCTGGTGATATCGTTGGCGCTATTGCAAACGAAATATCATTAGACAGCAGTTACATTGGTGCTATTAACTTGCATGAAAAGCATAGCTTTGTGCAATTACCTAAAGGTATTCCAACAACGGCATTTAATCAGTTAAAAGGTGTACGTGTTCGCCGTCAACCATTATCTATTAGTGTTTCAGATGCAGCTGTTGAAAGCCAAAAGCCACGCCGTCGTAATGAAAGTTCTTCTGCGAACTAATAGTTTATAAAAAGTTACTTATTAGTTTGGTAACGCAAAACGAAAAGGCGCATTTAGCGCCTTTTTTTATGGAATTTTTTTAATAAAGTCATACATTGCCCCTTTATTAAGCAATAACGTGTTAAATTGTAATTTATTATGTCACTCGCCTTGTTTGCTTAAGGCTTTATCTATTACTATAGAGCTACCTAAAAATCAGTTATTTGTCTAGTTATCAATGTTAAGCACAACTCATAACTTACCCATTCGCATTTATTATGAAGATACAGATGCGGGGGGAATTGTTTATTATGCGAATTATTTAAAATTTACAGAGCGTGCTCGCAGTGAGTGGTTACGTGATTTAGGCATACACCAACAAACACTTTTGCAACAAAATCTTGGTTTTGTGGTCAGAAAGGTTGAAATGGATAACTTTGCTTCAGCTAAACTCGATGATTTACTTAATGTACATTCAAGTATTGTCAAAGTTAAGCGAGCTAGCTTAGTATTTGAACAACATATCTTCAACCAAGAAAATATTTTGCTTTGCACTGCCAAAGTGCTGATTGCTTGTGTTGATTTTAATAACAATAAACCCTGTGCTATTCCCGAATTTATATTAGGAGCGTTTAAACGTGTCAGCTGAAATTTCATTTTTTGATTTATTTTTAGAAGCCAGTATTTTAGTGCAATTTGTGATGTTGACCTTACTGACTTTTTCGATTGTTTGTTGGGCGATGATCTTTCAACGTCGTAAAATTTTACAAAGTGCAACACAAGAGCTGAAAACATTTGAAGATAAGTTTTGGAGTGGGGCCGACTTAAGTAAGTTATACAGTGAAATATCAGCTAAAAATCATGTTCAAGGTATTGAAAGTTTATTTGTTGCAGGTTTTAAAGAGTTTGCACGTTTACGTAAAAGCCATATTGATAATCCACAAATTATTGTAGATGGCACTCACCGAGCAATGCGCGTAGCACTTTCAAGAGAAGTGGATAATTTAGAAAAACACTTACCATTTATGGCGACGGTTGGTTCAATTAGCCCCTATATTGGCTTGTTTGGTACGGTGTGGGGGATTATGAATTCTTTTATTGCTCTTGGTTCAGTAAAGCAAGCAACATTACAAATGGTTGCACCAGGTATTGCTGAAGCACTAATTGCAACTGCCATGGGGCTCTTTGCGGCTATTCCTGCGGTAATGGCGTTTAACCGTTTCAGTCACTTAGTTGAAAAAATTGAAAACGGCTATGGTAATTTCATGGATGAGTTTTCAAGTATTTTACAACGTCAGTCGGCAAATGAGCAAAACGGCAAGTAAGGTTTAATTATGTATCAAAGAGTAAGACGCCGTAAAGTGGCTGAAATTAATGTTGTTCCTTATATCGATGTTATGCTGGTATTACTTATAATCTTTATGGTAACCGCACCACTTATTACTCAAGGGGTAAAGGTTGACTTACCTCAAGGTGATGCCGAGCCTCTTGATAAAGACAGTAAAACACCACTTGTTGCTTCGGTAGATGCCCAAGGACGCTACTATTTAACAGTCGGGGCTAACGATAAAGAGCCGCTTTCTGCTGAAGAAGTGGCAACCCTAGTTAAAGCGCATTTAACCTTAGAGCCTGATACCCCTGTAGTGGTTAATGGTGACGGTGCTGTTTCTTATGACGCTGTTATTCAGCTGATGGTGTTACTACAAACGGTGGCGGGTGTTCCTTCAGTTGGCTTAATGACAGAGCCGGTGGAGAATTAGTGTGAATAAGCAGTCCTCTAATAAGCCATTAATGAAGTCATCTTACGCAAAAGCACTGTGGTTAAGTGTTGGTTTACATGTTGCATTATTGGTAACTTTATTTATTGGTGACTTTAATGCGACATCTAAACCTGTTGCTACTCCTACGCCAAGTAGTGCTCAAATCGAGCCTATTAAAGCCGTTGTGGTTGATAAAGCTAAATATGACCAAGCGATTAATAAAATAAAAAAACAAAAAGCAGATGATGCCGCCGCAGAAAAAAAACGTATCAAAGCGATTGAGCGCCGTGCTGATGAAGCTAAACAACGCCGAGCAAAAGAAGAAGCTCGTATTAAAAAGCTAGAAATACAGCGTAAGAAAAAAGAACAAGAAAAAATTCAAGCAGACAAAGCTGCTAAAAGTGCGAAAGCAAAGGCAGACCAAGCTGAAAAAGTACGTAAGCAAAAAGAACAAGAAAAACAAAAAGCTGAACAAGCTGCTGCTACAGCAAGAGCGAAACGTATAAAAGAAGAAGCTGAAGCTAAAAAAGCGGAAGAGTTACGTAAGAAAAAACTGGCCGAGCAAAAGCGTAAAGAAAAAGAAGCGAAAGAAAAAGCGGCACAGCAAGCAGCAGAGCAAGCATTAATAGCTGAACAAATGGCTGCAGAAATGGCTGCACGTAATAAAGCACGTAGTCAGCAAGTGATGACTGAAATACAACGCTTTTCTGCCTTGATTACTCAAAGCATCAACCGTAATATGATTAAAGATCGTAGTACTATGGTTGGCAAAACCTGTCGCTTAACTATTAGTTTAGCCTCATCAGGCTTTGTTACTAATGTTAGTGTTGGTAAAGGAGATAAAGTGGTTTGTGACGCAGCAGAAACGGCCATTTATAAAACTGGCACTTTACCTGTATCGCAAGATCCTGAAGTGTTTAAAGAAATGCGTAAAATAGCGGTAACCGTTGTACCTGATTTTTCATAATCAGCCATAATATTTAACTTATAAAAAGAAGACAGAACTGACAATGAAATTATTATTAACTGTTTTTACAACCTTAATTATTACGTTGAGCTCAATGCGAGCCATGGCAACCTTAGAAATAGTAATCACTGGCGGTATTGATAGTGCTAGACCTATTGCGGTTGTTCCTTTTAAATGGGATAACAGCTCAGTATTACCTGAGCGTATTTCTAAAGTGATTAGCGACGACTTATTACGCAGCGGTAAGTTTAGCCCTGTTAATATCAATAACTTCCCACAAACACCTCATACGGCTAATGATGTTGATTACAGTGCTTGGGCAAGTCTTGGGGTTGAAGCTGTTGTTGTAGGGAAAATTAAAGAAGTATCATTAGGGCGCTATCAAGTAAGCTACCAACTTGTTGATGTTATTCGTGGTCAAGTAACTGGCGGCCAAGCAACTATGTTAAGCAGTGGTAGTATGGTTGATGTTGAAGATCATATTTTAGCGCAAAGTAGTGCCAATATTAATGGTGAGCAATTTAGACGTTACGCACATAGTATTAGTAATGTAGTGTATGAAAAATTAACCGGTAGTAAAGGTGCATTTTTAAGCAAAATAGCTTACGTTATTGTGCGAGATGAAGGTGAATACCCATACCAATTAGCTTTTGCTGATTACGACGGCTTTAATGAACATGTATTACTTAGCTCAAAAGAACCATTAATGTCGCCATCATGGCACCCTAGAGGTGAGCAGTTAGCTTATGTATCTTTTGAAAATCGACAAGCACAAATTCATACTATTGACATCTACTCAGGAAAACGTACCTTAATTAGTTCATTTGATGGTATAAACAGTGCACCGCGCTTTTCTCCAGACGGCCGCAGTATGGCAATGGTATTATCAAAAGATGGTAACCCAGATATCTATATTATGGAGTTAGCGAGCAAAAAATTACGTCGAATTACCCGTAACCGAGCTATAGATACTGAGCCAAGTTATACACCAGATGGTAAATCATTAGTATTTAGTTCAGAACGGGGTGGTAAACCGCAGTTATATCGCGTAGATTTAGGCAACGGAAAAGTTAAACGTTTAACTTTTGACGGTGATATGAACTTAGGCGGCTCTATCACTCCCGATGGGAAAAACCTGATTATGGTAAATAGAACCCGTGGTCAATACCGTTTAGCAAAACAAGAGTTTGGTACGGGAGTGTTTCAAGTGTTAACTAAAACACGCCTAGATGAATCACCAAGTGTTGCACCTAATGGTGGCATGATTATTTACAGTACACTGCACAATAATCGTCAAGTATTAGGATTGGTGTCGGTAGATGGGCGATTTAAAGCTCGTTTACCTGCACTTGATGGACAAGTGAAAGCTCCGGCATGGTCGCCGTTTTTATAAAATGATTTAATAAAACTAATAATTTCAACTCATATTTTTAGAAAATAGGAAAATAAAATGCGCTTAAATAAAATTGTAAAAAGTTTAGCAGTAGCTTTACCTCTTCTTGTATTATCTGCTTGTAGCTCTAACTCAGACACTGATGAGCAAAGCCAAGTTGATACTAATGCACAAGTAACTCAAAATGAAGAGCAAAACAGTGTACAAGTAACAGCTGCGCAACGTGCTGCAGAAATTGAAGAAGAAAAACGTCAAGAGTTAGCCCGTTTACGTTCAGAGCACATCGTCTACTTCGGTTTTGACGTATCTACAGTAACCAGCGCTGATTCTGCTATTTTAGACGCACATGCTAAATTTTTAAGCGAAAACAGTGATGTTAAAGTACTTGTTGAAGGTCATGCCGATGAACGTGGTACGCCTGAGTACAACATTGCATTAGGCGAGCGTCGTGCAAAATCTGTAGCAACTTATTTAGAAAATATGGGCGTTAACCCATCTCAACTAAGTGTTGTGAGCTATGGTGAAGAAAAACCAATGGTTAAAGACAGAAGTGAAAATGCTTTTGCTAAAAACCGTCGTGCTGTTTTAGTTTACTAAGTTTTAATATTCATCAAACCAAGGTAGATAAATGAAACTCAATAAAGTTTTATTTGGCATGATGTTTACCGCTAGCGCATTTAATGCGTTAGCGGCTCAAGCCCCCGTTGTAGACATGAGTTCGCGTACTTCAGGAACAGGTAGTGTTACTGAACAACTGCGTAGTTTAGAAGAAAAGCTTGATTCACGTAACAGGTCACAAGTAAATATTCAGCGCCAGTTAGATATGTTACAAAGTGAAGTTAATGAGCTTCGTGGTGTTACTGAGTTACATAGCCACCAATTAAGCCAAGTGTTAGAACGTCAACGAGAGCTATATCAAGAGCTTGATAGACGCGTTAGCGAAGCACTTAAACCAGCAAGTAGTGTACCTACCAGTATCGCAGTAACTAATACCGACAGTATTGGCGCAGCTAGCCAAGCATACAGTAATAACTTAAGTGAAAACGATGCCTATGATCGTGCACTTAATATGGTACTCAAAGAAGCTAAATACGAACAAGCTATACCTGAATTTAGGGCTTTCAATAAAAATTACCCTAATTCAAGTTATGCACCAAATGCACATTATTGGTTAGGGCAGTTACTTTTTAATAAAGATGAGCTGGTTGAAGCTAAACAAGAGTTTACTATTGTAGTTAATCAGTTTAGCGACTCAAATAAGCGTCCTGATGCAATGTTGAAATTGGCTATGGTCTCTCAAAAGCAAAACGATAACCAAAATGCGATTACGTTATATCGACAGTTATTAAAAGAGTACCCAAACTCAACCTCAGCAAAGCTAGCTAAACCGCGTTTAGAGAGTTTATCTAAGTAACCGTTTTATAAAGTGCAGCAGTAATTTTCGTATTGTTGTTGATAAAAGTAGCGTATTGCTTTGTTTTTACGCGAACTATCAATATTATTTAAAAAAAGCTAAATTTATGGTTGCACTTAAAAATATTATCAGTATTATATGCCCCGCGTTGAGGCACTAACTCAACACAACGGCGGCCGTTAGCTCAGCTGGTAGAGCAGTTGGCTTTTAACCAATTTGTCGAAGGTTCAAATCCTTCACGGCCGACCACCTTACTTAATTATCTTGTACTTTAAGTAAAGACTATAAATCAAGTATTTATAGTCACGTTATAATTTATTGAATCGGCCGTTAGCTCAGCTGGTAGAGCAGTTGGCTTTTAACCAATTTGTCGAAGGTTCAAATCCTTCACGGCCGACCACTTCAATAAAGAATAACTACCCCCTAATTTATTAGGAAAAACTAGGAGCGGCCGTTAGCTCAGCTGGTAGAGCAGTTGGCTTTTAACCAATTTGTCGAAGGTTCAAATCCTTCACGGCCGACCAATCCTAGTTATTAGTTATACATGTAAATCTTAAATCGGCCGTTAGCTCAGCTGGTAGAGCAGTTGGCTTTTAACCAATTTGTCGAAGGTTCAAATCCTTCACGGCCGACCAATTTAAGAATATAGATATAGCACATAAAAATTTGAAGCGGCCGTTAGCTCAGCTGGTAGAGCAGTTGGCTTTTAACCAATTTGTCGAAGGTTCAAATCCTTCACGGCCGACCACTTCAAAAACCTTCAAAGTAATTTCTCCCAAAAAATAATTCTATAAATCTCTATCACCTAAAGTGTGCATAATGAGCATGTTATATTTTAGTATTTGTTAATACGTATTTTCGATAAAACCTCTCTCTAGTTCAGCGTACTTATTTACTGTGTTAATCATTCAGCCATTCTATAATACACTACACATTGTTAGTGCTTTCCCTTATAATTGCAGCGTTTAACACGTACCGTAGTAGAATAGAGAGCACTCATGAGCCAAACCAATAACGCTGTAGATTTTGACTTTCAATTTCCAGCCAAGCCTAAGCCATTAACGCAAGACGAAAGGGCTCAAGTTAAAGAAAGAATTAAGCGCCTACTCATTGAAAAAAATGCGGTATTAGTTGCGCACTATTATACAGATCCTGAAATTCAAGCATTAGCCGAAGAAACGGGCGGCTGTGTTGCCGACTCGTTAGAAATGGCGCGTTTTGGTAAACAACACCCGGCAGAAACACTGATTGTTGCTGGTGTAAAATTTATGGGTGAAACCTCTAAAGTATTAACACCGGAAAAAACTGTTGTTATGCCTACGCTTGAAGCAACATGCTCACTTGACTTAGGTTGCCCGATTAAAGAGTTTTCAGCCTTTTGTGATCAACACCCCGATCATACCGTAGTTGTTTACGCAAATACTTCTACGGCCGTTAAAGCTCGTGCTGATTGGATTGTTACCTCATCTTGTGCCCTTGAAATTGTTGAACACTTAGATGAACAAGGTAAAAAAATTCTATGGGGACCTGATCGCCATTTGGGTAACTACATACAACGTGAAACTGGCGCTGACATGCTAATGTGGCAAGGGGCCTGTATCGTTCATGATGAGTTCAAAACTAAAGCCTTAATAGATATGAAGGCTTTACACCCTGATGCGGCTATTTTAGTGCACCCCGAGTCACCATTAGACATTGTTGAACTTGCTGATGCGGTTGGCTCTACTAGCCAACTAATAAAAGCAGCACAAGAAATGCCTAATCAAAAGTTTATTGTCGCAACAGATCGCGGTATTTTTTATAAAATGCAGCAGCTATGTCCAGAGAAAGAGTTTTTTGAAGCGCCAACCGCAGGTGAGGGAGCAACGTGCAAAAGCTGTGCACATTGCCCGTGGATGGCAATGAATGGCTTAAAAGAGATAGAAAACGCCTTACTTGACCCTACCGGCAAAGAAATTTTTGTTGATATGGAGCTTCGTGAAGGCGCATTAAAATCACTAAATCGTATGCTTGATTTTTCGACTAGTTTAAAGCGCTAAAATAGCAAGCACTTAAATAAGCGTGTAGTGACTGAATACTAAGCACTTAAACGCATTTAACTTAAATAGGCTTGCGCTAAGCAGGTATTTTCCCTACTATAGCGCGGTTGAATTTATTCAATATTAATAATGTAAGCTGGTAAGCAGAATTGACACAGATAGCGTGTTAATCAGGCGTTTACTGTTAGTGTGATAGCACATAAAATTATCAATAGTTAAAATTTGGTGAGCTGGCTGAGTGGCTGAAGGCGCACGCCTGGAAAGTGTGTTTAGGTTTACCCCTAACGAGAGTTCGAATCTCTCGCTCACCGCCACATTAAAAAGAAAGCCCTAACAGCAACGTTAGGGCTTTTTTTTCTTATCATTTAGTAAATAGCCAAGCAAGCTGATTTACTACGTATTACTATTTATCTCAGCAATCATCACCGATTTAATATTAACAAATTCTTTTAAACCAAAACCACCGTGCTCACGACCATAGCCACTGTTTTTTACTCCACCAAACGGTAGGTTTGGTTGTGCTAAACCATAACCATTAATATTAACCATTCCGGTATTAAAGTGTTTTACAGCAAGTTCAATGGCGTACTCTTCGTTTTTAGAGAAAATACCTCCGCCTAAGCCATAGCGTGAATCATTGGCAATTCTCATTGCATCATTATCATCTTTAGCTTTTATCAGAGCAGCTACAGGACCGAATAACTCATCATCATAAGCAGGCATATTAGGACTGACATTTTCTAAAATAGACGGCGGATAAAAGAAACCTTTTCCATCGGGCATTTCACAGCCACAGACTATAGTTGCCCCGGCGGCAATAGATTTTTTTACTTGGTCATGCAGTTTTTCACGTAAGTCTTTCCTCGCCATAGGACCCAAGTGAGTATCTTCTGCTCGAGGGTCGCCCATTTTTATTTGCATCATGGCTTGCTTGAATCCCAGCTTAAATTCATCGTAATTTTTTTCGGTAACAATAAAACGTTTTGCAGAAACACAGGTTTCACCATTATTGATAATACGAGCTTTGACACACGTCTCAATCGCTAGTGCAATATCTGCATCGTCTAAAACCAAGTAAGCATCATTACTACCTAGTTCTAATACTGTTTTTTTACTACGTTTCGCAGCTTCTTCGGCAACCATTTTACCCACGTTATCACTACCCGTAAAAGTAACTCCTTTAATACCATCATGGCTAATTAATTTACTTGCCGTTTCGCCATCAACGAGTAAAGATTGGTAAGCATATTTTGGAAAGCCTGCTTGTTCATACAGTGAATGAATTTTCTGTGCCATACCAAAAACATTTGAGGCATGTTTCATTACCGTTGTGTTACCAGCGATTAAATTGGTGATGCTGTATCTTATCACTTGATAAAGAGGGAAGTTCCAAGGCTGAATCCCTAAAATAACGCCAATTGGCTGGTACGTTATGATTGCTCTACCTTGATTATAATCACGTGGCTCATTGGCCAACGCTTGCTCTGCAGTACTTGCGGTGTATTTACAAATTTCAGCACAAAGCGCTACTTCTTGTTTAGCTTGAGATTGCACTTTACCCATTTCGTCCACCATTAATTGAACCAACTCGTCTTGGTTTTCTTCAATTATTTTTGCTAAGGCATTAGCGAGTTTTACACGTTCGGCAACAGACACAAGCTTCCACTCTTCGAAACATTCATTAGCCTTTTCTACACAAACCTCAGCCTCTTGATGTGTCATTAAGGTATATCTTTTTAGCGTTTTTTCGGTAAAAGGGTTGATCGTTTCTTTTGAGTTACTCATTGATTTTTTCCTTACTTATTTTGATAACGTTAATGTTTTTAGATGATTACCTTAATGACTAAAGGAGTCTTAGACCTATCATTACCAGCATAATCGTGTTGGCAATCACACCAATCATAAAAAAATAACTGCGTGGGCTTGGGTTCTTTTCGGTTGCAATAGCATAGTAGAGCACCATATGAACAATTCTTGCGATAACGTAAGTCCATACAAGCATTGCAAAGATAGGGCTTTGATAGTTAAGAATAAAGGCAAACAAAACTGTTCCCACAAATAGAGGGCTGTTTTCTAGCGTATTGTGAAAGGTACGGTGTGCTCTAAATATAAAACTATCGTGAGACAAATCATCATCAATTTTACCCGGAATAGCACTTGGTTGCTTGACCTTACTAAAGGTAGCTACTGTCCACTGAACTAATAACATCACCAAATAGAGGCAGAACGCTATGTAAGCCGAATAGGCTATATTCATCATTATTACTTCCTTTTCACATTATGAGTACGAGAACTTAGTAGAGCAAATTGTATGCCCACCCTAAATTTTATTACGGTTAAATAATGGTAGAGGTAATAAATTAGTTTATTTAATGGATGCGTAGAGGCTAATTTTAGTTAAATGTGTATATTTTTCAGAAGATTAAAATAAAATAGGATATTCAAAAACAAAGCATTTAATCATGCAAATATTGCTATATTTACTAATCAATTATTAAATGAATCAATAAATTAATCAGCTTAATTACATAGAGTGCAGTAATAAATTCATGCCTTGTAATAATTACTTGATTAGATGTAATTATTACAAGAAAAATTTAATCTCAATTTTTAAATGCTTAAAGGGTCAACCCAACTATTTTATGAGGGAGAGAATTTCACATCTTTCTCTATACATAGACAAACTAATAAAAACCTTTTAAATCAATGGTAAAGTTGTTTTCGTTGATTTTAAATTAGGCATTTGTCATTTTACTGCTTTGTAAGTTTCTTATATAAATCCTGAAAATTATCTATTGGTCTGATATTTGCTCTATCTCTATGTAATAAAAGTAGGGTATGCAGAAGTGATTCAAGTGTTAGTGAACTCTAGATATATCACTTTCTGACATCATTCAGCCTTCGTTAAAAACATAAAGCATTGATTTTAAGGTGTTAAATTTTGAAAAAGCAAAAAAATGAGCCACTAAAACCCTCTAAAAAAGACGTAAAAGGTATTGATGCAATTAAAAACCGTATCGACAAGAACACTATTAACCGCGGTGAAGTAGAGCGCAGTAAAGAGCGAAAAATAGAGTCTGAACAATATCAAGAGGTCATTATAAAGCGTACAGACGAAACCTTCAGACATGCGGACGATATTTTACAGCTCGCTATTCATGAAGGAAAAAGTCAAATAGAGCGCCCAATATTAGGTTTGTTCTTATCATCTGTCGCAGCAGGTATGATTATTGGTTTTAGCGTTCTCGCTGTAGCGGTAATGGCAAGTATTTTAGGTAGTCTTGATGGCATAAATCGTGTACTGGTTGCTTTGGTTTACCCTTTAGGTTTTATGTTATGTATTTTGAGTAGAACGCAACTTTTTACTGAACATACTGCTACCGCTGTTTATCCATTACTTGATGGGAGAGCAAGTATTAGCGGGGTATTAAAATTATGGTCAACTGTCATTCTAGGTAACTTGAGTGGTGGTTTTATTATTGCTATTTTATTAAATGGTGCCGAGTCAGTTATTCATGCTAGAGACGGGTACCTATTAATTGCGAGCCATGTTCTAGCGTTCGATTCTGCTAGCCTTTTTGTTAGTGCGATTTTAGCTGGATGGTTAATGGCTATAGGAGCGTGGACCATTTTATCTACTCATTCAACGTCTAGTCAGATCTTATGTATATTCTTAGCCACGTTTCTTATTGGTATCGGTGGTTTACACCACTCAATCGCAGGGTCGGTTGAATTATTTGTTGGTTACCTCATGTCGCCTAACATCAATATTACGACTATTATCCCCGTTATAGCGGTGATTTTACTGGGTAACGCCATTGGCGGAAGCGTGTTTGTTGCTATGTTGAATTACGGGCATATACGTGGATTAAATAAGTAACGTAAAGAAAGTACTCTTGGTTAAAGGCTGCAAGCGCTAAACAGTAATAACAGAGGCTATTAAGCAAGAGAGTAAATTAATAATAAACTTCAAATGAGGCTAAATAAAAGAACTACCTTAAAAGTACCTTAAAGCAAATAGGAGAGTATAGTGACATCATCAAATAAGCACATTGCCACCCTGACGGTGCGCGGTAAAGAATATGAATACTTCGACTTATCTACTTTGCAAATTGATATCAAGCGGCTGCCACTTACGGCAAAAATCTTATTAGAAAACTTACTACGTCATAGCGATGAGCAGTATGTTCAGCCCGAGGATATTCAAGCCTTAGCCAAATGGGATATCACTTCCGCTTCTCGTACCGAAATTGCATTTGTTCCTTCAAGAGTCATATTACAAGATTTTACAGGTGTGCCGGCGGTTGTTGATTTAGCCGCCATGCGTAATGCAATGCTTGATTTAGGTGGCGATCCCAATAAAATTAATCCACTAAAACCTGTCGATTTAGTTATTGACCATTCCATTATGGTCGACGAATTTGGCAAAGCAGACTCGTTTGAACGCAATACTGAAATTGAGGTGGCGCGTAACAAAGAGCGTTATCAATTTTTAAAATGGGGACAAAGTGCATTTGATAACTTCAAAGTGGTACCTCCTGGAAAAGGTATTGTGCACCAAGTTAATTTAGAGTACTTAGCCCGTGTAACGTTTATCGATGAACAGCAAGATAAACCACTACTTTACCCTGATACCTTAGTAGGGACAGATTCACATACTACGATGATAAATGGTTTAGGTGTACTTGGTTGGGGAGTAGGCGGTATTGAAGCTGAAGCAGCCATGTTAGGTCAACCTGTTACTATGCTAATACCTGAAGTTGTTGGCATGGAATTAAAGGGGAAATTACCCGCTGGCGCAACCGCAACCGATTTAGTGTTAGCCGTTACAGAACAATTGCGAGCATTCGGTGTAGTGGGTAAATTCATTGAGTTTTTTGGTGATGGTGTACAGCACTTATCTGTGGCAGATCGTGCAACGCTTGCCAATATGTCACCTGAGTATGGCGCCACATGTGGCTTGTTTCCTATCGATGAACAAACCACTAAATACTTGGCATTAACTGGCCGTAACGCGCTACAAATCGATATTATTGAAGCCTACTCAAAAGCGCAAGGTATGTGGGGCAGTGAAGCACAAGAGCATGCAGAGTACCATGCAAAACTCACAATGAATTTAGATACTGTTGTTCCAGCTATTGCAGGACCGAAGCGCCCGCAAGATAGAATTAATTTAGACCAAGCCGCGACTGCATTTGAGCATTGGATCTCTGAGCAAAAAGAGTTGGCTATTGCACCGAATGATAAGCAGAAAGCGACATTTGATAATGAAGGGGGAGTAGAAAACATAGGAGCTAAAACGGTAACTTCTAAAACTAGCGCTTTTTATCGTCATAAAGAACAAGACGTTGAGCTTCACGAAGGTGCGGTTGTTATCGCAGCGATTACCAGCTGTACTAATACATCGAACCCGTCAGTATTGGTGGCTGCGGCACTACTCGCGCAAAAAGCCAATCAATTAGGACTTACTGTTAAACCTTGGGTTAAAACAAGTTTTGCGCCTGGCTCACAAGTAGTAACAGAATACCTCAACAAAGCAGGGTTATCTAAAGAGTTAGATAAAATGGGGTTTAATTTAGTTGGTTATGGTTGTACTACTTGTATTGGTAACTCAGGACCATTGCCAAAACCGATTTCCAGTGCAATTAGAGAGGGGGATTTAATCGTAACCTCAGTCTTGTCAGGTAACCGTAATTTTGAAGGGAGAATTCACTCCGATGTTAAAGCTAATTATTTAGCATCGCCACCTTTAGTTGTCGCTTATGCTCTAGCGGGTAATATGAAAATTGATATTACTAAGGAACCTCTAGGTATCAGTAATGATGGAAAACCTGTTTATTTAAAAGATATATGGCCAAGCCAGCAAGAAATACAAGATATCGTTACACATGTTGTTAATAGCTCAATGTTCTCTGATAAATACAGCTCTGTTTATGATGGCGGTGATAGCTGGAAAAAACTCGATACGGTTGATGCCGATATTTACAATTGGCCAGACAGTACATACATAAAAAAACCAACTTTTTTTGAAAATATGAAAGTACAACCTGAGCCTATTCAGGCCATTGAAAATGCACGTTGTTTATTGAAATTAGCCGATAGCGTCACCACAGACCACATTTCACCTGCTGGCTCTATAGGAAAAGAAACCCCCGCGGCCGAATATCTTCGTGATAATTATGTTGAGCAAGATAATTTTAACTCTTATGGCTCTAGACGAGGTAATCATGAGATTATGATGCGTGGTACTTTTGCAAACGTTAGGTTAAAAAATCAACTTGCACCTGGGACAGAAGGGGGCTTTACCCGTAAACAGCCAGGTGCTCAGGAAATGACAGTATTTGAGGCTTCGCAACAGTATATTACTGACAACATACCTACTATTGTTATTGCTGGCAAAGAATATGGAACAGGCAGCTCTCGCGACTGGGCTGCCAAAGGACCACTGTTGTTAGGTGTGAAAGCTGTCATTGCAGAAACCTATGAGCGTATTCACCGCTCTAATTTGATTGGAATGGGAATATTACCCCTGCAATTTAAGCAAGGCAAAGGGGCACACACTTACCATTTAGATGGTACTGAGCAGTTTTCTATTCACGCGATTGAGGCTGGTCAAAAGCAGGTAAAAGTAGATGCGCTAAAATCCGATGGTGTGAGTTTTAGCTTTGAAACAGATATCCGTATTGATACACCCAATGAGTTTGAATATTTCCGCCATGGTGGCATCCTTCAATATGTTATCCGATCACTGTTGTAGCATAATTAACTAATCAGCAAGTGAGTATAACTAAGCTTGCTGATTAGTTACGCAAGTGCTATTTAAATAGCACTTCTGAACAGCACTCAATAACAGCCTTCAATAACAATAAAGTCCTACCTAAATAATCTTTAACGCCGACTAAAACCAAAAAATTTCAATGGTAACGAGCACATCTCGATAACTCCTCAACGTTAGCTCACTCAGTTTATGCAACTATTTTATTGTTTACGCTTATATTTTTATCTAATCCAATGAAATTACTAACTCACTCATATTGAAAGGGTACGCTACATAACACAATAATTTTATACGCCTCGACATCATTTAAAAGCACAATGTAAAACAGTGTGTAAATGTTTCATGGTTAATTATAAAAATTACAATAAAAAAGTAAAACTGTATGATTTTAAAGCAATAATGTGCGTTTTTAGCGCTTTTTATTGGCATGGTGTTTGTATATATAGATGTATCTGGGTAATTACATTCAGTTTAACTAATGACAAACAACAAGGGAGTATCAAATGAAGAAGACAATAATTTTAGGTGCACTTATTACCGCTGGTTTTCTAAACACTAACTTGCATGCAAAAACCTATAGCAGTGAAAGTGATGCTAAAGGTGTTTATGTTGGCGCTAGTTATGGTTATTTACGCGTAGATAGTGATAACGGCTTTGATGAAAATAAATCAGCCTACCAAGTATTTGCAGGCTATGGGTTTAATCAGTATTTTGCTATTGAAAGTAGTTTTATTGATTTTGGCGACTACGGTAATGATTTTGCTAACGCTGATACAGATGGTTATACCTTAGGTTTAAAAGCGGGTGTGCCAGTGTCAGATAATATCAGCATTTATGTTCGTGGTGGTCAATTGTGGTATGAAACAGACTACTCAGTACTTGGTGTTAACAACAGTGCAGATGATGAAGGTTTGTTTGCTGGTGTTGGTGCAAGTTACCATATCAACGAAGATTGGACCGTTAAGTTCGATTACACGGTTTATGACAACGATTTAGACGTTGATAGTGCAACAGATGATATTGATGATGCTAACTTTTCAACAGACTTGAAGCATGCTTCGTTAGGTTTTGAGTTCAAATTTTAAAACTCTACAATAAGTTTCCCCCAATACACAGCTACTAACAGCTAACTCTAGATATGTATTGGATACTCGTTGTATTGTTAAGATAGTTTCCTCTTTTAACGATTCAGCTATCGTTTAGCTTTCAAAGGCAATACAACGAGTGTATCAATAACCCAAAATTGCTAGGTCAAATCGATTTAATGAAATACGACGTAGAATAGCATCAATGATGACTTTTTAGAGTTGTTGCTATCGCGACACCTACAAGTGATATTGTATTTGTTTACACATAGACTAAGCCCTTTCAGTTTCCTGCGTACAATTGAATTAGTTAAGTTGGCTGTATTACCTAGCGATTTAGTTGTAATTATCAAAAAGCGCGTTGAAAGTTGTTAATAGTTTAGACTACATCGGTAGAGGAAAATAAACATATGAATAATTATCCATAGATATGAATAACAACGGTTGCAATCTCCTATAAAATCAGTTTAAATAAGCGTGCTTTTATGTTTTAGACTTTTAACTCTAAATTAATTCTGATTTGGTTTTCTTACAGAAGTAATAAGCACCAGAAGAGGCGCGATAGCTAGGTAGATAATGTTACCCACCTAATAGGCGGGTTAGGAACCACATTCCATATGCATTATTGAGGGAGACTATCGCCGAGAATATTGTTACGTGGCATACAATATTCGGTCGCTAGGGTTGAATCCTTAGGGCTGTCACCTGACGTATTTGTTGCACTGCTTAAGTGCTCTATAACAAAACATTAAACAAAAGGTGGAGAGCTTCTGGCTGAAAAAGTTTTGCTTCTTTTTCTATGCCGTTTTGGTGTAGACCACTCGCTAACTGCTCAGTCATGCTCTTCCTATAGCTAAGTTTACCAATAAACATGCTATGTATTTTATGGGAGAAAATTATGAATTCTAATATTACTACTAATTTACCGCTTACCATTGCCAAATTTGGTGGAACTAGTGTTGCCGACTATGACGCTATGATGCGTTGTGCCAATATCATTAAAAATGATGCGAGTAATCGTTTAGTGGTTGTTTCAGCCAGTGCTGGCGTAACCAATCATTTAGTGCGTTTAGGGCAAAGCGATGTTTCATTAGCTGAGCAAGCCGATATCATCAGTCAAATAAAAGCTATTCAGTTAAATATTACCCAACACTTTTCAGTAGATATTGAACGTGCATTAAATACCGAGATTGAAAGCTTGCTTGAAGCGTTAAGTGCATTAGCTTTAGCGCAATCTAAGCAATATAACCTACAGCATAGCGATGCAATTCTATCGTTTGGTGAGCAACTTAGCTCACGTATTTTTGCGCAAGTATTACGTGTTGCCGATGTTGCAGGTGAATATTTTAACGTTCAAGAGGTCATGAAAACCAACAGTTTATTTGGTAAAGCGGTTGTTGATGTGGCTCAGTTACGTGAACTTTGTCAATCAGAGTTAGCGCCTAAACTTGTCAATAAGGTTATTGTTACTCAAGGCTTTATTGGTCAAGATGCACAAGGTAATACCACAACCCTTGGTCGTGGAGGCTCTGATTATAGTGCGGCTTTACTTGCAGAAGCGCTAAGTGGTACTAATTTAGCCATTTGGACCGATGTTGTTGGTATTTTTACTACCGACCCTCGTATTACCGACCAAGCTCGCTCTATTGCTGAAATAAGTTTTGGCGAAGCGGCAGAAATGGCGACTTTTGGCGCTAAAATATTGCATCCTGCGACACTTATTCCAGCCATGCGTTGTAATATTCCGGTGTTTGTCGGCTCATCTAAAGAGCCTGAAAAGGGTGGCACTCAAATTAAGAAAAAAGTTGACTCAAATCCAACGTATCGCTCTATTGCTCTACGCCGTGAGCAAACCTTAGTTACAGTGAAAAGCCCAGCAATGTTACATGCCAGTGGTTTCTTAGCCAACGTTTTTGCTATTTTAGCTAAGCATGAGCTGAGTGTTGATTTGATCACAACGAGTGAAATTAGCGTTGCCTTAACCTTTGACAACCCAGTTGGCTCAACCCAATCGCAAATTACTAGCGCGGTTGTTGAAGAGTTAGAGCAATTATGTGAAGTGAGCGTTGAGCATGGTTTATCGTTAGTTGCCGTTATAGGTAACGGTTTAACACGCGCTAAAGGAATTGGACAAAGTATTTTTGATACCTTAAATGACATCAACGTAAGGTTGATTTGTCATGGTGCTAGCGCGAATAATTTGTGCTTTTTAGTGAACGAAGCTGATGCAAATACTACAGTTGAGAAGCTTCATAAAGCGCTGTTTGCCTAATAAATATAAATAACCTGATCAGGTTAAATATAAACTATGATATGAGCGTTACTTGAGTCACGCTCATATACTTATTTTTCTACAGTACCTTTTTTATAGCTCTTTTCTATAATATTTTTTCTATATCACTGGCGATATCTTCAGGCTTAGTTATTGGAGCGTAACGCTTTATAACTTGACCATCACGGTTAATTAAAAATTTAGTGAAATTCCACTTTATAGCCTTAGAGCCTAATAAGCCAGGAGCTTGTGCTTTTAAATAGCTAAATAAAGGATGGCTATTCTTTCCGTTAACATCAACTTTATTAAATAAATCAAAGCTTATATTAAACTGTAAATCACAAAACTGTTTAATTTCTTCATTGCTGCCACTTTCTTGCTGCTTGAACTGATTACAAGGAAAGGCTAACACTTCAAGTCCGTCTTCTTTATAGTTGTCGTATAAACTCTGCAACCCTTGATATTGCGGCGTAAATCCACAATTACTTGCGGTATTTACTATAAGTAACACTTTATTTTCATACTGTGAGAGTGACACGTCTTCATTGTTATTTTTTTGTGCTGAAAAGGTGTAAATACTATTCATATCGCTATTCCTAATAGGGTAATATTTCTCAATATTACATGAAAGTTATACGCTTGTATTGTAAAGTAACGGCAGTGAAATATTCCAATATCTTAGAACTAGATGGTATTACGTTAAGGGAAAAATATGAAAGTTGCATTTATCGGTTTAGGCGTGATGGGGTACCCAATGGCGGGTCATTTAGCAAAAGCGAATATTGATGTTTGCGTTTATAACCGCAGCCATGAAAAAGCGCTGGCATGGCAGGCTGAGTTTGGTGGTAGTGTTGCAACAACACCAGCATTAGCAGCACAAGGTTGTGATTTGGTTTTTTGTTGTGTGGGTAATGATGACGATGTTCGTCAAGTGACTTTAGGTGAGAATGGTATTTTAGCTGGTATGCCACAAGGTAGTATTTTTGTTGATCATACTACAGCCTCAGCTGAGTTAGCCCGAGAGTTAGCATCAGTCGCTCTTACTCATGGTCAGTACTTTTTAGATGCGCCAGTGTCAGGTGGTCAAGCAGGCGCAGAAAACGGTGTTTTAACGGTAATGTGCGGCGGTGATGCAGCAACATTTGCTAAAGCGCAGCCTGTTATGGACGCTTATGCACGTTTTAGTCAGTTGATGGGGCCTGTTGGCTCTGGCCAGTTAGCGAAAATGGTTAATCAAATATGTATTGCAGGTGTGGTACAAGGATTAGCGGAAGGTTTTAATTTTGCTGAAAAAGTGGGATTAGATCCTAAAGCATTAGTTGAAACTATTTCAAAAGGTGCTGCGGGCTCATGGCAAATGGAAAACCGCTACCAAACTATGTTTGCGGGTGAATATGATTTTGGTTTTGCGGTAGACTGGATGCGTAAAGATTTAGGCATAGCCTTTAGTGAAGCCGATAAACATGATGTTGCGCTACCCATGACAAAAATGGTTGATGGCTTTTATCAAGAAATTCAAGAAAACGGTGGTAATCGCTGGGATACGTCTAGTTTGATTTCACGTTTTAAAAAATAATTATCGAGGGAATGATGAAGGTATTTATTGGTGTTTTGACGAGTATATTGTTATTAGCTGCTTGCGGTGGTGGCCCTACTGCACCGACGAAGGTTCCTACTGCGGGCGGTCCAATTGATGTCACGCCAGTGAAGACGACAGATAACTTAGCTATCCCTAATAATCAAGGCTTAGCAAGTTATAATGTACTCATCCTAGGTAATAGTCATGTGCAATACATTGAACCGCTTTTAAAAAGTATATTTACTAAAACGAATAAAACGGTGAATATTGAGACGCGCACCGGCGCATTTCTTGATGCCATTGTAAAAAATGAAAGTATTATCGAAGTACTTGAAAGTAAACAATGGAGTCATGTTATTTTACAAGGACAGAAATATTCACAAAGTCAGTCAGTGTTGTATTCAACTGAGGCAACCATTGTCTGGATTCAACGTGTCAAGGCAATAGGAGCTACACCTATTCTTTTTCCTGAACACCCGCCAGAAGGTAAAACACAAGAAGCAGAGTACGTCCATGGAATTCATCAAGATATTGCTTCAATGCAATTGAGCTGTGTCGCTCCTGTTGGCTTAGCGTGGAATAAAGCACTGTCGATTGAACCAAATACTGTCGTTTACCAAGCCGATGAAAATCATGCTAGTGAGTTAGGGGCTAGTCTTAGCGCTTTTGTGCTGTATGAAACCATAACAGGTGAACCCGCTGATTTATTGCCTTTTATTTCTGGCATTGTTGGTGATTTGAATACTCAATCGATGTTCAAACAAGTGTCATCAGAGGTTATATCGAGTAATCCACCTTGTCTTTTTTAAAGGCTCTAAAGTAGGGAAATGATACTCAGGTAGTTAGGTTGGGTAGATAGTTCAACTCAGAATCTACTGAACTGAACTGAACTGAACTTAGCAGAAGTATAGCCTTATATTTTACTCGCAATATGTACAGCCCATTTAAAAAGCGCCAGCATTAAGCTGGCGTTTTTTTTAGGTTACTTAGCGCTTATCTGTTATAGGTTAAATATCATAGGTACGCTGGTAAACATCAGTAACACAATAATAGCAATAGCAGCTAAATTTAGCCATAAACCTGCTTTTGCCATGTCACGAATACGCAGCTCTCCTGAGCTAAATACAATAGCATTAGGTGGCGTGGCAACTGGCATCATAAAGGCGCAACTTGCTGCTAATGCGGCAGGAATAACTAGCATCATTGGGCTGTCTACTAACGTGACTGAAATAGGGCCTAACAAAGGTAAAAAGCTCGCCGCAGTAGCGGTATTACTGGTGATTTCCGTCAAGAATAAAATCGTTACAGTGACAATTAATACTGCTGCTAATAACGGAAATGTTGAGGTTGTTTCAAGTTGTGTTGCGATAAATGCGGCTAACCCCGACTTTTTAATTAAGCCTGCTAACGCAAGTCCACCGCCGAAAAGTAACAATACGCCCCACGGTAACTTTTTAGTATCATCCCACGATAAAACGCGAATGTCTTTTTTACTATCGACAGGCGCTATAAATAATAATAAGGCGACAAACATCGCAATACCGGTATCAGATATTGGCAGACCGGTAGCGCTGGCGATTAGCGGTCTAAATATCCAACCGAATGCGGCCAGGCCAAAGAAAAATAATACCATTTTCTCGCCTTTACTCATGCTACCTAACTCAAGCAGTTTTTCTTTAAATAAGCTCTTGGTATTAACCGTTTTACCTTGATTCACCTTGTAGCGAATTTTAGTCAGAATAAACCAACAAAAAACTAACATCACTGTGGTTAACGGAACACCTACCATCATCCATTGCGCAAAACCAATTTCAATACCATAGCTATCTGATAAATAAGCAGCCATTAATGCATTGGGCGGAGTACCAATAAGTGTTGCTAAGCCGCCAATACTGGCTGAAAAGGCAATGGCTAATAGCATGGCTTTGGCATAATGACCATTGTTATTGCTTTGTTTTTGGTTAACCATTTGAATAATAGATAAGGCGATAGGTAGCATCATTACCGCGGTTGCCGTATTAGACATCCACATTGATAAAAAGGCTGTTACTATCATTAACCCGCCTATTTGATGGCTAGGTTTAGGGCTGACTATCGACATCGCTTTTAATGCAATACGTTTATGTAAGTTCCAACGCTCCATCGCTATAGAGATAAAGAAACCACCCAAAAATAAAAAGATAAGTGGGTGTGCGTACGAAGACGTTACCGCTTTAATTGGCGCAATACCAATAATAGGGGCAACAATTAATGGCAAAAATGCCGTTACTGAAACAGGGGTTGCCTCAGAAATCCACCATGTTGCCATCCATAAGGCTAAGCCTAATGTGTGCCACGCCGCGGCTGACATACCTTCAAAAGGGGCGGGGATTAATAAGGTCATCAACATTAGCATTGGACCTAATAACAGCATACCCATAGGTGTTGTTTTGTTTTGAGTGTTATTCATAAGGCTTTTTGTTTTATCGTTATTTTTATAGATGGAAGCTACTGTACGCTAGAACGTCAATATACGTTAACTTACACAAATAGGTAATTATTTTATAAGTTTCACTACAACCGTCAGAAATTTAGACTAAATTTATTTACTAGGATCAGTAAATAAATGGATAAATAAGAAATATGGTTAACAGCAACTTAGCGGTAGAAAACAGTGAGAATATTCATATACAAGATACCTTTCCTTTGATTAAGTGGTCCTTAGATATAGCTACTCAGCAATTTCACTATGATCAGGGTATTTTTAACTCGCTATTCCAGTTTAATCAACCAATACATACTGTTGCCGACCTTATGGCATTAATTACTTATGAAAAGCGTGAAAAAGCGCAACAGGTTTTTCGTGAAGTATTAATAACTAACTCACCTCAAAACTTTACTTGTTGCTTAATGCTTAGTAACGAAGAGTTTGTTTATGTCGAGTTTAACCTTAACCTATCAAAGAACAATATTATTACAGGAACTATGCAACCTTTAATGATGTTTGCTAACCATATGGAAATAGCTAATATTTTTCAAAGCTTATTTGAAAATGATCATCATGGTATTTTAATTACAAATAGCGAATCAAAAATACTTGCCTGTAATGCTTACTTTGAAAGGCAAATGGGCGTAAACCGAGGTGAGTTAATAGGTAAAAATACACGTAGCTTTAATGCCGGACGACACTCAAAAGAGTTTTATCAGGATATGTGGGCGAATATTAATGAGTTAGGGCACTGGACTGGTGTTATTTTAAATCGCCATCCTGACGGGGAAATTTATCCTCATGAATTAACCATTCATAAAATATCACCAGTTAAAGGAACTGTTTTCTATTTGGGGTTAACCGTAGACTTAAGTAAACAACTATCACGTTTGATGGACACAGAGCTAGGTGGAATAGATTTATTAACCAAGCAGCCAACTAAAGAAAAGTTTCTTGAGGATCTTACTATTTTCAGTCAAAAAACAGGGCACCATAGTGGTAAAATTGTTTTGGTTGTTAAGCCATCTTTTGCCAGTGAAAATTATCATAAAAACCTTGTTTCCTTATCTGACTCACTATTTCATGTACGTTTATGTCAAGTCACAGGCTATATGGGCGAAGGTATATTTGCTATTTGCGCCGAATATCATTTCAAGCAAAACAGTGAGCAATCTAGGGCTATTCGTTCGGCCTTAAGGTATATGTTTCAAGATATTAAATTTCATGCTACTAAAGACGTTCACGATGCCATTATGAAGGGGAGAGTAGGAGTTTCAGTATTAGGGTTAGATAGTCAGTCGCCGCAAGAGTTATTGTCAAATGCAACCGAGGCAATGGTTGAGGGGCATGCTGGCGAAGGGCGACATGTTAACTTTTATTTTCGCGCCATTCATCAGGAAATTGCCCGTAAAAAGCAGCTAGAAACTTTTGTCTCACAAGCGATCAACGAACAACAACTTGCAGTGCATTATCAACCTATTGTTAACAGCAGTACGGGGGAGTTAGTTAAGTTTGAGGCATTATGTCGTTTTCCAAGTATTGTTGATATAGACAGTAATATTGAAGAAATGATCACTATTGCCGAAGATCTTGATCTTATTGCGGCATTAGATAACTGTATTAGTGCTAAAGCGTTGACGGATTTACAAGAGTTACAAGGTATATTTGGCGATGATATTGGTATTACTATTAATTGCTCCTTAAATACTAAACAAGATACTTCAGAAGTTTTAGCTAAATTAAATCAGTTAATTCTAACAAATACTCAAACCCCTAATTTAGTCACTATAGAGCTAACAGAAAGTGCCTATTTTGACAGCCAGTCTAAACAGTCAAATGCTATTGCGGAACTACATAATGTAGGGGTTAACATCGCAATAGATGACTTTGGTACGGGTTACTCATCATTTATATATTTAACCGGGGGGGTATTTGATATTTTAAAAATAGATAAGGCCTTTGTAACGGACATTTATCAAGATAATAATAAGTATAATATTGTAAAAATGATCACTGAACTTTCTCATACCTTAGGAGTAAAAGTGATTGCCGAAGGGGTTGAGAATAAGGAGGAACTCTTTGTATTGCAAGCTTTGAAAGTTGACTATATTCAAGGGTATATTTTTTCAAAACCTAAAGCATTGCCTGACTTAAATAGCGCAATGTATTTTATCGAAAAATTTAACCGTATTATGAGTTTCAATGAGAATAAAAATCAACTTGGCAGCTTTACAACATTAATAAAAAAAGATCTCTATACGTTAGCTCCAACAGATCACCTTGTTACTCTTCACCAATATATTACGCTTAATTCTACACACGTCATTCCAGTTTTACTTCGTAATAAATGCGTTGGTTTGGTCGGCCGTGCAGAGCTCAACTTACATTTATCACCCACTATGGGAACCGATACAGAAACGACTAAAGAGTCGAAAATATGGAATAAGCCGATTAATCAATTAATGAATGTCGAGTTTACGCAGCTTTTAAACACAACGGTGGTGTATGACTTGTCCGTATTGATTAAAGATAATAAACAGTTTCCCTGGGTTATTGTTGATGATAAAGACAGTTATGTTGGGATGGTTTTCCGCAGCGATATTGTTAATTATTTACTTGAACATAATACTTGATTAGCCACTCTGTGCAGTAAATTGGCTAATAGGTAATTTAAATTATTTTAACAATTAGCTTTGTAAATATTCATATAAAGCTTTGAGTACCGCCATTTTACCTTGGTCGCTCTCATGCTCGTGCGCCAAGTTTTCAATAGTTATCATAAACTCATCAGCACTTAAAATACCTTTACCACCATATTGCAATTTACTTTGACAGTATTGCTGCCAGCGCTGCTGCTCTTCATTCGTTAATGTTGTGGGGTAGTTACGGGCACGATAGCGAAAAAGTAATGTGGTTAAACGCTCATCTTGAAAAGTAAACGGATGCGTTGCCAGTTGCTCTGGTGCTAAGCCGCGTAAAATATCCATTTGCGCTTTATCACTGTGACTAAAAAAGTTACCGCCGTATAGTGCTTGTTCAGCATCAACCTCATCATTGTCAAAATCAGAGCTTGCAAAGACATCGCTTAGCTTATCCCTTATTTCAGCATTGTCTTTTAATAACGCTAAGTTCGCTAAGCAAAAATCACGAGGAATGTCTAAACGTGTTGCATTTTCAGGTAATAAGGTTTTTGCGGGCGCTACAATAGGGCATTTATTTAAATGAATAAGCTTAACTGGAATAGGCTTTTCATCAGGCGCTAAATCATCGTAGCGCGTGTATAACCTAGTTTTAATTTCATCACTAGAAAGCTCAAGTAATGGTGAAATATCTTGTGCTAAATCAACACAAATTACTGCATTTTTATTAACAGGGTGATAATTAACCGGAGCAAACCAGCTAGTACAGCCATGCTGTGATGAAATTTTGCTTGAGGTATGAACGACTGGCGTCATTTCAGCGACGTTCAGTAATTCAGCCACTTGCTTTTTGTTTTTTAAATTGAAAATAAAATCATAGAGCTTTGGCTGCTTCTCTTTAATAAGTTTTGCCATCGCAATCGTTGCGTAAACATCACTCATTGCATCATGGGCAGCTTCATGGCTAATACCATTAGCTTTGGTGAGTAACTCTAAGCGAAAACTGACTACTTGCTCACCATCACGCTCAACGGTTGGCCAATTAATACCTTCAGGGCGCAGTGCATAACACGCACGCACCATATCAATAATATCCCAGCGGCTATTACCATTTTGCCACTCACGGGCATAAGGGTCGTAAAAGTTACGATAAAATAAATAACGAGAAACTTCATCGTCAAAACGAATATTGTTATACCCAGCGACACAAGTATTAGGCGTGCTAAACAGCTCATGAATACGCTTAGCAAAATCAGCCTCTGATAAACCCTCACGTTGCGCTTTTTGTGGCGTAATACCAGTAACTAAACACGCTTCAGGGTGAGGGAGGTAATCAACAGGCGGCTGACAGTAAAACATTTGCGGCTCGCCGATAATATTTAAATCAAGGTCGGTACGAATGCCTGCAAACTGAGAAGGCTTATCAAATTTAGGTGAAATACCCCAGGTCTCATAATCGTGCCAAAGGATGGAGGGCTGTTCTGTGTTGTTCATCAATTTTTGCTCTTTGAATTTTTTAGTGATAACTCTATAGTGCGCTGTTTTGAGGCTTTTCTGGTTAACTTGGTAACTTATAATACAAGCAATATGCTTTATTACGCTGAGCCAGCATATTTATTCGATGTATCTTTGAATTGTAAAGCATTACTCGGTAATTAAATATCATTGCTTGTTGATTGTGGCACGTTGAGTCTCATATTACTAATTAGCTGCTTGCTAAGCTTGTATAAAAGCTTCAACGGATTATTTTAAAAGGGGTAGTGGTTAAAAATATTATCAATAATGTTGTTCAGTTGAGCTTTATCGTTGTTTACTTTGCCATAAGTTCGTAAGCCCACAAGTTGGATTTGTATATGGGTGGCAAGCTCTTGTGCACTTTTAGTGTTATCAACTTCACCTAATACTTGCGCCTCTTCAATAAGCTTAACAAACTCAGTGGCAATTTCGCCTAAGTGCGCTTTGGTAATATCAATTAACGCTTGGTTTTCATTAGTGAGTTCATTAATGGTTTTAGCTAGCATACAGACCCCATTAGGAGCGCTATTTTGAGTATCAATGACTTGAGCTTTCATAAAGGCTTTAAGTGCTTCAATAGGAGAGCTATTTTCACGTCGACATTGTTTTAGTTGCTCAATGCCCATGTCAGTGTAATTTCTTAATGTTTCGGTAAATAAACCCTCTTTACTGCCAAAGGCGGCGTAAATACTACCCGGACGCATATCTATTGCGTCTTGTAAATTACGCATAGAAGTGGCGTGAAAGCCTTTTTTCCAATATAGCTTAGTTGCTATGTCTATTACCGCTTCGCGGTCAAATTTTGCTACCTTGGCCATGCTGCTACCTAGAGAATTACTTTGAACATTCGTTCAATTGTAGGGTTTTGTCTTTATTAGGTAAAGATAAAGTTACTGATAATAAATAAATTCATTAGTAAACAGTCGCTTATATTTTATTTGAACGATCGCTCAAATAAAATATTGAACGATCGTTCATGTTGTTCTATAGTACGTTTTATTATAAAGGGTATGAAGCAGTTCCTTTATGACTTAGCAGTGTTAAATAGACCTTAAATTTTTTATGATTGGAGTAAAGCATATGAGTACTTTTACATTACATACAGTAGAAACGGCACCAGAGAGCAGCAAAGCTATTTTAGAAGGTGCGCAAAAACAAATGGGCGCTATTCCAGGCTTATACGCGGTTATGGCTGAATCACCACAGATTTTGCAAGCTTATACCCAATTACATCAACAATTCACTGCAACATCATTTGATGCACAAGAGCTCACCGTTGTTTGGCAAACCATTAATGTAGAACATGGGTGTCGTTACTGTGTACCCGCGCATACCGCTATTGCCAACTCAATGAATGTTGACTCCGCTCTTACAGAGGCATTACGTAATCAACAACCTATGCCAACAGATAAATTACAAGCATTACATGATTTTACTTTAGCTATGGTACGTGAACGCGGTAATGTAACAGCAGAGCAAACAGCCGCTTTTTTTGCGGCAGGTTATAGTCAGCAGCAGGTGTTAGAGATTATTTTAGGTTTATCTCAAAAAGTGATTAGTAACTATGTTAATCATGTCGCGAAAACACCCGTAGATCCAATGTTTGAACCATTTTCATGGACAAAATAGTCGTTAGAATAAGTTAATGATTGGCCGCTAAGAGGTAGTGATGAGTAAAAAAATAAAACTAGATATCATTTCAGATGTAATGTGTCCTTGGTGTGTTATTGGCTACAAGCACTTAGAGGCGGCCATTAATGAATTAAACCTACAAGATAACGTTGAAATTGAGTGGCAACCCTTTGAGCTTAACCCTGATATGCCAGCAGAAGGCGAAGAGTTACGTGCACATGTTGCTAGAAAATACGGCTCTTCAAAAGAAGATAGCGATAAAGCTAGAGCAAACTTAACAGCCTTAGGTGCGCAGTATGGCTTTACCTTTGATTATTTTGATGGCATGAAAATAGTGAATACCTTAGATGCGCATATTTTACTTGATTATGCGCATCAGCTAGGTAAACAAACACCGTTGAAAATGCGTTTGTTTTCGGCATTTTTTACTGAGCATAAAGACGTTTCAAAGCGTGAGGTGTTAATTAAAGAAGCTGGCGCAGTAGGTATTTCTGCTGAGCAGGCACAAGCGGCATTAGAAGATGATACCCTTAAAGCCCACGTTAAAGCGCTTGAGTCACAGTGGCAACAAATGGGAGTATCTAGTGTCCCTACGGTTGTTTTTAATCGTACTAGTGCATTAACGGGAGCTCAACCTCAAGCAACCTTTACGCAAATATTACGTGAACTTGTTGCAGAGCAAAGTAAGTAAATAAGTAAGTAAGCGCTCTGTATGTTACTTAAAGAGCGCTTTATAAAAAAGCGGTAGGCTTATTCAATAAATCACAACTAAAACTTTAGGGGCTGTTGATCTTTCACGGTTAACTTTTGTTCGAACTAAAAGGGCTTTAATCGCGGCGAGTAGTGTGTTGCGTAGTCATGCTAAGCAAATACTGCTCAATAAAGCGTAAAACGCTTTTAGCCGAACCCTTCGGGCAGCGTTTATTAGTCATTTTTACAGCCTTATCGCCTTTTTAGGTAACGCTACATGAATGTAGCTTATTGTCCTGAATAACTACATTACAAAGGCTCTGCCTTGTATAAATACCTACTAATTCGCTGCAAAAACAATCTCTAAAGATCAACAGCCCTAACTAAGTTAGCTGTAATAATTTATATTTTTATACTTATTAACGTTATTTCGCCCCTTTAGTAATATCTATTGATATAAATTAATAGATGATGACAAGCTTCCTGCTAGAGTAAGAGCGAAATCAGCATTTATCTCATTAGAATAAAGTAAAACAACGATAAGCGTTGGGTACTTAGAGTAAGTACTCATTTTATAAGACGATAAAATATTCAGAGCTTGCATACTAGCTCTGCTATTTCAGCACTCAAATTCATTATATTACGTTACAAGCGGATCCATTCTGCGTAAACTAGCGTATTAATTGTTTTAAAATCATAATTATGTAGAGCAGGTAGATGAAATACGAAGGTAATCCTAATTTTTCCCATAAGCAACATGACAAAATAGGTGTTTTAATTACTAATTTGGGCACGCCAGATGCTCCTAAAAAAGCTCAGTTGAAAAAGTATCTTCGTGAGTTTTTGTCAGATCCTCGCGTAGTTGAGGTGCCGCGGTTCATTTGGTGGCTGGTACTCAATTTTGTTATACTGAATATTCGTCCTAGACGCTCGGCTCATGCTTACAGTACTGTTTGGACCGAAAGAGGATCTCCGCTGTTATTTCACACCCAAGACCAAACAGATGCATTACGTAAAAAGCTAGAAGCACAATATGGCGATAATGTAGTGGTTGAATTTGCCATGCGTTATGGCTCACCATCAATTGACTCTGTGGTGAGTAAAATGCTTGCTCAGGGAGTTAGAAAGCTTGCCGTATTGCCACTTTATCCGCAGTATTGCGCCTCTACAACAGCCTCTACCTTTGATGCGGTTGCAGCGAGTTTTGCTAAAAAGCGACTCATTCCAGAGCTACGTTTTATTAATCACTACCATGACTTTCCAGCATATATTGAAGCTGTTGCTGATAAAATTCGTCAACATTGGGCAAAGCACGGTAGAGCAGATAAATTGATTTTCACCTACCATGGTATTCCTAAACGTTATTTAACCAATGGTGACCCGTACCACTGCGAATGTTATAAAACCTCACGTTTATTAGCAGAAAACCTTGGTCTAGCAAAAGACGAATTCATGACCACTTTTCAGTCGCGTTTTGGGCGAGAAGAGTGGTTGCAACCATACACAGATAAAACCTTAATGGCATTACCTGAGCAAGGCGTAAAGTCAGTGCAGTTAGTTTGTCCTGGCTTTTCAGCAGACTGTTTAGAAACCATTGAAGAAATTGGCATTGAAAACCGTGACTATTTTATCGAAGCTGGCGGTAAGCGTTACGAGTACATAGAAGCGCTTAATGCTGATAGCAGCCATATTGAGATGATGAGTGAACTACTCGAACAACATTTACACGGTTGGTCAGGCTTTACTGATACCGAGCAACGTTCAGCGTTAGCAAAAGAGTTAGGTGCGTCGAGGTAAGTAAAAGCAATAATGTTGTGTTATTAATTCAAAAAAAGTGCGTTAAGACTATGTTGTCTAACGCACTTTTTATTTGAGCTAAGGTTGGTTTGACTCAGCTAATTACTACTTAACTAAATCAAATAAACTAACTAAATCAAGCGAATCAACTAAAGCAAGTAAACGAGCTGGACTGATTTCAACTTAATTAGCATTCATCATATCTTCAAATTTAATGCCCGTTAACTGCGTAATCATCTTGATAACGTAAAACAGTACCCCAAACAGCATTAAGGTTGAAGGAATCGCGATAACGGGGTAGCTGAGCAATGTCATTTCACCGAGCTGCTCGTTAAACTCCACTGTGCCTGCAGGGCTAGTGACAATCCATTTAGCTAATAAATAATTCATCGTAGAAGAAAATACAAACGTCATGGCGAGCACAAGATTTGCGGTATTAATTTTGCGTTTGAATTGCTCTGTTTTACCTTTTTTATCTAAGGTGTCATAAATTAAATCGAGATTAAAGATAAACGAGTTTAACAGTAATTTTGCTAATAATGGTTTACCAAAAAAGCCTGATAATAAAACTACTAAGCCAATAATGGCTGGAATTGCCGCTTCTTTAATTGCTAACCATTCTACATCAAGCTCAAATAAGGCGATGCCACCGGTGAGTAAGGTACTAAAAAAACCTAATAAAGAAATAAAGTTTAACGAGCCTACTTTAATAAAATCATAAATGGCGTAACCAACCGGAAAGGCTAAGGCAATTATCAACCCGACCAAAGTGCCTAAATATTCAGGACCCGATAACTTCATTAAGATTAGCGAAGGGATCAGTATATTAAATACAATTTCTAATAACGGGTTGTTCTTTTTTGGATCTGCTTTTGCCTGTGATGCTGTTGTCATTGAGTTATTCCAAGAATGTTCGTATGGTTATGTTAACTCACACAAGCATTGTTTGTGAAGAAGCCAACGTAATTAAGTATTTTATTGGTTAATTTTTAGAGAATAACAGTACTTATTTGTACGTTAGCCAAATACACACCTAAAACACGCGCCTTGTGCTTTTGCTATGTACACCAAATCGCCACCATGGTTAAGTAATATTCAAATATTACAATAAGCTACAGGAGATATATTTAATAGATATTTTAAGGGGGTATTGGTACCCTATGAACATCACCTTAAGCAACAGTTAGTAATGTAGTAATGTCAAACTCTCAGCTCACTTTTCGTGGAATTGCGCCAATTCACTCACCGCTTAGTTTGTATCTTGGGGTAGATCAGTTTTCACCTACATTCATTTCGTCATTAAAGTCAGTCAATCTTGAGTTTTCAACGGACGACAATGGCAATCAGGTTGAAATGAATTGGCAAGGGAAGGTGCTTCATTTGGGCGGTCAACAAAATGAGGTAATACAGTATCAGTCGACGGATGATAATTCTAAAGATATTCGATTGATGTGTTGGTCACCGTCTAAAGACTCTAATGTAATGTTTCATGTGTTTGCTAATCATATAGCAATAGCTGAAGTAGAGTTTACAGTAGACATAACAGAGTTAAGCACATCAACAGGGTCTGTTGATTCATTGATAAAAGTGCTTGAGTCTCGCGTTCAAAACATAGCAAAAGAGCAAATTACACTTCATTATGAAGATTTTTGTAAAGATCTAAAGCAACTTCACTCTCAATTGTCGAAAGACTTTGTTTTTTCTGGAGAGTCATCTGCAGATATAGGAACTTGGATTGCGAGAACGCTAATCCTTAATGATGACGATATTCAACAGGAAAGTACGGCTAAAATACTTACCTCATGGTTAAAAAATACCAGCCGACCTCAAGATGCAGCAGATATTATTTCCGGCCACAAGAATTATTCAATGACATGGCTTAATTACGCCGTTAAAAATGCTAAAGCTGTAGGAGAAGACTCTAACATTCAAATTATGGTTCTAGCTCAATATTACTATGTAGCACAAGAGCATTGTAACAGTGCGTTACGTGGTTCAATTGAAGCCGCTTATGCTAGAGTAAAAAAGCATAAAATTGATAAGGTATTAGCAAATACACGTACCGCTTGTCGCCTCAATCAAATTGCTTTTTATGAAAATATTAAATTTCTCAATAGACCAAATAGAGCACTTTTAGAAAACATTCTTAATGGTTGGCAGTTTGAACAATTGGTTGAAAACTCTGATCGGATGATTGAAATATGTAACGCTAGGTTGCAAGAAGAAGATAACAAGAAGCGAGAGCGAAGTACGATCATGACTGATTTTTTACTTGTCGCATTGAGCTTCTTTGCTGTTTTCGAACTGTCTTTATATTTAACTGAATTTAGTCGCGAGATGATGAGTCGCCCCGCGTTAGATTATAACGATAGTAAAAGTTCTTACTTTTTAGGGCTAATAGCCGAAATTGATGCCGATATTATGTTTTCTTTTGGCTTTGGTTTAACCCTACTACTTATTATTGTTTATCGATATATTAAACGAAATTAAAATATGAACTATAAATTAATCATACTATTAGCGTTTATGCCTACATTTGGGATAGCTAAAACCATCTCGGTCGCAACTAACGAATGGGCTCCGTATATTAATGCTGAGCATAAACCATTAGGCACAGCTGCAGATATATTAAAGCAAGTATTAGAGCAAGAGCAACAAACGGTGGCATGGGGATATAAAAATTATGACTTAGCGTTTGAGTTGGTCGCAAAGGGAAAGCAGCCAGCAGCTTACCCTTATTTTAAGACCGTTAATCGTGCAAAACGTGTGTTGTATTCTGATGCTGTTTTTAGTGTAACGAGCCGTATTTATTATAATCGTCAGTATGAAAGTCAATTAGATACTGGGAAATTATCTAAGCATAAGTTTGGTAAAGTAGCGGGTTATAGTTATGGTGAAACGATTGATGAATACCTTAATAATGCCGTGACATACCCTAATGAAAAAGTAGCTTTGGAAAGTTTGTTAAAAAATGAAATAGATTTTTTACCTATGACTGAAAGTGTAATGAATACTCTGCTTAATAATACCTACCGAGATCAAGCGCTATTGATAAAGCAGGTTGATAAAATAGTAGGGCATGACTCTCTTCATTTGATAGCTCCTAATACAAAAGAAGGCATTGCCTTAATTACCGATGTTAATTTGTTGCTGACGCAAGTAAAAAACATACAGAGTTTACAACCAAAGCCAGTTGAGCGTTTTAAACCTCAAGATATCGCCAGATTAATTGCCGCAGAAGGCTACCCAGCAATCGTTGGACAAACAACACTAACGGAGGAAACACAATACTACACTTTACCTCGCGGAACCCGAGTGTTGATATTGCAGTGGAGCGATAAAATTATTAGCCCATCAAGTACAGATCGTATTTATAAAAGTATGATTGATCTTAGCCATGTTGTGGTGTTAAACGGACCGCATGTGGGTAAAGAGCTTTATGTTAAAAATATGCACTTAGAAGTACAGTAATGATTACATTTTTAGGTTGGTTTGGCTCGGCTTTGTATCTTATAAATCACAGTTATATTTCAATTGTAAAAAACTGGAACCCCAAGTTATATTATAGCGCTAATCTAATTGCTGCTTTATCTTTAGTGATGAGTTCATTGATTATAATTTCTTATCAAGCTGTTGTTATTAATGGGTTTTGGGCGCTTGTTTCTATACTATTATTAATAAAGTTTGATATTGCGAAAATCCCTTTATCAAAATCACTTTTCTATATAGGCTTTATTTTACTCTTAGTATGGTCAGCGTTTATTGGGTATCAACATGGATGGAGTTCATTAATGCTTTATTCATGTTTAGGTTGGTCATCAAGTTATGTTTTTTGTTTGTCGTACTTTTTATTTTGCAGTAAAAAATTAACTCATGTTAATTACTTATTGTTAAATGTATATGCTGCAAGTGTGCTTTTACCTATTTTGTGGAGTCAACAAAACTGGCCAGTATTTGGCTTAGAAGTTTGCTGGGCAATTATTTCAGCGTACGGTGCTTACTCAAAAATTGAGCAGGTGCACTTGATAGATTAAACCTTAAAGGTCGCTTATGCGCTATGTTGTTAAGATAAAAAAGCTAGCTAACACTCTAGCTAGCTTTTCATTAGGTTAACGGGCTAAAATTTATAACTGGCTTTTACATACGCAAAACGACCTTGGCTATTATGAGTTGAATTAACAAAGCCCATAAAGTCATGGTAGGTAAATGGCGGCTCTTCATTTAATAAGTTGGTTGCGCCAAGTGTTAAGGTAGTGTTTTCTATACCAATGTAATTAATGGTAGTGTCAACCGTTGTCCAAGCATCAATGTCAGACATACCTTCTGTTGCTACTGAAGCGTCTTGCTTGAATTCACCAATATAGTTAACCGCTAAGGTGGCGTTCCAGTCATCTTTAATCCATGAGGTATTAAAGGTCCAACGCACCTCTGGCTGTTCAAAATCACCTGCTTGGGTATCAATACGCATAGTACCATCAGCGTTAGGGCGAGAATCCTCAAACTCTAATACATAGTTAACAACGTAGGTAAATTTGAAGTCGCCTATAGCTGTGGGTAATGCGTAGTTGGCTTCAATATCTAAACCCGATGTGGTGATATTACCAATATTTTCAAATTTATCGAAAATTCTCACCACTTCACCTGGGTCACCTGGAATAGTTGATGGTAAACGCTCAACTACATTGGGGTCTAGACCTTGGGTATCCATTTTAAATTGGGTATCTTTGGTGATAACATCTTCAATATCGTAATTGTAGTAATCAACAGAAAAGTCAAAGCTATCAGTCACTTCATAAATAACACCTAGGTTATAGCTTGCAGACTCTTCAGGGCCTAAGTCTGCGTTACCTGAAAGAACAGCAGTATACTCTTGTGGCTCACAGGCTTTGTTAATGTTTCCAACAGCGTCACAACGAGGGTTATCAACTAAATTGGGTGACTCATCAGTATTACCTAAGCCTATTTGATGTAACGATGGCGCTCTAAAAGCAGTGCCATAAGAGCCTCGCAGTGATAACGAGTTGGTAGGTTGCCAAATAAAGGCTACTTTAGGGTCTGTTGTTGAACCAAAGTCGCTATAGTCTTCATAACGAACCGCAAATTGAATTTCTAGTGTTTCAAGTACTGGCACAGCTAACTCACCAAAAACGGCGATGTTGTCGCGAGAGCCATTAGCTTGTGTGGCCTCAGTACCAAAAATTTCACCACGAATAAATTGATCATCAGGATTATCGCTAATGGCATCTTCACGGTATTCAAAACCAACGGCAAGCCCAACATCACCATGTGTCATTTCCATAACAGGGCCACTAATTTTACCATCGAGAGATTTACTGGTTGATGTACCGACACGGGTTGTTGTGGTTTCAATATAGTCTAACGATTCTTGACTATTGCTTGATGGCTCAAAAGGGTCCCATAAGCCACTGTCAATTGCTTCTTGTGTTCTACGTGTATTAGCGAAACCATTAACACCACGCTCTGTTGATTCACTTTTAATGTAACTGTAAGCAACTTCCCAATTCCAGTCTTTTACTTCACCTTGCAACCCCATGATAGCTCGATAGTAATTTGAGCTAACCGCTTTTTCGCGGTTACCAATATCTACCATACGTCGTCTCATGGTTAAGTCTTGTTGGTAAAAATCATGATCGGGCATGTCAGCAAAAGGGTGGTTTATGTTATCGCCATCCATAAATAATTCATTAAAACTTGGACTACCAGCACCGTGAATTCGGGTTTTAGCATGTTGTCCATTTAACTCGATAAATGAACGTATATTATCATTTACTTCGTATTTACCCATGTATAGAAAGCTAACACGTTCTGTTTCTGGCACAGATGTCATCATTGGTGCATAGTCGTAACGACATAAATCTCCAACGATGTCTTCAGGTGAGCAAACGTCATTACCAAAGGTGTCTGCCATGCGAATAGTTGAATCAGATCTTAAGGCAATGGTACCAGGATAACCGGCTGAGCTTCTAAAGTCAGTAGCGAATGGATCATTAGGGCGTAATGCGGCTTGGTTTGATGATTTAGCATAATCGCGATCACCATAGAGAATTTCTTCTCTATCAAAATAGTCAAGGGTAAAGGTGTGGCTAGACTTATCGGTTGAGTTACCCCATACCATGCTTAAGTTTTGTTCTTTACCGCCACCGTCAGCAGTATCACCGAGCTTAGCGGATAGCTCCACGCCTTCTATATCATCGCGTAAAATAATATTGATAACACCTGCAACGGCATCTGAGCCATAGGTTGCCGAGGCGCCATCTTTTAGAATATCCACACGTTTTATTGCTGCTAGTGGAATGTTATTAATATCAACAAAAGCGGTATCAATATTATTGGCAAACGGTGAAACAGAAACACGACGGCCATTAACAAGTATTAGTGTAGAGTCTGCGCCTAAGCCTCGAAGTGAAACACTAGAGCCTCCATTGCTGGTGTTGTCGCTGCTGTTGCCTTGGGTAGAAAAAGTACCTTGTCCTGCCATAGGCAGTTTGGCAAATAAACCAATGAGATCTGTGACACCGCTATTAGCAATAGCATCAGCATTGATTGAGGTTACTGGCGAAGGACCTTCCATATCGCCACGTTTAATATGAGAGCCGGTTATTTCAATGCGCTCAACGTCTTCTGTATCTGCTGCCATAGCATGATAACTTTGTGCTGTTAGCAATACTGCTGAAATACTTAATGCTAACGTATGTTTTTTTAAGTTTTTATTTACCTTTTGATTTCTCATGTAACTTCCTTTACTTGTTAAGATAATTATTAGTATGTTTTCCACTTCGACTGGTGGATTTTATGTTTGATTTAATTACATAAACGTTTCTATTTGTTGGTCAAAAAGAAACCTTTCAGCATATGCAACAATCAAATCGTATGCTTTTTATACCAAAATAAGTTATTGATTAATAGTTTGTTTGTTTTTTAATTAACAATATGCGAATAATTATTCTAAAAGGGACATTACCAACAATACAAAACAGTACGTGAGCAAGCCTATGGTATAACTTGTTATGTATTTTGTTAGTGTTGAAAAAGTGAAAAAGTGAAAAAGTGAAAATAGAGAATATAAAAATGAAAATAGAAAAGTGAACGTAAAATTTAAATGTGGCTGTAAAGATATATTTAAGGCTCAATGATCACTTTTTTATTGTGCAAACGCTCAAACTCTTCTTCCATTAAGCTCTTACTACCAAGGCTTGCCATAATATTTTGCGTAGGGCAGGTTAGTGTCGCGTTCGCTTTTAATAGTTTGATATGTTGTTGACTAAACTGGTTTCTATTGGCGTTATAAATAGCAATCATCGCACTATAAACGTCAATATTCCATTGTGGAGCATAACGTGTTGCGATGCGCCAAAGTGTTTCTTGTGGTTGTTTTGTTAATACGCACTGGTTAGCTGCTACTTGGCTGATATTTGTGCTGGTATTTGTTCTGCTATTTGTTCTGCTATTTTTTCTGGGATTGTCAGGTGACGATGTTGGTAAACGACTAGCCAAGGGCTGATTTTTTGTGGTTTCAGTCATCGGATTAGTTGATGTTATTTGCTCAGCGCTTGAATAGGTATTAGCAGTCATGTGCCCTTTATTGGTAGGGGGTATGTTGAGTTTAATTGTATTAATGATTTCCCAGCGATCATTATTTGTCGTATAAACTACCAAGTTGGCAGTGCCCGTTAGTCTTTGGTTACCTTGAACTCGCAGCATGTATTGGTTGAGTCGCTGATAAGAAAGCGTGTGCTTTTTGCTGCCCTGTTGTAACACAAACTTAAGTGGTGGCTTTTCTGCACTTTCAATAATATTAAGTTTAATTGCTAAGGCTTGTGGCGTGTTTAGTTCAATATCATGCAGACTAATGTAGTCGACAGCAGCCATGGTGTAAGTGCTGAATAAATAGCAGGATAAAAAGCTAAAAATACGGAATAAATTCATCAACTACTCTCTATTGAAATGCGAATCTACAATGACATTAGCATTTATAAGTCGATTGTTTAATCTTTTTATCTGTAGCGGCTATAAAACCGAACGATATTTATAAGTAGATAATTATAAGTAGTTTTAATTATAAGTAGTTAATAGAGTAACTCCATATTACTTATGTCTTTTGCGTAATTGGGGCTCAATGAATTAACGTGTGTTAATATTTCAGCATAAAAAAACGAGTGACCATGCACTCGTTTTTAATTATGTACGTTTAGTTTTTAATTACGTACGTTTAATAACCTAAAGGTTAGTAAAGTGCTTTTAATCGTTTAGTGAAATCACTCGCGCTACGTGTCATGCGGTGACCTGTTTTAGCATGTAATACAGTGCCATCAAGGGTAAATTCACTTTTATAGTCTTTGTATTCTGCTTTAGGAGTAACAATCACTTTCGTTAAGTTAGCGATTTCTTCTTTATAGTCTTCATCATCAGCACATATTTTTGCAAGTGATTCTAGTGTGCTAATAGTACGCTGTCCGCCTTGTGCGTAAATCCATTGTGTTTGCTCACGGTTTTCTTTAAGAACGGCTTCATTTGCTTTGATCATGGCTTTATATTCATCCCATGAAACATTAACTTCAAGCGCCGCGTTGCCACAAGCGGTTTTTACTTTAGCTATTTCAGTAGCAATACCTGCTTCAGCTGCTTTAATGGCTTTTTTGTCTTTTACGCCAGCATGAGCCGTAGTTGCTAATAATGTACAAATAGCCGCGGTAAGTAGTGTTTTCTTCATTGTATTTCCTTTACGTTAGTAGGTTGGTTATAAAATAGTAAAAATTGCTTGGTAACTTGTTTCAGGCAAATTAGGTTGTTCGCTGGCGATTTGAATCGTTAATTGATTATCAGCTAAGGTGACTTTTTGCTGAGTTGTATTATCAGCAGGAGATACCTTAATTTGCGTAATACTGTTAACCGCTTCTAAATAATCACTGTCTATGGCGCATATTTTACTGAGTGCGCCTAAATAGCTCGATAGTTTTGCAGGAGCGGCTTTTAATTCTTGAGAAACAAAAGCGTTCCAATCAATATCAATATTCACTGTTTGTTTACAGGCACTGTTAAAATTTTCTTGTGCTGATTTGATTAACTTTTTAGCGGCAACTTTACTGCTCACATCAAGCTGTCTTTTATGATAAGCCTCTTTGACATTGCGCGCTTGGACAATATCAGCATCGCCAGCATAAATGATTTTCGTTTTAGAATCATCATCTAAAAAAACGGTTGAGTAAGAGTATAAAGTGCCGTGAATTAAGGTTTTATTTAGCTCATTACGCAGGTTAACACGCGCAGTATCGACAAGCTGATAGTAAAAACCTTCATTAATATTATTTTTTATTTGTTTATAAAGCAGAGTTTGATTATCGTAATGGTGGTTAAAATTACGGTAGTTAATGTAGTAATGGTTGTCTTCTTCGGCAGGAACAACAATAACACGGGCTTCATTTTCAGAGTCAAAACTATAATAAACTTTTCCATGCTCGAAAGCGTATGAAAATAGTGGTGCGCTAAGCGCTATACAAGCGAATATTTTTTTCATGATTAAGTCCATTTAGTGAATTGGCGACTACGCTATATTATTTGCTCTTAGAAATCAAATTTCATTCAGGTAAGTTACTCTTTAGAAAAGTTTTTTTAAAGGAATAATGGTTTACTTATCTTTTTTGTTAATGGTTATTTCGAGGTTTTTACACTCACCCGCAAACCATTTTTGTACGTATATAGTCCCAACAATAGGCGGCATACCTTCTTTGGGGATTTCTTTGTAGCGAATGCTATTTTTATTCTCTTTTTCAAATTCAAACTTAACAATAGTGTCTGACATACTTGTGCTCTCTGTAGTTTAGGCTTTAGTTGAGGTTTTAGTTTTAGGCTTTTTTTGGGGCAATTTGCTTACTGCATTTACCGTTTTAGTCGACATAAGCACATGCTGATTTGATTTTAATAGAATGTAACTGCTTAATAAATATCACCGAGTAATTCTACTTGGGTTAAATAAATACGTAAATCCAATTCCAGTTGGTGATATTCAGGTAGCATATATTCACACAATTGATAAAACGCTTTATTGTGATCTTTCTCTTTAATATGTGCTAACTCATGGACAGCAATCATATTCAGAAAAGCCTCGGGTGATTTTTTGAATAAGCTGCCAATACGAATTTCATTTTTGCTTTTTAGTTTATTGCCTTGAACGCGTGATACATAAGTATGCAAGCCAAGTGCATTATTTATAATGTGAATTTTATCATCATATTTTATTTGGCTAATGGGCGGTGATTTTTTTAAATATTGATTTTTTAACGCCATAATATGAACGCGCAAGGCCTTATCACTCGTTACACTGTGGGTTGTAGGGTATTTGTTCAGTAAATACTTCGCCAGTGACTTTTTTTCAAGCATGGCTTGTACTTGCTCTTGTATTTTAGGTGAGTAGCTTGCAAGGTATTTTAAGTGAGAGTGCATGTTATTATTGGGCTTTTATATTGGTAATAGGGCGTTTACGTATTGCCGTTTGTCTGTGCGTTTTTAAGCAAAGTTAAGCAATTAAGCAGTATACGTGATTTTAATATCGCTGTTAATTTGTTAAAGTGCGCATTATAAATAACACCTTGATAATAGCTTCAAGTGTTACTCACTTTATAACCTGGATAAATGCGTAATGAACCCAATTATACAAATTTTAAAAGAATTAAATGTTAGTGATGAAAAAATTAACGAATTATTTAATGCCTTAACTGAAAACCCTATGATGGCGATGGCGTTTATTGCACAGCTAGGTTTGCCGCCTGAAAAACTACAAGAAATTATGAGCTTAGTGATGGCTGATCCTGGCTTAATTGAAGAAGCTGTTAATGAGCTCGGTTTAGATTTCTCTAAAGTAGAAGCGGCAAAAGCTAAGCTTAAAGAAGGTAATGCTTAATGAGCAGCACTATTTCAACAGAGAACTCGCTAGCGTCATTACTTGACGCATTAACAGCGCAAGCTAACTCACCTCAAGAAGATATCGTTAGTTTTGAGCAAGTTATGCAAGTGATTGCTCAAAACTACCATTATTCACCGGTGACGTTTACTAACGGCACATTACTTAATGAAGCAGGTACTAATGAAGGCTCATGTAAAATATTTGCCTTTGCTCAACTGAATCAATTAACTGAGCCGCAAACACTGGCATGTTTTGGTCGTTTTTATCGTGAAGATGTTTTAGCGCATCCACAAGGTGAAGATCACGGCAATATTCGTAATTTCATCAAAACGGGTTGGGCTGGTATCAACTTTAATGCTGTAGCGTTAACGGCACTGTAATTAGTCAATAACAACTAGTTAAACTAGCCTAGCGTTACTGTTAAAGAACGCTAGGTTAAGGTTTTATACGGTACTTTATAGTTGTGAATTCTTTCGTTGTTAACTTTATCGTCGGGAACTTTATCGTCGGAGGCTAAGTGCTATAAGGCTTATACAGTAGCGCTACTGTACTAGCACTAATGTATAGTAGTTCATATCTGACTGGCATTTTTTAGTATAGATTCTGACTTAATAGTACTCTCGATAAAGCCGGTAGCTAGCCATAAGCTGACATTGAGCTTTTGTAAAATAATAAACAGATTAGTGATAATTCTAACCAAAAATAAATACATGTTTGAGGGGCTACTGTAAGCTCAAAGCCGACATTCATACTATATTTTTCTAACGTTAATTGTATGTCTAATGCTTACTTTCAAATAATTAATAAAAGCATGTAAAACATAAATTAAGTGCAACTAATTACTAAATACGTGGAACGGCCTCTGTTTTAAATTGTATAAATGGGAAAAATAAAGCATTCCCTTTGTAAACCTTCACACCGATATTAATTAAAAAATTTATTAAGCTTTATAATTCCCCTATCTTCTTCAAAATCATTGAGATAATATAAGAAATTGGAGGAGGTCATTGTGGATCCTCTTTGAGGGTGAATCTAATAAATAATATAAATGAAAGTTTATATTTACGTGAAAACGTAGACCCATTTACTGGGTGTTAAAGTATCTAATTACTTACCTCCTCCTTTTTTAATGGATTAAATATGTCAAATTTATCAGATAAAATATGGTTCACACGAAAGGCGAGAATTCAGGCTTCGGAAAGATTGCTAATGAACAATCAACACGCACAGTTCACACTTATCCTTTACTCATTAGTTAATGTTGCACTTTCAATTTATATGTTGAAAGAAGTAAACCCCGTTGGAAAAAATTCTGATATTACATTAACAATCATCTCTGTTTGCATATTAGTTTTGTCACTTTTTATATCAAATATCGATTTCAAAGGGCGAGCTGAAAAATTAAAGAAAAATTACCTGAACTTGCACGAGCTGTACGAAAAATCAGCATTACCTAATGCTGATGAATCACAAATTAATAATGAATATATGAAGCTTTTATCGGACTCTGAAAATCATAAAACAATTGACGATAAATTTTTTAGAGTGACAAACTATAAATCTCTATCTTCTAGGAAACCAACTATCCCTGACTTTATTGAGGTGATTTTTTATATTTTTATAAGAAAGTCACTCATAATTTCTATCTACACAGCCCCATTTGCTTTACTGATATTCAACAAATGAGCGCATACCTTAAATTTAATAAACTTTTCAAAGTTTCATCACTTAAAAAAACTTATGAAAATAATGTTCAAAATAGCTTAGCTGTTGGGCCAGATAAAACAACTAGAACAACTTTCGAAAACAATATAGAAAATGAACTCTTAATAATAAATAGAAAGGTCAACAATGGCAGTTATGCTTTTACCCCGTTTAAGCAAAAATTAATATCTAAAGGTGCAAATAGTTTTCCAAGAGCAATATCGATACCTACATACAGAGATAGGGTTACATTAAGGACTATTTGTGACTTGTTATTTCACGTTTTTTCTGAGGAACTTGAAGTTAATATCCCACAGGTAAAAATAGAGGATATAAAATCTAATATTATCAAGCCTGAATTTGATACATTTATAAAAATAGATATCACAAATTTTTATCCAAGTATTAACCACTCTGTATTAGAAAAAACCTTAAGAAAAAAAATTAGAAAGCCAGAGATCATCCAACTGATTTTAAAGTCGATCAGAAATTCAACGGTATCAAAAGCTGTTAATGGTGAGCGTAAAGTCAACTTAGTTGGTATACCGCAAGGGCTTGCAAACTCTAATGTTCTAGGTGAAATATATTTATCGACAATAGATCAGAAGTATTCTAATCGAACAAACATATTTTATACTCGCTACGTGGATGATATTTTAATTTTTTGCTCTGATGACGATACGGATGATATTTCAAAAGAATTAGTCGAAGATATTGAGGCTCTATCCTTAAAAGTCCATCCTCTCGATGAGGAGAACTCTAAGTCATTTACTGGCGTATTAACAGAACCATTTGATTATCTAGGTTACTACTTTAAAAATAGATCTGCATCATTGAGGATTTCTAATCGACAAAGGTTTGAGGCTTCAATTGCTAATATATTTACTAACTTTAAATATAAATACAACTCAGCTAAAATTGATGCAAATAGAGAGAGAGCGTTAGAAATTTTAAGGTGGAGATTAAACCTTAAAATAACTGGGTGCATCTATGAGAACAAAAAACGTGGTTGGGTGTTCTATTTTTCACAAATTGATGATAGAAATATATTATTTAAAATTGATTTATCGATAAAAAATATGCTCAAGAGATTCAAATTAGAGGGAAAGGTTAAGCCTAAAACATTAATAAAGTCTTTTCACGAATCTAAGAAGTCCGATAAAGAATCACATAAATATATTATTAACTTTGATTCTTTTGATACAAACCAGAAACGAAAGGTTTTAGAGATTTATCTTGGTACTGGTAAGCTTGACGGGAAGGAAAACTCTGAGGTCGAAAGGCTATTTAATTATCGAATACGCAAAGTAATAGAAGAGTTAGAAGAAGATATCCAGAATGTATCCTAATAATACTTAGAGACTGGTTTCTTGTAATGAATATGAAAAACCTTCATTGATTAAAAAACTGTAATGGACAAATTAATTTTGATACTAATTTAGCTAATTTTTGGTATCTAACGTATGTCCGCTTTGGTGGCTTAGTTCACATTAAAGCTTAAAGGCTTATCGACAGAAGTTAGCATTAAAATACCCATGCTTTTATCTATAGAGGAACGTCCGCTTTCGTATCTTTTCTGACCTAATCAACTGTACGATTAGAGCAAAGCCAAAATCGAAAAGGGTCAGATCAGATATGAGCTACTACAGCTAATGTATCGTTTTTATGGTATTAATTCATTAAAGCGTACTTAAAGCTTCAAGTGGCAAATTATGCGGCAAATATGGTATAACGTTACTCTAATTTTTTACTGCAATTTACTGCGGCCAACTTATATAACCTCCTTATGAATATCGACTTTTCAGATTGTAGTGCTAGCCAGCGCTATCACTTAATGACGCAAACAATTATTCCAAGACCTATCGCTTGGGCATTAACAAGCTCAAGCAACGCTAATGCTGATCCTAATAGCCTGAATTTAGCACCTTTTTCATACTTTACAGCGGTATCAAGTGATCCTGCTTTGTTAATGCTATCGTTAGGAAAAAAGCCCAACGGAGAAAGTAAAGATACGTTAACCAATGTATTAAAAAATAAAAAAATGGTGATACATATTGCAGGTGAAAACTTGGCAGATATAGTCACACAAACCGCTGCCTCATTAGCACATGGTGAATCTGAATTAGCGACTATACCTGAAGGAGTGCTCAATACAGTGCCATTTGAAGGATTTGCATTACCGCGTATAGCGCAATGCGACATTGCTTATGGTTGTGAGTTATATGAAATAAAAGAAATAGGTGAGGTAGCGCAAACGCTTATTTTTGTCGAAATTAAACAACTGTATGTCAGCGCTAAAGTAACTACGGTCAATGATGGACGTATTAAAATAGCTGCGGATAGCGTGAACCCGTTAGCACGACTAGGAGCGAGTGAGTATTCTGGTATTACCGCGCCGTTTAAAAAAACAAGACCTGCATAGCACCATAGTGTAATGCCTTGTTAGTTATCGCATCATGCAATAGATAAAAGCGGTTAAAATATGTATATAAACTCCAAGTGGCGAATTTTAACAGTAGGTGATGGCGATTTGTCGTTTTCGGCTTCACTGGTTAAACACCATAAACCACGCGCTTTAACCGCAACGGTTTTTGATACGCGTAGCACGCTAATCGCGAAATACGGCAGCGATGAACATTATCAGCAATTACTCAAAAATGGGGCTAATGTCTTAACCGGTTTTGATGTTACTGAGCCCAGGACATGGCAAAATATAACATTGCAGCAGTTTGATTTAGTTATTTTTCAGTTTCCGTTAATACCCGGTTTTAGCTCGAAACAAGACTATATAAAGCAATGTGAGCATTTTAGTATAAATACATTAAACCGCCGTTTACTGAGAATATATTTGCAGCATTGTTTTAAGTATTTCTTGGCTGATAATGGCGCTAAACTCGCTTATATTTCATCAAAAGATGTAAAACCCTACCGCCAGTGGAATATTGAACATTCTTTAACAATGAATTTACCGTTAATGTATTTAGGTAAAATGGCTTTTAATATTACTGAATTTCCTGGGTATCGTATCCGTAATGTCGATCGCGATAAACACGTTAAAGATACGCAAGGTTTTACCTATGTTTACAGTGACAACCAAACATTACCAGCAGAAGATATTCAATTAGCCACGTTTGTTGATGATAAGGTATTCAGCAAGCTAGCATTATTGAATAATGATAATCACTGTGCGATCTGTCGCACAGGATTGTTGCTCAATGAGCTTGATAAAAAGCTTCATTTTTCGAGTAAAAAACACTTACAGATGCAGCAATATGAGCAGCAGTGGCATTACTACTTATCACAAGAGTCGCTTTAACGTACTTTTAAAGCGACTACTTATAAATACAACCTAGCTACTCGTTAGTTTAGCTTTCATTGAATTAAAGCCAAGGTGTGCAAACACTAATAAAGCTCCTAATAAAAAGCCGACCATTAAATCAATAAATAATGGCGTAATAGCGCTTAATATGCCGCCAATCACACTCACTTGGGCTGCAAGACTTGTTGTAGCCTCAATAATATGATGCAAAGACTCAACACCATGAGTAATAAGTGAGCCGCCAACAAGCCACATGGCGATAGTGCCAGCAATGGCTAAAAACTTCATCAATTTAGGGGCGAAGTCAATCATAGCGTAACCTAAGCCACGCTTGAACTTAGCCCACAAACTTGCTGATTTATCTTGAATGAGCAATAAGCCACCATCATCAATTTTTACAATACCAGCGACTAAGCCGTAAACGCCAACGGTCATCAAAATAGCAATAAAAATAAGGACTGATATTTGAGTGGTAATTGGCTGCGTGGCAATAGTACCTAGTGCAATAATAATAATTTCAGCCGATAGAATAAAATCGGTACGAATTGCACCGCTGATTTTGTCTTTTTCATAGGCTTTAATGTCAACGCTAGGATCGTTAAGCGCATTAATTAAGTCGGCCTTATGTTGTGACTGTTCAGCTTTGTGAGCATAGGCGTGCCATACTTTTTCAAAGCCTTCATAGCAAAGGTAAGCACCGCCAATCATTAATAGCGGCATAATAACAACAGGCAGAAAATAACTTAATAATAAGGCGATTGGCACTAATATGGCCTTGTTTAGCATCGACCCTTTAAAAACAGCCCAAACAACAGGTAATTCTCGGTCTGCTTTTAAACCGCCTGATAACTGTTCAGCATTAACGGCTAAATCATCGCCTAATACACCGGCTGTTTTTTTTGCGGCAACTTTCGATAATACCGCCACATCATCGAGCAGCATGGCAATATCATCGAGTAAGGTTAGTAAACTTGCACCAGCCATTATTTTCCTTAAATTTATCGTATGAGAGTAAGCTAATGAAGTCACTATATTGAGCTTATTTTCATTGTGCAATGGCTTTTATATTCATTGCCTTACTTTTCAGTTAGCTGAGTGATAAAAGCTTTTGCGCGGTAGCTTAAAATTAAGCTCACAAAAAATAACCATAGTCCTGAGCTACTTCCGCCTTCAGTGTATATGACTTCAGTCACGTAAGGTTGATCAAAATCTGCGCTTTCAAGCGGTAACGCGTACAGTGCATTGTTATCATCAGCACTATAGCTGCTAACTAATTGATGGCTATTGGCGTGATATAGGTCAATTAAAATATCGATACTACCACTGGGATAGCCTTGCTCAAGTTGTGCAAACACTTCATATTCATCGGCTGAAGTGTCACTGTAAATAGTAAAAATATCAGTTGAGTGAAAATGGCTCCACGCGCCGCCGTTGTAACTTAAATAAAGTTCGGCATAAACATCAGTCTGTGGTGTCTGGCTATTAGCATAATAAGGATAAAAATCAGCATCAAAGACAATGCTAAAGCTTTGATAGTAACCATCGCCGTCAATATCCTCTAGTAAGTAACTAAAAGCATCATAAATACTGAAGTTTTCAGGATAAATTACGGTGTGTCTTGCAACTCCAGGCGCATCCGTATAACTTTTGGTTAATAAGGCTTGCTGCGCGTTAACGCTATTGTTTACAAGGTGTTGTGATATTAGTGCTTGATGTTCTTCTCGTGTTATTCCTGCCGGTATAACTAATGAGCTTTGACGTTTTTCGGTGCTGTTTTCTGGTGATTCATTTTTATTTTTTAACCAGTGTTTAAAGCGGTTTTTTCTCGCTTCATCGGTATTACCGCTTTCTGTTGAACGATTAACAGCACTTCGAGCATCTTTATCAACAACACTATTAGTAACGCTGTTACTAACATTTACTTTTTGACTCATGGCACTAATTTTTATCACCGAGTTCGTTGCAGGATCTGCTGTTGTATTGTTAATTGCGTGTGCTATTTGCATTGAACCAATAAACAGACTGATGCTAAGTAAGCCTACTTTTTTTAATTGTAAGGTTTTTAACGATAAGGCTTTAACTTGAGGCGCTAGTAATTTATTGATTGGTTTTAACATTAAGCTTTTCATAGATATACCCCTGATAACTGTTCTAAATAAATGAAACACAGTGCTTATGTAATGTATGTTTACTAAATGTGTTTACTAAGTCTGTTGTTAGTTAAGCAAGGTTAAACTGAATGCATCCTGAACAAGGCGCTGAGCCTTATTAAATCAGGTTTACAATCTGTTCAGCTATTATTCAGCGAAGTTTTTGTAATCTTGGTAGTTTCATAACAGAGGTTTCTTTAACTCAGGTGATCTTTTACACTAGCGTGATGTAGTTACTTTATTAAGTTATTTTATTAAGTTACTTATATCGATTGAGTTTATTTTCAGTGTAGGGGCGTTTATATGAAGTTAGTATCTTTTTTCTATGTTGTATTTATTGCGACTTTTTTGTTTTTTTCTGCGCCTAGTTCTGCTTTTTATCAACAAGGGGGGCAAAGTAGTAAACCAGCAATTAGCTCGCAACAGGCCGCACAAATTGTTAAAGGACGCTTTGGCGGTAAAGTATTAAAAGTAACACGCAGTAAATCATCAAACAATCCTGTTTATCGTGTAAAAATAGTGAAGGGCGATGGACATATTATTACGGTAATAGTCGATGGTAATACTGGGAAAATTAAAGGGCAGTAGCATATGCGATTATTATTAGTTGAAGATGATTTAACTTTACAAGAGAATTTAAGGCTAAGCTTGGTCGCCGCGGGGTATTCGGTTGATGTTTCCTGTGATGGTGAAGATGGTTTATTTCAAGGTAGCGAGTATGATTATGATGCCGCCATTATTGATGTCGGCTTGCCTATTATCGATGGTATTAGTGTTATTACCCAGCTAAGAGCGCAAGATATAACATACCCTGTCATTATTTTAACGGCCCGAGATCATTGGCAAGATAAAGTTTCAGGGCTTGATGCTGGCGCAGATGATTATTTAACTAAACCTTTTCAAGAACAAGAACTACTCGCGCGACTCAATGCCTTAATACGCCGCTCTGCAGGAAAAGCGAGTCCCATTATTAATAACGGGTTTCTTTCTATAAATACCGCCAGTTTAGCTGTGCTTGCTGATAATCAACCAGTGAGTTTAAGTAGCTCTGAATATCGTTTGTTAGAATACATGATGATGCACATTGGTGTGGTTAAATCAAAAACTGAATTAACTGAGCATATTTATGATCAAGGCTTTGACTTAGACTCGAATGTGATTGAAGTATTTATTCGCCGTTTACGTAAAAAACTTGACCCTGAGGGTAAACATCAATTTATTGAAACCCACCGCGGTGCTGGTTACTTACTTAAAGTGATGAGTGATTAAGTAACAGATGATGCACTTATTTCAGCGCCACCTAAATAAACTTCCGCAAGTAAACTCATTAAAATTTAGATTAATGTTAAGTGCGAGTTTACTTATTTTATTGGTGCTGCCCGTTATTGGTTTTACTTTAAGTAATGCCTTTGAGCAACAACTCGCTAATGCAATAAAAAAAGAATTAAGTGCCTATAGTTACAGTATTTTAGCAGTGGCAGAAGTTGATAATAGCCAGTTACTCATGCCTGAGCAGTTACTTGAAAATCAGTTTAATGTGGTTGAGTCGGGTTTGTATGCTGAAATTACGGCGATTACGCCGACAACCTTAAACGAGCAAAGCTTATGGCAGTCATACTCTTTGCTGAGTTTGCCGCCGCTCAGTAATTTACCTAGCCCTAAGGTGGGACAACGGGAGTTTTCTCAAATAGATATTGCTGGCCAAGCACATTTTGCTTTTAGCTACAGCGTCAGTTTTAGTGATAGTTTTAGCGGCCATGGTAATGATGAATTTCCCGTAACTATTCACATCATGAAAGACTTACGTGATTTTGAGCAACTACTGCAACAGTTTCAACAACAATTGGCGTTATGGTTAATACTCTTAACAGCGTTACTACTTATAATACAAAGTGTTTGGTTACGCTGGACCTTAAAGCCTCTTCATGTTTTACAACATGAATTACAACAAGTAGAGCAAGGTAAAACAGAGCAGCTACAGCAAGCTTATCCGCAAGAGTTATTGCAAGTAACTAATCAACTCAATTTATTATTACAAACAGAGCAAAAGCAGCGTGTACGTTATCGCAATGCCTTATCGGATTTAGCTCATAGCTTGAAAACACCTTTGGCGGTGATTCACAGTGAAGGGCATTTAAGCAATAGTGCAATTGAGCAAATTAAGGTAATTAATCGCACTATTGAGCATCAACTTAAACGGGCACAAAGTGCGGGGGAGTCGTCATGGCATTTAGGCGTTAGTATTGCGCCTGTTGTCACTAAGTTACTTAATAGCCTAGCTAAAATTTACCGTGATAAAGCGATCGTTTTTCAGGTAAGTTATAACGGCATTAATGAGAAGGTGAATGTGCTGAGTGAAGAACAACAAAGCCAACATGCAGCGCAGATACAAACGCTGACTTTTAAAGGTGATGAAGCCGATTTACTTGAAATGTTAGGTAATTTACTCGATAACGCCTGTAAAGCCGCTAAAAAACGGGTTTCGTTGTCTGTAGATACGGTACAAAAAGTGGCTGAAAAACCAAAGCGTTTAGTTATCACTATTAGTGATGATGGTGAAGGGATTGATCAACTTATGCAGCAAGCCATTTTACAGCGTGGGGTAAGAGCTGATACATACCAACAAGGTCATGGTATAGGCTTAGCTATAGTACGAGATTTAGTAAGTAGTTATCAAGGAACTCTCGATATCAGTCATTGTGCTGAGTTAGGTGGAGCGCAGTTTAATTTAACTTTTATCGAGCAGTAAGTGAACTTACTTATTATTTGTTGGTTTACATAAGCCATAAACATAATCATCAACTAAGATGTTATTAATCAGTGTATTTTGTCGTAAACAACCTTCTCGAATAAAGCCATGCTTCTCTAATAAATTAAATGAATCGCTATTATTAATAGAGCAGGTTGCCACTAACTTATTTAAGTTGAGCGTATTATATGCATAAGTAAACTTAGCGCTTCGCTAGCATATCCTTTGCCTTGAGCACTTGTTTTAATCATAAATCCTACTTCAGCAATTTTAGCGCTATGGTTAACTATTTTTAACCCGATACTGCCAAGCTTCTCACCCGAAAAAATGTCATTTATGCCTAAAGAAAGCCAATGATCACTTTGTAATGTCCACGGTTGTGACCTTTCAACAAAAGCCTCTGTTGCCGCTTGTTGTGTTAAGGGAGCATAAACATGTTTCATCATCTGCTTTGACATTGATATGTCGATAAATAATGGCATGTCAGAGACATCAAACAGTGATAATGCAATGCGTTGACCTGTGCTTAGTACTGTTAATTTTTGTTCAGCTATCATTCAGTCACTCCTTGATAGGGTATTGGTTACATTGTGATTCATCATTGTGTCCTTATAGCGACATGCTGACTTTTAAATTAGCAGAGAATACAAGATGAACAGAACTCAAGAGGCGATTATGAACGATAGACTTAAAAATCATATCAATAACTCGCGTGCTATGTGGTTACTTATACTGCTATTAAGCACGATTAACCTAGCATGGTCATCGGTGGCATATGCTAATAATAATACGATAAGTGTACAAGATAGCCAAGGCTACAGTGAAGCTGAGCTAGCGCAAATGCTTGCACCGATAGCACTTTACCCAGATAGTTTATTAACGCATATGTTAATTGCTGCCACTTACCCATTAGAGGTAGTACAAGCGCAGCGTTGGTTAATCAAACAAACTGAGCAGTTAGGCAGTTATTCGGCCACGGAAATACTTGATAATGCTGAGGATCAAGACTGGGACCCTAGCGTAAAAGCTTTGTTGCCTTTTGCAAATGTGTTAGAACGTTTAAATAGCGATCTTAATTGGACCGAGCAGCTTGGCGATGCCTTTTTGTTTGATGAGGAAGCCGTTTTACAAAGTATTCAAACGTTACGTAAACAAGCGCAAGTTGCTGGTCATTTAGCGAATATGGATAATATGCAAGTAAGCTATGACAACAGCGCTATTATTATTGAACCCAATAAACCTGAAATAATATACGTACCATATTATGATCCCCGCGTTGTTTATGGTCATTGGCGTTGGGGACATTATCCTCCTGTTTATTGGAATGCTCCTCATTACAGCAGCACTTATTACCATAATCGTTATCAGCCATTTTACTGGCACACCGGGGTACATGTTACTGCGCAATTATTTTTTGGTGCGGTACATTGGCAAAATAGACATGTGGTGATCATTAAGCCAAGCCGTCGCTATCACCATAAAAGCCATTATTATAATCGCACAAAAATTATTGCTAGCCATAGTGCTAAACGCTGGCAGCATAAACCGCACCATCGTCGAGGGCTAAGCTACAAATATAAAGGAGTGCATAAACCGTTTACTACCAAGGTAAACCAGCAGCGCCGATATAAAAGTCGCAATACCGCAGGCATAAAGTATCGCAATAACGATTATAAAAGTCAGTCAGTAAGAGGTTCGCATAATAGGCTAAAAACTAAAAAGGATAGTAAGGCTCGTTACGCTAGCTCGAATAAAAATAGCAGGGCTAAACGCGAGAGCAATTATGCTTATAAGCAGTCACGACCTCGAGCTAACCGAAAGCTTAATATCGCAAAAAAACATGTTGAGCAAAAACGAAGTGCTCCACGTAATAAAATAAGAGCCAATAAGGCTCATGAAACAAATATTAAGCATAATCAGTCGTTAGCAAAGCATACAAGTACTAAGAGTGCTAGAGGGAGCAATTATAGACAAACTAAATCGCAGCAGCCGAAACAAACACGCCAAGCTCGCGTTAGTCACCAGAGTAAAGCAAATAAATCAAGGCAGGTAAGAGCAGAGCGATCTCATCATTAAGTGCTCATTAATCAACCTTAACTCGGCTTAACAAATGTTTCTCTAGCAGCTATTTTTCCTAACGTCTTCGTTAAATTTACTTGCAATA
>NZ_JAHKPW010000032.1:117921-148844 GCF_018860755.1 Colwellia sp. D2M02 | reverse complement strand
ATATGAAAAGAAGAAAAGCTATCTTCATGTTAATTAATTTTATGTTGGTTAAATCACTTAAGAGACGATAAAGAGCGGTGGCGCATTTACTAGCGCTCTTTATATGTTTACGTTATTTACGTTATTTAGGTAATGGCAGTGAAATATTAATGCTAACACCATCAGGTTCAAAGTGGTTTTCAGCAGTGATATCCCCTTGATGAAAGTGACAAATTAAACGGGCAATATAAAGTCCTAGCCCTAAATGTGGCTGAGCTTGTTTACTTTGACTACGCACAGAAACCATAGAATCAAACAAACTTGTTAACATCGCTTTGGGTAAATGTACGCCATTATTACTGATAGTAAGGTGAAGTTGTTGTGATTGCTGCTGCAAGGTAATGAGTACATTATTATCATTACTAAATTCAACGGCATTATTAATTACTTTATCAAGTAGCTGAACTATATGCTCAGGTGAGCCATAAAAAGTAATATCTTCTATATCGCTTTTTTGCTCAGGGTTAGTAATAGTTTTATTTATTAAGGTAAATTTTACTTCGGGGTAAATACCTTGATAGCCCGAAATACAGCCTTTAATCAGCTGAGTAATATTAAACGATGACTTTTCGGTGTTTACTAATATTTGCTCTAATCGCGTCGCTTCACTCATATTTGTTAAAATAAGATTTAAGGTGTTTATACCCGTTTGTGCGCGTTCAATATAAGCGTTTTTATGCTTGTTTTGGCTGTTTTGGGGATTTTGGTTGTTTTCCTGTTCAAGGGCGAGTATTTCAAGAGATGTTTTAACAACGGCAATAGGCGTGCGTAATTCATGAGAAAGCCGCGCAGACATATTTTCTAAGTAATGATTGTATTGACTCAGTCGGTTAACTGCACGTGCAAAACTTCGCGATAAATCACCTATTTCATCATTAGTGCTAGCCGCCTGAACTGCGCCAGTAATACGGCCGTGTTCATCAATAGCTTGTTCTGCTTGGTTACTTAACCGACTAATACGAGATGATATGCGTGTGGCAAACAACGTAAATGTTAATGCCCCCAAAATCATAATTGCCAAAATAACACTGAATAGTTTTTCGAGCGCTAAATTACGTAGGGTTCTAATACCATTTGTTGTTTCTTCGACAATAACGGCACCCTTTACTTGGTTATCAATATAAATAGGGTAGGCGGCAGATAGCACTAAGGCTTGCTTATCAGTAGTTAAGCGCCATTGCGAGGTTGCTTGGCCCGTTAACGCGGTAATAATGTGATCGCCAGTTAAGTGCTGGGCATCATAAAGTTTATCAATAAAGTGGCTTGGCGGTTTGGTCAGTATTTTATAGTAAAGAGGCAGTAAAAATTTTTGTTGAACAGTTTGCCAAAGCCCATCATCGTTATGATTATTATCATTGATTGCACTGTTCTTTTGCCAAACTCCGCCCGCATTTAATAATGAACCTGCGCTGGCGAGTACGCGATGATGCTGATCAATAACCCAAATGCTTGAATGGCTATAACGCATTCCTTTAACAATGCGTTCAATTTCAGGAGAAGGTACTAAAATAGTACCTAATGTTGTTGTTTGTTTGGGGCTTGCTGAGCCGATACTCGCCGTTATTTCGCCATGTTTTTTATCAACATCATGTACCGCAAAGGCAATTTTGTCGCCAATATCATCTAGCGGAATTCTTAACTCAATATTGTATCCTTGAGCGGTGGTAAGCCACTGACCTTGGATTTTTGGTGCTGGTGTTATTGTTGCTGCGCTATTATCTACTGAGTTTGCAATATGAAAAGCACTAAGCCAGCCGTTTGACTTATTACTGATAATAAAGCGTTTGAAGTTGTTATTATTATCATCAAAAGCGAGCTCAATGTGATCGTTATTAACCACGCTAAGCGCATTAGTATCACGAAATATTACATGGTCATCTTTCACACTAAAAAATAAATATAAGTATTTATCATATTTGGCCACTGAGGCGCTAAAAGTAACACTAATAGGGTTACTTTTAGGTAATACGGTAGAGGCTATTACTTCGCTCGTTTGTGTTGTGTTATTCAAGCGGTGCTGTGCATCATAATAATGAGCGCGATCTGAATAGTTTACCCAGTCTTTTTTTAAACCATCAAGTTGAATCGGCTCGTTAAATTGGTACCCATAAAGATCTTTTCCTTTTTCAACGCTAGGTAAAAAGCTGGCTTGATTATTAAATAAATTAGCGCGCTCGTGTAATGCCGTAGCTAAAGCCCTTGCGGTACCAACAATGGTTTGCTCTTGTCCAAAACGTAAGTATTTTTCCATTTCCCAAACATATTGATAACCAAACCAAGGAATGACAAATAAAAAGCTTGAAAGTAATAACAATTTAGCTTTTAAGCCAAAACGTAATGACGACTTTTTTACAGGGGTAGAGGAGACAATAGACACGTTAATTACTCTGCCAGCGATAACCCATACCGTAAACGGTTTCTATGCAGTCAAAGTTTTCATCAAAGAGCATAAACTTTTTTCTAATACGTTTTATGTGTGAAGTAATAGTGCTGTCATCAACAAATATTTTAGAGTCGGTCATTAATTGGCTGCGATTTTTAACATGTCCTGGGTGTTTTACTAGGGCGTGTACCAACCAAAACTCTGTAATGGTTAAGTCAATAGCTTGTTCTTGCCAAGAAATATGCATACGGGTGCTATCAACCATAAGTGGACCAACTTGCAGAATATTATCGTTATCTACTGGTTTTTTCATGGCATCTTGTCGGCGAAATAAAGCAGAAATACGTGCGGTTAAATGTGGCAGGCTAATGTCTTTAGTTAAATAGTCATCTGCGCCAATACGTAAGCCAGAAACAGTATCAAAGTCGTTATCACGTGCGGTTAAAAAAATAATAGGTAAGGTTGAAGATAAACTGCGCAATTGCTGACATAAGGTGAAGCCTCCGTCGTATTCATCTTCTAAGCCTATATCTAAAATAACTAAATGCGGTAAACGTAAATTGAAAGCATGTGTGGCGTCACTGCGGTTTACATAAGTTTGTACATGATAGCCCTGGCTACGTAATACATCGGCATAATTCTCTCTAATAGCGGCTTCATCTTCAACAATTGCAATGCTTTTTGACATGTATTCATTACCTTTTTTAATCTGCGGTCATTTTATTTAATCTGGCTATTCAAGACTATATCGAATAAATACGCACAAAGGGCTAAATATCGATAATTGCCATAATGTTGACACAATTGCTCGCTGCATTGCCATTGTTGCGTCACTTCTTTGGCTCGTTTGTGGAGTTTAATACAGTTATTGAGTTAACCACTAGCTCATTAACTTAACTAAGTATCTGATTGATAGCTTGGTATTACGACACATTAGACTGTAAAGGATATAACAATGAATACATTAACCGTAAAAAAAACTGCAATTACTAGCGTTATCATCATGAGTTTATTAAGTACGCCGTTAATGGCGAAAGAAACTATGATGAGCAGTAGCGTACAAACTCATGAAGAAAAAAGTAAGAATGAAAATATTGGCTTTGGCACTGGTGCATTAGTTGGTGCTATTGTTGCGGGCCCTCTAGGAGCCATTGTTGCTGGCGTTACCGGTATTTTTATTGCCAAGCATATTAATGCGACCGATGACGTTGAGGTTTTATCAACAGAGTTAGCCTCTGCTCAGGATCATATGAAAAAAAATCAAGATGAAATAGCCCAATATAAAATGCAATTAGCAGGGGCTCTGCAAAACTACCAACAAGATATTGAGTCAGTTAAAACACAATATCAGTTAGCCAATGATAGTGGTTTAAATGAACAATTATCGCTTGAAAACTTACTAATGAGTTTACAGTTTTCAACTGGATCAAGTGAAATTTCAGCGCACTATCAAGAACAGGTCTCGGCGGTAGCTCAAGTATTAAACGATACACCGCACCTTAGCATAACGTTATCGGGTTATACCGACTTAGCGGGTGAAGCGGATCATAATCAGCAATTATCACTTGCTCGAGTAGAATCAGTGCGATCATTATTAATGGCACAAGGTGTTAATGAGGATCAAATTACGATGCAGGCTTATGGCGAAACAGCGCCAGTGGCAGCAACAACAGAGCAAGAAGTTAATTTTTATGATCGAAGAGTTGTGCTGAAACTTCATAGCTCTTTGAATCATATGGCAAAAAGGTAGGTTTTCATACAGAATTAAATTCACTTTGGTTGAAAAATCAAAGTGAATTTTTGTGCTTTTATCCTTAATAATTATTTGTAGATATTATGATGTTTTTTATGGCGCGATTATTGCTTTTTATATTAATATGATTATATTAGCTCAGTAACGATCATGATTATTTGTAAATAAATGTGATCAGGTCGTTGAAATATTACACTAAGCTGTAGCACCTAGTTTTATTGGTTTTAACAAATAAAACTAGGTTAATAATATACTTAGATGATGTTTAACATAAAATTAACGCTTGTGTGTTTTATGTTCAAATGGTTTAATGGATCTTAAAATAATAAGAAGTTAGGAGCGGTTATGGCACAGGTAGCAGTTCGACAATATGAGGAAGATGAGCCTTTACAAGATGTAGAAGCTGATCAACAAGCAGAAGAGATCACTGCGGAGGCTGAAATTAAAGACACTAATGATAGTGCTTCAGCTAAGACAAGTGAAGGCGAAGAAATTTATTACCACTACACGGTTGACACCAAAGATCCCGATCCTTGGCTTAAAACGCACCGTTATAAAATTTTAGCGGTTCTTATGGCTATTGGTTTAGCTGTAGCGGGTAATTTTTTATATGGTGAGCATCAAAAAAATGTACTCACCGCTAGTTATGTAGCTGCGCCTAAAATAGATGATTTGTATTATCTTGATTTTCGTTTAATGCAAGATAATTTACGTCCAACAGAAAAATATCGTATGGCGAAAGTAAGTGATATTACAGGCAATGTAATAACACTTAATTATAGTAGTTATTTTTATCCTCAAAAGCATGAGCTTAATGAAACTATTCGTTATGCACAGCTAAGATTTGAGAAGTTTTTCCAAGAAAAACGTAACAATTTTACCATTGCTGAATTACAAGGCATGATTGAATCTGGCGCTATCTTTTTAGTAAGACGCCCAGATGGCAATATGTTAGATGGTAACTTAGTTGTTCCAGATAAGCAGTTTGAAGCCACTTCAGTATTTATTCCGGGTAATAAAGAAAACTTAGCGGGTTTAGAGCATTTAAAATACGAAACAACAAAAGCATTAGCATTTGATGAGTTCAAAACTTCAGCTGATTTTGGCTATGCACCAGGTCAAGTTAATCTTGCTCAAATGTACTTAACTGGTACTGGCGTTGAAAAAGATGTTATTGAAGCGCTTGCATGGTTTAAAAAAGGCTCCTTACAAGGTTACGAGCCTGCCATTTTGAAATATGGTATTGTTTGTGGGCAGGTTGAAAGCTGTACTATTGAAGATTTTTATCAAGAGCTCGTTAAAGCGGGTGTTAATATTGAATTTTCAAAAACAGCGGTAAATTAGCCTAACCAAACTATTTACACCTTATTATTTTTTGAAGTGCTTAAATTTATTTAAGCACTTTTTTTTGTGTTTTTGAAAGTGTTTTGGGCTGGAGAGTTATTGGATTAAGCTTACTCAATAACTTGCTTAAACGGCGGTAGTGAGCTGAGGAGCTGCTTACCATAGCGCTTGGTCACTACTCTTTTATCCATTAAAGTAATAACCCCTTCATCTAATTCATTTCTAAGTAATCGACCGCAAGCTTGAACAAGTTTTTTAGAGGTGTCAGGCACCGATAAGGTCATAAATGGATTACCGCCTTTAGCCGTAACATACTCTGCTTGTGCTTGCTCTACAGGCGAAGTAGGAACGGAAAAGGGCAGCTTAGTAATGATTAAGTTCGTTAAATACTTTCCGGGTAAATCTAGTCCTTCAGAGAAGCTTTGTGTTCCAAAAATAATACTGGCTTTGTTTTTATCGCAACGTTTTTTGTGCGCTTCTATAATGTGTTGTCGAGAATGCTCTCCTTGCGCCACAATGTCTAACTGATGTGTCTCTCTAATGGCTTCGGCAACTTTATTCATTTGCCAATATGATGAAAATAGCACTAAGCTCGCATCACCTTGTTTTAAATAGTGCGGAATTTTTTCAATGAGTTCATCGGTAAAGTCTTTGCTGTTAGGTTCGTTATCCATGTTAGCAATCAGCAACTTTGCATTATTTTGATAATCAAAAGGCGAATTAACTTGTTGGTATTGGCTACCATCATCGTCTCTTAGGCCTGCCTGAAAACGAAAATGATCAAAGGAGTTTAATGCCATTAAAGTTGCTGAGCACAATACGGCACCTTCACATTGGCTCCATAACATATTCTCCAAAGTAAAACCGACTTCAATAGGTGAAGCACTCAGTATATATTCTCCTTGCTTGGTCGGAGATTTTTCTAACCAACGTGCCATTGGCGCACCTTTATCACTATCGGTTTTGGCATACATTTGCCACAAAGCTTGAAAATTTTCAAGGCGTTGCAACATAAACCCTGCCTCTGCTAATAGAGGCTCAGCAAGATACATTTGTGTATCACCATCTTTAACCGACTCAACTAATGCACTGTAAAGCTTATTTAAATGACTTAATGACTTTTTACTGAGCTCTTTAATTTCTTCGGCCCAGTTTTTTAATTCTTTGGGAATAATACCGTCTTCAAAGCGATATATTTCTTCTTTATTCGTTTTAGTGAGAAAAGTGTTTGCGGCAGTAGCATAATCACTCTCTTTACTGGGAAAGTAGCCTATAGCATTACTATTAATAAAACTAAGTACGTGTTGCATCTCAGTTAATATATCTTGAATGTCATCACTAAGCTTTAAAGCAGGAGATATTGCTCGTTGAGATTTGATTAAAGCTGACATTTTATCGCCTGTTTCGCGGCATTTTGTTAGCCATTCAATGGCGCCTTTAACGGTAATACTTGCGCTTGAAAAATCACGCGTTACTTTGGGTAAATGGTGGGCTTCATCAATAATATAAAAGGTTTCATCGGGAGGTGATAATATACGCCCGCCACCGAGCTCTAAATCAGCCAAAAGTAAGCTATGATTTACCACAAGCACATTTGCTTGCTCCATGGTTTCTCGGGCTTTATGAAAAGGACAATGACTATGGTCTGCCATGCTTTTTAAGCAGCTGTGTTTGTCACTTTGTACTTGCTGCCATACCGACAAAGGCAGTGTTTCTTGCCATGAGTCTATATCTCCTAACCAGCTACCATCAGTTAGCGCTTTATGCATAGCATTTAGAGTTCTGATGTCGCTTGCTTTAGGTTTTTCAGCAAAGGTAAAGCCTGCTTGCGGAGAGTCACTATTATGGCTAATTGCTTGAGTAAGTTTTTGTCTACAAACGTAACGCTGTCGGCCCTTAGCTAAGGTAAAGGTGAAATCTAATCCGGCATGACTTTTTAAAAAGGGTAAGTCTTTATCTACTAATTGCTCTTGCAGTGCAACCGTTGCGGTCGATATACATACTTTTTTATCTTTCGCCAACGCAAGAGGAATTGCGCCTAAACTGTAAGCCAACGACTTACCCGTTCCGGTACCAGCTTCAATGGTAATTATTTTACGTTCTTTGGAGTATTCTCCGGCTAAGGTTTTTGCAATTTCCGCAATAAGAAACGTTTGCTGCTTTCTTGGGTTGAAGTTTGTTAAGTTTTCACCAATGGCTTTATAAGCTTGACGAATGCCTTGTTTTAATGAGTCAGTTAACATTATTGCGTAGTTTCCAAAGAGAGGTAGATGAAGTACACTGCTGTATATATTAACAGGTTTTATTGTTTTCGACACTGCTTAAGTGCGGTTTAGTCGTTTTATGTTAGGAAGCACCTTGTACGTGTCGAGTCACTATGTCTAAGTCAATGATGAAGTCAGCTACAGCCCAAACTACTCAATTAGCTCAACGTGGATTTTTGTTAACACGTCAAGTTGAAGATAGTCAGGCAGGCTTGCAGATTACTTTATGGTTAAAAACATTATCAGGCTCAGTTAAGCTTATTATTACGGATGAACAGGCGGTTTTTTTTATTGAAGATAGCCAAGTTATGAAGGCTAAAAGCTTACTGACAACACATAATATCCCCGTGGTTAAATTCCAATCATTAGCCATGAAAACCTTTAATGGGAATAGTGTTTCAGGAATTTACTTTACGCATTTACGCCATTTTTACCGTGCACGAGAGTTGCTTACTAATGCACAGGTAAAGTGCTATGAAGACGATATTCGCCCCGATGATCGATTTTTGATGGAGCGTTTTATTACCGCTGATCTCGACTTTATTGGCAACCCTGTAGACACTGATATAACTGAAAGTAGTAGTAAAGGTAGCATTGAAAACTATCAGCTATATCGTCAAGCAAAGTGTAAAGCAAGCACTAGCAAAAGTACGCTTACCTTGAAGATGTTATCGCTTGATCTTGAATGTTCAATGCAAGGGGAGCTGTTCTCTATTGGTTTATATAGCGAGCGACCTAGCACACAAAGTAGCAAGTCAATTAGTAAGGAAGATACATACAAACGTGTATTAATGATAGGTGAGCCAGAAGAAACATCAAATGACTATATTGTTTGGGTTCAAGATGAAAAAGCATTATTAGTGCAACTAATGCGAGAAATTGTTGCCTTTGATCCCGATGTTTTTATTGGTTGGAATGTTATTAATTTTGATTTTAAATTATTACAAAAGCGCTTTGATCATTATGGATTAGCCTTTACGTTAGGACGTGATAATAGTATTGCTCGTTGGCGTAATAATAGAAACAGTACCGAGCAGTATTTTATTGAAATTGCAGGGCGGTTGGTACTAGATGGTATTGATTTATTAAAAACAGCCACTTATAGCTTTAGCAGCTTTTCACTTGATAACGTTGCTAATGAATTACTGGGTATTGGTAAAAAGGTGGTTGATGTTGATAATCGTATTCAAGAGATTGTTGATAATTTTAATCACAATAAGCCTGCGCTTGCGGCCTATAACCTTGAAGATTGCCGTTTAGTTTGGCTCATCTTTGAAAAAACAGCATTATTAGCGTTTGCGCAATTACGCGCACAACTAACGGGGCTGGCAATTGATCGTATTGGTGGCTCCGTTGCCGCTTTTACTAACCTCTATTTACCTAAGTTGCACCGTAGTGGCTATGTTGCCCCGAATATGGGCGATGGTATGTCTGCGCTTGTTTCTCCTGGTGGTTATGTGATGGAGTCAGTGCCAGGGTTATACAGTAATGTGTTAGTACTTGATTTTAAATCACTATACCCCAGTATTATTCGTACCTTTAAAATTGATCCTATGGGGCTTATTGAAGGCTTAGCGGAGCAAGCACATTATCAGGCTAGTCAGCTTGATGAGGGCAATACATCAACAGCAGTCATTAATGCGATTAAAGGTTTTGATGGGGCTTATTTTTCACGAACACAGCACTTTTTGCCAGATATTATAGAGTCCTTATGGCTTGAGCGAGACAAAGCAAAACAGCAAAAAAATGCCGCGCTATCACAAGCGATAAAAATTATTATGAATAGTTTTTATGGCATTTTAGGCTCTACTGGTTGTCGTTTTTTTGATCCACGTTTAGCTGGTTCAATTACTAAGCGTAGTCATGAAATATTAAAAATTACCAGTCAGTGGATTGAGCAAGCGGGTTATCAAGTTATTTACGGTGATACCGATTCAATTTTTGTTTCTATTGGCGAAGATAAATCATTAATGCAGGGAAAAGAGCTTGGTTATCAGCTACAAACATTAATCAATCAAAACTGGCAGCAAGCGCTTAAAGAGGAGTATCAGTTAGATTGCCATTTAGAAATTGAATTTGAAACACTCTTTACAAAGTTTTTAATGCCAACTATTCGCGGCAAAGATATCGGCACTAAAAAGCGTTATGCCGGGTTAGTGGTTAATTTAAAGGAGCTAACTCAAGCACCCACATTAATGTTTAAAGGCTTAGAAAGTGTCAGAACCGATTGGACCGCGTTGGCGAAAGACTTTCAAAAAAACTTATACCTTAAAGTGTTTACCAATCAACCCATTGATGATTATATTAATGAGATAGTAGCTCAGGTGCAGCGTGGCAACTGTGATGGTAAATTGATTTATCGTAAGCGTATTCGCCGAGCACTTAACGATTATATTAAAAATGTTCCTCCTCACGTAAAAGCCGCGCGTTTGGCTGATGCTCATAATGAAAAAATGGGTAAGCCGCTACGTTATCAGCAACGTGGTTGGATAGAGTACTTCATTACCTTAAATGGTCCACAGGTTAAAGAGCAGCTTTGTTCACCGCTAGATTACCAGTTTTATATTGATAGACAAATTGCCGCCGTTGCTGATGGCATTTTACCTTTTATTGGTAAAAGCTTTGATGAAATTACCAACAAACAGTTGGGGCTTTTTTAAGGGGCGTACTTGTGATGTTTTAGTACTTTTTGTTCGATAGGGGGTGCAACTCATGTCATTTCAAGGTATAACTTAACAATAAATATTTTAGATGGCTAGATAGCTGAAATAATTAAGCCAACGCCAACAGATAATCGCTAATAACTAGCTAACAAATGAGTAATAGATAGGTAATAACATGAAACAAGAGACTAAAATCGTTAATGCTGGTCGTAGCGCTAAATGGACCAATGGTGTGGTTAACCCCAGTGTAACACGCGCATCTACGGTGGTATTTGATACGGTTGCTCAAATGAACAATGCCGTTGCTAATCGTCATAATCAAACCATGGTTTATGGTCGTCGTGGTACCACAACCTCGTTTGCTTTTAGTGATGCTATGACCGAGCTAGAGGGCGGAGCAGGGTGTGCATTATACCCATCAGGCACTGCAGCTATCACTAATGCTATTTTAGCGTTTGTACAAACGGGCGATCATATTTTAATGGTAGATACCGCTTATGAGCCAACACGCGATTATTGCGATAAAGTGCTCGCGAAAATGGGAGTTACTACCACCTATTACGATCCTTTAATTGGCGCAGACATTGAGGCGTTAATTCAAGAAAATACTCGAGTTGTTTTTCTTGAATCTCCAGGGTCAATCACAATGGAGGTACAAGATGTGCCAACCATTAGTGCAATAGCGCATCAGCATGACTGTATTGTGATGTTAGACAATACTTGGGGAGCAGGTATTAACTTTCAACCCTTTGACTACGGCGTAGACATTAGTATACAAGCGGCAACAAAATACATTGTTGGTCATTCAGATGTAATGCTTGGCACCGCAACGGCAGTTGAAAAACATTGGCCTCAACTACGTGACTACAGTTATTTAATGGGGCAGTGTACTTCACCTGATGATTTGTACTTAGCGCTTCGCGGTATTCGCACTATTGGCGTACGCTTAAAGCAACATCAAGAAAGTGCTATTACCATTGCAAATTGGTTAAAAGAGCGACCAGAAGTCGCTAAAATTTTACACCCAGCATTTGATTCTTGTCCTGGGCATGAATTTTTTAAGCGTGATTTTAAAGGCTCCAATGGCTTATTCTCGTTTGTATTAAGCAAAGGTAATAAAGCGGCTTTAACAGCATTTTTAGACGGTTTACATCACTTTAAAATGGGGTATTCATGGGGCGGGTTTGAAAGTTTAATTTTGGGGATCACCGGTGTTAACGCTATTCGTAGTGTGACTGAATTTGATTGTGAATATCCGCTGATTCGAGTTCATATTGGTTTAGAAAATGTCGACGATTTAGTTGCCGACTTAGCTGCAGGTTTTGAGCGTTTTAACGCTTGCTTAGCTAATTCATAATATAAAAATTACGCTCAATCTTATGGTTGAGCGTAATTTTATAAGAAGATAAAATGTAGAGCTAGCTTACTTATGCTTCATTAACAGGGGCTTTTACCACATAAAATAAACAATCATTCATTGCCTTTTGCTTATTATTTGTTGCTTTAAATAAACGTAAATTGTGACGGCACACCAATTGATTTTCACGAATATAGAAATAATCCGCTAAAACATTAGTACCATCTTTATCAATAAGATTTAAGTTGTTTAAGCCTTCACCGTCTACCCAACCCAACATTTGATCTTGATAAGCACTGCCAAAGTTAAAACATTCTATGTTATTTTTTAAGGTAATACCGTTATAGCCTTCATCGTGTTTAGCGTAAGATAACTTTACATTGCTTTTTAATTGTAGCCTTAAAGGGCGATAAATGACGTCAACTGATTTTTTCTGATGGATATAACCAATGTGCTGACAGTTAGCAATATTAATGATGCCAGCAAAAGCTACTTCATGGGCTTGCTCATCTTCACTACCACCACATTCAACGGTAATATAGGGGCAATGAAAGTTGTGCTCCATTAATGAGCCGATTTTAAGATCAGATAATATCAATGTTGAACTAAAAAATGATGCTAATGATAGCGTTTCGGTATTAACTAACGCGCTAATTGCAAAGGCAGGACCTGAGCTTGGTGCATTGTGAAGATCGATCACCATTTCAGGCTGAACTTCCTCTATAGCATGCTTTATTAAGTTAGCTCGGTGTTGATAGTTTCTCTGTAGTAAGTCTTCCTTATTAACGACTAACTGGTTTCCAAAGCAGCGATTTATATCAATGCCGCCGTCGGTAAAGCGTTTGCTAAAAAGAGGGCGCGATGCAGCCGCTTCAACAGAGCAAATAATAAATCGTAACTTGGTTGCTGGGCGGGTATTACCTTTTTGCTCAAGATAGCGGTGTATCGCAATAATACCTGATGGCTCATCACCTTGTAATAAAGTCACAAAAACGCGACATTTAGTGTTATCTTCGCCTGAGATGTCAATGACGGTTGGTCCTGTCATCGATAAGAGAAACTGCTCATAATCTGCATGTATTACTTGCCAAGTAGGATCAGTTACATAGTTTATTTCATTAAAGTCGATTTCCATCATATTACCTAAGTTAGCTATTGTTAATTATCACACTCCTTCGTGAGCATTAATCATCGCAAAAATCACTAAAATAGATGTTGATTAAGGTCAATAAAGCTAAGATAAATTCAGTTCATACGAAAAACTATTCACTTAGCATATGCTCGCAGAATTAATCGCGGTAAACTAAGTAAAGAACGCGTTAACAATATCGCTATAAATAACAAAAAAGGATAAGCAGCATGAGCGAAGAAACTATTTTTTCAAAAATTATTCGACAAGAAATACCAACACCACTGTTGTACCAAGATGATTTAGTTACCGCATTTAGAGATATTGCTCCACGTGCCAATAGTCATATTTTAATTATTCCTAATAAATTAATTGCGACGGTTAATGATGTAACGGCTGATGATGAACTCACGTTAGGTAGAATGATCACGGTTGCTAAAAAGTTAGCTAAAGAAGAGGGAATAGATGAAAATGGTTATCGCCTAATTATGAACTGTAATAAAGATGGCGGCCAAGAAGTGTACCATATTCATATGCATTTATTAGGTGGTCAGCCATTAGGCCCTATGCTAGCGATATAAGTCAATTATGTTCATTGAGATGCGATAAACCGTAGGAATATCAAGTTTAAAGGCAATGCATTAATAAAGTGATTAGCGCATAATTAGTTTTATCATGACTCAATGGTTGTCGTTTGTGAATTGGCAAGAATTATTAGAAAACAGAAATCGTCTCTTTTGGCTTGCGCATACCGCAGGCTGGTTTAGTTTCGCGTTTATTCATTATCTTGGATCACTGCAACATGATGAATTACGCGATATTTTTGTTGTTATTATTTTCTTAAATGCTTATGCAGGTTGGTTGCTTACCGTTCCTTTACGCTTTATTTATCAAAAAGCTTGGAATCTACCGCCCTTAAAAATAGCGCTTGTGGTTATCTTATCTTCGTATTTTGCGGGGGTATTATGGCAAGTGGTTAAAAACTTTAATCACTGGGAAATTTATAAGCATGGTTATAAGCCCGAATTTTGGTGGATGTATACTCAATCGACCTTGAGCTCTTTCTACATTATTTTAAGTTGGAGTGGGTTGTACTTCGGCAGTAAATATTACCAAATGCTGCAAATAGAAAAACAAAACGTATTAAAAGCCAATGCCGTTGCTCATCAAGCACAACTTAAAATGCTGAGATATCAACTTAATCCACACTTTTTATTCAATACACTTAATGCTATTTCAACGCTAATTTTAGTTAAAGAAAATAATACCGCTAATTCAATGGTAACTAAATTGAGTGAGTTTTTGCGTTACTCGCTTGACCAAGATCCGATGAAAAAAGTACAGCTTGAGAGTGAGGTACAAGCATTACAGTTGTATTTAGCTATTGAAAAAGTGCGATTTGAAGACAGGTTAAACTTACATTTTCATATTGATGAAAGCTGTCAGCAAGCCTTAGTACCAAGTATGATTTTACAACCCTTGGCTGAGAATGCGATAAAACATGCTATTGCAGTACAGGAGCAAGGTGGTAGCATCACAATTTCAGTAACACGCTTTGCTAATGATTTACTTGTTGAAGTTGCTGATAACGGCCCTGGTGCTGAAGTGATAGACGGTAACCTTCATCGAGAAAGTGGTGTCGGTTTAGTTAATACCCGTGAACGTTTGCAAACCTTATACGGTAATAAATTTTCCTTAGTTGTTTCTCATAATGTACCATCAGGTGTTAAAGTTAATATTCGTATGCCACTTGAGCTCAGTTAATTAACACGCAATGGTTTAATTAATGTGATTGGTAGGGTAATTCTCCTTTAAGTTTTCTACGGATACGTTATGTCATTTAAAAGTATTATTGTTGATGATGAACCGCTAGCACGCCGAGGGTTAGCGGTAAGGTTAGCTGAATATCATGATATAGAATTAATTGCGCAATGCTGCAATGGACGTGAGGCCATAGAAGCCATTCGTGCCTACTCGCCAGATTTAATGTTTCTTGATATTCAAATGCCAGGCCTTAATGGTTTTGATGTGATTGAAAGTGTTATTGAGCAGGGCTTAAAAATGCCTGTGGTGGTATTTGTGACCGCGTTTGATCAATATGCCATTAAAGCCTTTGAAGTACATGCCCTTGATTATATTCTAAAGCCTGCGGATGAATCTCGTCTTAATCAAACGATGGAAAAAATTAGAGAATATTTTCAAAACAGCATAAATAGCGTTCATAAATCAAAATTAGTACGCTTAGTAAGCGATGTTACGGGTAACGACTATCAGCAAATATTAACAGAGCTAGACAGTAATCAAGAACTGAGTATTTCGACGTATTCTGATATTTTAGCGATTAAAGATGGTGGTGAAGTAAGCCGGGTACCGGTCAAAGATATTCTTTGGATAGATGCTGCGGGTGATTATATGTGCGTACATGTGGTAAACACGAATAAGCATAATAACAGCGAAGAGAGCACTCATATTCTACGTAAGACCATGAAAGAGCTTGAAGAGTGTCTAGACCCTAAACAGTTTATTCGTAATCACAGATCAACCATTGTTAATAAGCATTACATTGAAAAGTTCTACAGCCAAATGAATGGCGAGTATTATTTAGTGCTGCAAAATGGTAAAGAATTAAAAGTAAGCCGAAGTTATAAAGATAAAGTTAAACAAGCGGTAAATAGCTAATTATAATGCGCTAGTAATTGATTTTGGGGCATTGACTTAATTTTCTGAGCGTAGCCTTTAAATAAGATAAAAAAAGAGCAATAAGGTGATAGCCTTGTTGCTCTTTTTTATCATTGCTTAGTACATATACTAAGCGGTGAACCTGAATTCAGCTTGACTAGCTTAAATGCTTTTTAGCAATCGTTAACACTTTTAATGTGTTAGATGCACCAACCGTTTCCATCATATCACCGTGCGTTAAAATGACTTTATCGCCAACAGCTAAATCAGACTTGCTACATACCGCTTTTAAAATGTCATCACTTAAATGTTGAACATCACTTTTTGTTGAGTCAAATGACACTGGGTAAACACCGCGATAAATTGCCGTTTTGCTTAATGTTTTTGCATGTCTCGATAACGAGAAAATAGGTAGGCCAGAAGTAATGCGTGACATTAGTTTACTGGTTTGTCCTGACTCAGTTAATGAAATAATTGCTTTCACGCCATCAAGATGGTTAGCGGCATACATTGCTGATAAAGCTACAGTTTCTGAAATTTCAGTAAACTTAAGCTCCATGCGATGATTAGAAATGTTAACTGAACGATGTTTTTCAGCACCACAACATACATTCGCCATTGCTTTAACAGTTTCTACTGGGTATTTACCTGCGGCTGTTTCAGCACTTAGCATTACCGCATCGGTACCATCAAGCACAGCATTTGAAACATCCATTACCTCGGCACGTGTTGGCATTGGTTGTTCTATCATGGTTTCCATCATTTGTGTTGCGGTGATCACAACGCGGTTAAGCTGGCGAGAGCGCGCAATAATATGCTTTTGCTTACCAACAAGTTCAGCATCACCAATTTCAACACCTAAGTCACCACGGGCTACCATAACAACATCAGAAGCTAGAATAATACCATCAAGTACTTTGTCATCATTTACTGCTTCAGCACGTTCAATTTTTGATACAAGGCGAGCATCACAACCCGCTTCTTGTGCTAATAAACGTGCTTCACGCATATCAGCAGCATCACGTGGGAAAGATACCGCAAGAAAGTCTACGCCAATTTCAGCCGCTAGTTTAATGTCTTCTTTATCTTTAGCCGTTAATGCAGGAGCTGTTAAGCCACCACCTTGACGATTGATGCCTTTGTTATTTGATAATGGACCACCAACAGTTACTTCAGTGAAAACTGAGTTTTCTGACGTTGATAATACTTTTAATTGCACACGGCCATCGTCAAGTAATAAAATATCGCCAGTAGAAACATCTTGTACTAACTTTTTATAATCGATACCAACTTTCTCTTGACAGCCTTGGCCTTTTTCTAAGGTTGCATCTAATTCAAATTTATCGCCAATAGCCAACTTAATAGGGCCATCTTTAAACGTAGAAATACGAATTTTAGGTCCTTGTAAGTCACCTAAAACACCAACATAAACACCTAACTCTTTGGCGATTTCTCTAACATTGTTGGCACGGTCAATGTGATCTTGTGGGATACCGTGAGAAAAGTTTAATCTAACAACGTTTACACCAGCGGCAAGTACATTCTTTAATACTTCTCTGTCATCTGTTGCAGGACCTAAGGTGGCAACTATCTTCGTTCTTCTAGGCATTTTAATCCTCTTGAATTTTTAAATTTTTGATTAGAATTTATCTTTCTTATTACAGGTACAATTTAGTGATACTAAAGTGACCAGGACATGTTATTAATCTTTACGTTCAAAGCGTGAGCTTCTTAAGCTATCTTTTACTTTTTTCAAGTTATCTCTAAATTTGCTGCCTCTACGTAATGTAAATCCTGTTGCTAATACATCAATTAAGGCAAGCTGCGCAATACGTGAAGACATTGGCATGTATAAGTCGGTATCTTCAGATACGTCCACCGATAACACTATGCTACATTCTTTTGCTAATGGCGTACCTGTTGTAGTGATACCAATAACCGTTGCATCGTTTTCTTTTGCTAGGGCGGCTACTTCAACTAAAGATTTTGTTCGACCGGTATGCGATATCACAATAACTACATCACCTTGTTGACTATTTATAGCACTCATACGTTGCATTAATATGTCATCAAAGTAGACCACAGGTACATTGAAGCGGAAGAACTTGTTTTGCGCATCATGAGCAACAATAGCAGAGGCACCTAAACCAAAGAATGAAATTTTATTTGCTTGCGTTAGTACATCAACTGAACGATTAATTACGCTGGTATCTAAACTTTTACGAGCAAGTTCAAGACTTGCCATGGTCGATTCAAAAATTTTAGCTGTGTATTCGTCAGCACTATCATTCTCGTCAACATGACGGTTAACATAAGGCGTACCATTGGCAAGGCTTTGTGCCAAGTGAAGCTTGAAATCAGGATAGCCTTTAGTATCTAAACGGCGACAAAAACGGTTAACAGTAGGTTCACTGATGTTAGCTTGTTTTGCTAATGCGGCAATACTAGAGTGAATTACGGTACTAGGCGAAGCGAGAATCACCTCAGCTACTTTGCGTTCTGATTTACTGAGCATGTCTAGTTCGTTGGTGATCTTTTCTAATATGTTCATTATGTTCTGATCCTAGATCTCTTTAATTAGTAAACTTTATTATTAAGTTATAATTGTTGTCATTCTAACAATATTACAATGATAGCCAGCCATAAAGAATGGACTATATTGCTATACTGTAATTTATTTCCTGCCTAAGGAACAGAAAAAATGAAATTTTATTTCATAATTGTTATCACATCTTAAATAAATAGCCCGTATTTAGCAAATGACGATTTCACCTATCTCAGCTTTACGCCTTTAATTTTCTATTAATTATTGTGTTTGATCAAAAATACTTACACTCGAGGCATAAAATAGCAGGTTAGATGATTTTATGTAGTAAAATTACAAAAAGTTCTTTACTGATCCCTAAACAACCGCTAAATTAGATGTATATGTAGTTTAGTTACAAATTAAGTTTTTTACTGCAAGCTTGGTATAATGATGCATTAAAGCTGAGTCAGCATATAAATAAAACTAACAAAGAGTATTAAAGAGACATTCTATGAGTAAATTAGATTATCAAGTTGCAAGTGAAATTGTCATTTTTGGCGCATTAGGCGATTTATCTCGCCGCAAATTATTACCCGCACTATACCAATTAGAAGTTTGTGGCTTAATTAATGAAGATAGCCGCATTGTAGGTGCTGCACGCCAAGAGCATACTCTTGAAGAGTTTAAAGCGATTGTATTAGAGAATATCAATAATTTTGTTAAAGAAACCATTGATAAAGACGTTTTAGCACGCTTTATGAATCGTATGGTTTATCAGCAACTTGATTTTAAAGACAGTAGCTCATTTGAACAGCTTAAAGAAACATTAGCGCAAGGTAATGAGACTCGTGTTTATTACTTCTCTACACCACCAGCTATTTATGGTGACATTTGTAAAGGTTTAGATAGTGCTAAGTTGATTTGTGATGCTGATCGCGTTGTTATGGAAAAACCTATTGGTCACTCACTTGAATCGTCTATTGAAATTAACAACCAAGTCTCAGAGTTCTTTAAAGAAAACCAAACTTATCGTATTGACCATTATTTAGGTAAAGAAACAGTTCTAAACTTATTAGTATTACGTTTTGCCAACTCATTGTTTACCAATAACTGGGATCGTAACTGTATTGATCATGTACAAATTACGGTGGCAGAAAGTGTTGGTATTGAAGGGCGTTGGGGTTTTTACGATGAAGCGGGTCAAATGCGCGACATGGTACAAAATCATTTATTACAAATATTATCGTTACTTGCCATGGAGCCTCCTGCAGATTTAAGTGCTGATAGTGTTCGCGCTGAAAAATTAAAAGTTGTTAAAGCATTACAACCTATTAATCGCGATAACATTAAAGATAAAGCGGTGCGTGGTCAGTACAGCGACGGTTTCCTTAATGGTGTGCCAGTACCAGGCTACCTTAATGAAGAAGGCGCTAATGAAAATAGTAACACTGAAACATTTGTTGCAATTAAAGCTGAAATCGATAACTGGCGCTGGAAGGGGGTACCATTCTATCTAAGAACGGGTAAACGTATGCCTAAAAAGCATAGTGAAATAGTCGTTCACTTCAAGCAGCAACCTCATAATATCTTTAAAGATAGCTACAGTGATTTACCGTCAAATAAGCTGACTATTCGTTTGCAACCGGATGAAGGGGTTGAATTACAAATGATGAATAAAATCCCTGGTATTGCTTCACAAATGAACATCCAAGAAAACAAGCTAGATTTAAGTTTTTCTAAAACTTATAACGATGAACGCGTTGTTGATGCGTACGAGCGTTTAATGCTTGAAGTACTTAACGGTAACCAATCGTTATTTGTTAGTCGCGATGAAGTTGAAGCTGCATGGATTTGGGCTGATAGTATTATTGATGCATGGCAAACCACGAATGAAACACCTAAGCCTTACCCAGCAGGTTCATGGGGTCCCGTTTCATCTATTTCATTAATTGCCCGCGATGATCGCCAGTGGGTGGAGTAATTATGCACCATTTAACGACATTTTCGACGCGTAACAACTTAGACCAAGTATTAGCAACTCAAGTGAGTGATCTTTTAGCGCAAGCGATTAAAAATAAAGGTAAAGCAAGTATTGCTGTATCCGGTGGTTCAACGCCGAAAGGTTTTTTTGAATTGTTATCGCAGTGCGATTTAGATTGGTCAAAAGTTACCATAACTTTAGCTGATGAGCGCTGGGTAAGTATGGATAGCGATGCCAGTAATACACGTTTAGTTCATGAAAACTTATTACAAAACAAAGCAGCCAACGCTAAGTTTTTTCATCTTAAACAAGGAAATGAGTTAACAGGTGAAACCCTTGATGATTTAAATTTAGCAGCAAAAAATAGTTTATTACCCCTGGATGTCTTGATTTTAGGTATGGGTGAAGACGGGCATACTGCGTCGTTGTTTCCATGTAGTGATGAAATAACACAAGGTCTTGCTCGCGACAATTCAGCAGCTTTATTAGCTGTTCAGCCTAAAACAGCGCCACATCAACGTATTAGCTTTAGTTTTGCTAGTTTGAGCACTAGCCAAAACACTTTTCTTCACCTGTGTGGAGAAAATAAGCAAACGGTCCTTACTCAAGCATTAAATGGTAGTGATGAATTTGAAATGCCAATACGCGCATTTTTACAAGACCCTAATGTCGATACCAAAGTATATTGGGCGCCGTAAGTCGCATGCCCATAAATTTTGAGTACTAAATACACATAAAAGTATAAAAATTGAGAGAGTAAATGAAACAGCAAATAGTAGATATCACCGAACGAATTATAAAACGTAGTGCTAAAACACGCGCTGAATATTTAGCCAAAATTGATGGCGCTAAATCAGGTACGGTACACCGTGCTAGCTTGTCATGTGGTAACTTAGCACACGGTTTTGCTGCTTGTGGTAAAGATGACAAGGCATCATTACGTGGTATACACCATTCAGATATCGCTATTGTTTCAGCTTACAATGATATGCTTAGTGCTCATCAGCCATACCAAACTTATCCTGATGTTATTAAAGCCGCGGTTAAAGAAGCCGGTGGTGTTGCTCAATTTGCAGGCGGTGTGCCAGCGATGTGTGATGGTGTTACTCAAGGCCAACCAGGTATGGATTTAAGCCTGATGAGCCGTGATGTTATAGCAATGGCAACAGCGGTTGGCTTATCTCATAACATGTTCGATGGCGCTGTTATGTTAGGCATTTGTGATAAAATTGTACCGGGCTTATTGATTGCTAGTATGACTTTTGGTCATTTACCAACGGTATTTATTCCAGCAGGTCCAATGCCTTCAGGTATTCCAAATAAAGAGAAAGCCCGTGTACGTCAACAATTCGCTAAAGGTGAAGTTGATGAAGAGGCATTACTTGAGGCTGAGTCTGCATCATATCATTCAGCAGGTACTTGTACTTTCTTTGGTACGGCTAACTCAAACCAATTAGTTGTTGAAGTGATGGGGTTACATTTACCAGGCGCGTCATTTATCGCACCTAACACACCATTACGTGAAGCTTTAACTAAAGCGGCCTCTAGACAAGTTACTCGTTTAACTCAACAGTCTGGCAATTATATGCCAGTAGGTAAAATGGTTGATGAACGTTCTATTGTTAATGCGATTGTTGCGTTATTAGCAACAGGTGGTTCAACTAACTTAACAATGCATATTATTGCCTTCGCTAAAGCTGCAGGTATTATTATTAATTTCCAAGACTTTAATGATCTCTCTGAAGCGGTTCCTTTATTAACGCGTATTTATCCTAATGGTCATGCAGACATTAACCACTTCCAAGAAGCGGGCGGTATGGCATTATTATTTAGAGAATTAATCGAAAATGGTTTAGTACATGAAGATGTTGAAACCATTTGTGGCCGTGGCTTATCACGTTATACCAAAAAACCAGTATTAGAAAACGGCGAGTTAAAGTGGGTTGATTGTGTTGAAAAATCTCTAGATGAAGAGGTTATCGCAACCGTTGCTAAACCATTTAAAGTTGATGGTGGTTTACGAGTTCTTAAGGGTAACTTAGGGGTTTCAGTAATTAAAACCTCTTCTTTACGTGAAGGCAGCTTTGTTATTAATGCTCCTGCTGTTGTTTTTGAAGATCAAAATGAATTGCAAACCGCTTTTGATGCCGGTGAACTAGAAAAAGATTTAGTAGCCGTTGTACGCTTTCAAGGACCTAAAGCGCGCGGTATGCCTGAATTACATAAATTGACACCACTACTTGGTGTATTACAAGACAAAGGTTTTAAAGTTGCTTTAGTTACTGACGGTCGTATGTCTGGTGCTTCTGGTAAAGTTCCTGCTGCTATTCACCTATGTCCAGAAGCATTAGATGGTGGTTTAATCGCTAAGATTAAAACTGGCGATATGATCAGCCTAAATGGCGAAACTGGTGAGTTAAGCTTATTAGTTGACGAACAAGAGTTAGCAAACCGTGAGATTGCTGAGTTTCAAGTAAATGGTCATCATCAAGGCATGGGACGTGAACTATTTGGCTTTATGCGTCGTAACCTAAGCTCAGCCGAAACTGGCGCATGTTCTTTATTTGATTAGAAAGATACCGCGTACAACAAATAATACCAGAGAAGCCCTTATTGGGGCTTCTTATTAAAACTAACAATTAAAAGTATTCAGCGCCTATTTTTCCATGAGTTAAGTAATCGCCAAGAAATAAAGAGGATTTATGACAGTATCAAAAAATTGGCAAATTATGCCAAAGGACCTTTTTGCGATGGGACCTATTGTTCCTGTTTTAGTCATTAACAAGGTTGAAGATGCATTGCCAATTGCTGAAGCACTACTTGCAGCAGATGTTAAAGTACTAGAGGTGACTTTACGTACTCCAGCGGCATTAGATGTGATCAGTATTATAGCTAAAGAGCTTCCAGAAGCCATTATAGGCTCTGGCACAGTAACTAATCGTCAGCAATTACAGCAGTCATATGATGCTGGTGCAAAGTTTGCTATTAGTCCTGGCTTAACTAAAGATTTATTACAAGCAGGTAATGAAAGTAATATCGCATTAATTCCTGGTATTTCATCAATATCAGAATTAATGGATGGTGCAGACTATGGTTACGATCATTTAAAATTCTTTCCAGCAGAAGCTTCTGGCGGCGTAAAAGCGATTCAATCTATTGGTGGACCATTCCCTGATATTCGTTTTTGCCCTACAGGCGGAATTAACCTAAATAATGTTCGAGATTATTTGGCATTACCAAATGTTGTTTGTTGTGGCGGCTCTTGGTTAGTATCAAATGAAATTGTTAATAATAAGAATTGGTCTGAAATTACTCAACTTGCCAATCAAGCATTAGCACACGTTAGATAATGACTTGCTATATTAAGTATATGAGCATACTTCATATACTTAATAATCCGTAACAAGAATATTTAGACAATAAAAAACCGCTAATTTAGCGGTTTTTTTATTTCAAAGCATGACTAATAACTAAGTGTTATTTTGTGCCATTTTCAGACGTTCAGCCATTGACATAGGTGGCTGCTCTTCACTGCTTTCTACTTTCTTATCGCCTTTAAATACCGATTTCATGATATTTTTCATACCAAAGCCTTCTTTATTCGCTTTGCTTTCATCTTCGGCTTTATTTTTCGCTACAGACTCTTCTTTTTTAGGTGCTTCTTTCTTAGCAACTTCTTCGACAGGCTTTTCAGCTTCGACACGTTTATGCGGAGTCGCTAATTTAGCTTGCGCGAGTTTAGCTTTACTAATTTGAGCAGCCTCACTCGCTTTTTGTGCAACTTCTACTTCAGTTAATGGTGCTGACTTTGCAGGTTTAACTGTGCCGTGACAAGAAGGCATGAAAACATCATTAGAATTAACGCGGTGATCAAAGCTTTTTATAGCATCATTAATTTCGACTTCAGCGATGTTAATAGCATTTTTCACTTGAGCAATTTTTTTGTTTAAGCCAGAGTATTTTTTCTCAATATTATCGATAGCGCCTTTAACGTCATCATTTAAGTTTTGAGTAAGGGCTTTATAGTCTTCTATTTGCTTTTCAAACTTAGTTAAAGAAGATTGGGTATGTTTAATGCTATCGTCAATAGAGGTTAATTTAGTTTGTAAGCGTTGCTTTTTCGCTAAAAACTTATCAGTTAACTCTTTAGGTACTAATAACGATTGCTCAGGTAGTGGCACAATATCAGCAAACTCTGGGATACATGTTACAGGCTTCCATTGGCTAAACGAAGGATGCCAGCCATAAACCGTTGGGTTATCTGCTAAGTAAGCTCTTGCTTCCGTTTGGCTTAATGGGGCAGTGACTTTACCATTGTCAGAAAAAAACCATTTTTTCATCATCATTACTCTTTATCTGTTGAATTCTTTAAAGTGAAAATATACTTGTATTATGTAAATAAGCCGTTTTGTTAGTAATCTGTTTTAATTGCATTAGCTAAGTTTACTTGTAATGAAGCATATTGTTCTTCTATTGACTTCACAGCCACTTTCACTTGCTCTGTTAAGTTATGAGTTACTTGACTGTAATTATCAACTTCTGCATCTATTTCATATAAGGAATCAGATGTTATTTTAATTGTTTTATCAACTCGGTCCAATGTTGAGATTAAGTCTTGCTCCTCACCAATTAATCCTTCGATTAAATCTTGTGGTATTTCTATAGGTGGAGCTGGTGGGGTAATAACTACTTCAAACTCATCAACGCAGCTTACAGGTACCCAATGTGTATACGAAGGGTGCCATGCGTATAAATTTGGGTTTTTTGCAATAAGATCATTGCATTCTTTTAGCCCGAAAGGGCCTGTAACTTTACCATTATCAGAAAAAAACCATTTTTTCATAATTTATTTACCCTTATATGGACTCCATTGGTAGCGATGTTTCTTTAGGTAATATTTGGCTGAGCTAACAAGGCAAACCATAAGCCTGTGTAATATATACCTAAACGCAATACTGAGTCATTTAATCCTGACGATTAATTTACCTTGATGTGTCAGTGTGCGTCAAGCAGTTTATATATATCAACTTGATATGCGAAGGAAATATTCCGAGCATAAAAAAAGCCAATTATTATGACTAATAATTGGCTTTAAATTATATAACCCCTTTATACGTTAGGCAGGGTTGTGAGCTCCTGATGTGCTTCGGCTCGTTACATCTGCAATCGCCGCTGACTTACCTGAAGTACTGTGGGCTTGACGTTCACTATCTGGCATAAATGCTGTTGGAATAGCATTTATCGTGGTGATGGTAACCGTCTTTGTCATTGGTGAAGAAGCTCTACCAGATAAGCGATTTGCTTTTTTCACTTGTCTTGCAAGTTTCTTATCTTTAGGTTGTTGTTTCTTTACTGCTTTTGTAGCCACTTTTTTTGTTATGGCTTCATTTTGCTCAACTTTTGCCTCTTTTGGTGTTACGGCTGCAGCAACTTCAACTTCTTTAGCTTTTGTTATTACCTCTGTAGTTGTTTCTTTAACTGTAGGAGCTGCTACTGTTTGTTCAACGTTAACTTTAGGTGTTTGCACAGGCTCCGTGACTTCAAAAGGTAAGTCTGGTTGTATTTCAGTAGAATCTGTTTTTGTTACTACCTTTTCATCAGCCTTTTGTTTTTCTTCATTAACAACAGTTTCTACACTAGGTTGCTCTAAAGTAAACTCTGGCTCAGAAATTGTATTGTTAGACTCTGTTTCAGTAGCTTCAGTGCTTGCCGAAGTAACTGCTGTTTTTTCAGGCTCAGCAGTATCTTTAGTGTCAGCACTAACAGTATTTTCTTTAACAACATTGTCTTTATCTTCAGGGTAACGGGCCTCTACCGCATCATCAGCTTGAGTTGATACACTATCATTACTTGTCACAGCTGTTACTTGTTCAGTAGTAACCTCTGCCTTTATCTCATCAGGTTTTGCTTGTGTATCGTTTTCGTTATTACGACGACGACGTTGACCATTAGCTCGTAAATGCCTTGGAGAACGACGATTTCTAGGACGATCTTCACTTGTTTTTACTTCTGCATTTTCAGCCGTAACACTCGTATCAACATCAATAGCCACTTCTTTTGCAGTGATATGCTCTTCTTTGGCTGGTATAGTTTTAGTGTTTTTAGGTTGAGGTTTAGCAGTTTGCTCAAGTTTATTGTCTTTGGCGTTGTTTTGCTCGTTTTTATTAACTCTAACTTTTTTACGGTTATTGCGACGTTGACGGCGCTCAGCTACTTTCTCTTCTTTTACGCCTTGTGTTTTATCCGCATCGTTGTTTTTACGCGGCTGTTTTTTAGGGCGGTTTTGATTGTCATCACGAGCAGGGCGAGTATTTCTATTTGATTCAGCCTTTTTGTCGTTAGCCTGATTACCTGATGCATCATTGTTTTTATCGTTTCTATTGCGGTTGTTACCACGATTATTACGACGTTGTCCTTGGCGAGAATTATTACGTTTTTCATGTGTTGGCTTTGGTTTTTCTGCAGGAACAACAGGTGCTTCTTCTACAGCTTCGCTAACAAATAAACCTTTTAACCAGCCAAAGAAGCCGGTCGTCTTCTCTGCTGTTTTAGTATTATTTGATGGAGCAATGTTTTCTGCTGACTTGTTTGCACGTTGTGGGGCAGACATGCCTTGAATCATAGGCTCGTCACGCTTATGAGCTTCTTTGTCAAACTTAGGCATTTTAGCTTCTTCAAGCTCTGCTTGTTTAACTGGTAGGTCATAACTAGCTTCGGCTATTGAATCATCATTTTTAACACGCAATACTTCATATTGTGGTGTATCCATATGTGGGTTTGGAATGATTAATACACGAACATTATGGTGTTTTTCAATATGCATGACTGAGCGACGTTTCTCATTTAATAAATACGTAGCAACAGGAACAGGCACTTGAGCTTGTACATGTAGGGTATTACCTTTAATGGCCTCTTCTTCCATTAAACGTAAAATTGACAGTGCAAGAGACTCTACACCTCTTACATGGCCAGTACCATTACAACGAGGACATACGCCTTGACTCGTTTCACCAATCGATGGACGTAAACGTTGACGAGACATTTCTAGTAAACCAAAACGAGAAATACGTCCTAGTTGTATTCTAGCTCTGTCTTGATGTACTGAATCACGCATGCGGTTTTCAACTTCGCGTTGATGACGCACTGGAGTCATGTCAATAAAGTCAATAACGACTAAGCCACCAAGGTCACGTAGACGCAATTGACGAGCAATTTCTTCAGCGGCTTCCAAGTTAGTGTTAAAGGCGGTTTCTTCAATATCACTACCTTTGGTGGCACGGGCAGAGTTGATATCAATTGATGTCATTGCTTCAGTAGGATCAATGACAATTGAGCCACCAGAAGGTAAGCGCACTTCACGTTGAAAAGCTGTTTCTATTTGTGTTTCAATTTGATAATGCGTAAATAAAGGCACGTCACTGGTGTAAAGTTTGATTTTACTTAGGAAGTCAGGGCGTACTACTTCAATATGCTTTTTAACACTTTCGAATGTTTTTGGTCTGTCGATTAATACTTCACCGATGTCACGACGTAAATAGTCACGGATAGCGCGAAGAATTAAGTTTGTTTCTTGGTGAATTAAAAACGGGGCAGGCTTACTTTCTGCAGCATCGCTAATGGCTTTCCAGTGATGTAATAATACACTTAAATCCCACTCAAGTTCATCATAAGCTTTACCTACACCAGCAGTGCGCACTATTAAACCCATGCCTTTAGGTAAGTCAAGTTTGCTTAATGATGCTTTTAAATCGGTACGTTCATCGCCCTCAATTCTGCGAGAAATACCACCCGCGCGAGGGTTGTTTGGCATTAATACCAAGTAGCTACCAGCTAAACTGATAAACGTTGTTAAAGCAGCACCTTTTTGGCCGCGCTCTTCTTTATCTATTTGAACGATAACTTCTTGACCTTCACGCAATACTTCTTTGATATTGGGACGGCCTTGGAATGAGTAACCTTTTGGAAAATATTCACGTGCAATTTCTTTCATTGGTAAGAAACCATGGCGTTCAGCGCCATAATCTACGAAAGCGGCTTCTAATGAAGGTTCAATACGCGTGATTTTTGCTTTATAAATATTTGATTTTTTTTGTTCGTGACCTGGACTTTCGATATCTAAATCATACAGTTTTTGGCCATCTACTAGTGCTACACGCAATTCTTCAGATTGGGTAGCGTTTATTAACATACGTTTCATAGGTTGTCGGACTCGTTTAGTCACAACACACTACTTGCTTAAGGCACAAAGCAATCTTTCTCTCAGGTAACAGCAAGTTGTCAGCCTCACGGATGTCATTATTAACCTGTCATTTTACCAGGTTAAGCTGTTATAAATTTTGATTGTATATTCAATAGCAAACACATTAATTCTTAATATGTATTTACTGTAGTTGTTTCTTTATGTGCCCAGCAATATGTGCTGTGCAGCTTATAAAAAGAAGTGTTAATGGTAAAGTAAGCAACGACAGACTTATTTTTTAATGAGTTCTGTTTATATTTTATTTGGTTAACGGTTGCTTAATATACGTTTGTATTAATACTTTTTTACAAGCTTATTTTTATAAAATTGCTCTATGGTGCTGGGCTTAATACTAGTATTTTAGTAAAACTGTTTATGTTATTTGACATGTGTAGGGATGAATATCAATTGATGATATAACCTAAGTCAAATTATACAACAGGCCGTACCTTTTTTATGTCACATATAGTTATAAAACTATTCGCATAAAGAAGTGGCCGCAGCTTGCCTCTTACGTCTCTCTTTAGAGCATCTAAGTATTCGATTAATGTGAGTTTCTAATAAGAACTACCTTAAGTTCTTTACTATTCAAACATTAACCTTTTTATTATCCCACTATAATGAGATTTTAGCTAATAAAAAACCTACTTTAATTGCATTATTCCATAAAAAAAGTGTGTTAAACTCCCGTTTATGAAAAAAGCTAATCAAGTAAGCCAGCATAGCGTGCATAAAAAAACACCCAATAAGAAGAATATCGTCAGAGAACACTTTTCAGCATCTCGTCGTCCTGCCGTAGGTATTAAAACATCGCCAGTAGAGCAGGATAGTAGTGAAATAGAAAAACCTCAAGTTCGTTTTATTACTATTGATAGTGAAGACGAAGGTCAACGTATTGATAATTTTTTATTAAAAACACTTAAAGGTGTACCTAAAAGCCATTTATACCGCTTGATGCGTAAAGGTGAAATACGGGTTAATAAAAAACGTGTTAAGCCAGTATATAAACTTTTATCGGGTGATGTATTACGTATTGCGCCTATTCGTGTTTCAGAAAAAGCTGATACTGTTTCTACGGGGCTGTCAATTGTGGCTAACTTAGAAAAACAGATATTGTTTGAAGATGACAGATTAATTGTTATCAATAAGCCATCGGGTATGGCAGTGCATGGTGGTAGTGGCTTAAGTTTTGGTTTAATTGAAGCCCTAAGGGCGTTAAGGCCTGATGCGCGTATGCTTGAATTAGTCCATCGCCTTGACCGTGATACATCCGGGTGTTTAGTTGTTGCAAAAAAACGTTCTGCTTTACGTAACCTTCATGAACAGTTACGAGAAAAACAAGTACAAAAATTTTATCATGCGTTAGTTAAAGGGCATTGGCCAACTAAATTAACACGAGTAACAGAGGCGCTTAAAAAGAATGATTTAAAATCAGGAGAGCGCGTTGTTATTGTTGATAATGTTAACGGAAAAGAGTCTGAAACACGATATAAAGTATTAGAGCGCTACCGCGGTGCTACCTTAGTACGAGCTTTTCCTGTGACCGGCAGAACCCATCAAATCCGCGTACATTGTCAGGTTAGTGGTCATTCAATTGCGATGGATGCTAAGTATGGCCATGAAGAGTTTGACAGCGCAATGAAAGAAAAGGGCTTAAAGCGACTTTTTTTACATGCCGCCAGTATTGAATTCACTCACCCTAAAACAGAGCAACGACTAAAAATTGAAGCGCCTTTAGAACCGAGTCTTGAGCAACTATTAAGTAAACTGGTGAAAGAATAAGTCATGGCTAATATGATCAAAGACTATAAGCTAATTATTTTTGATTGGGATGGTACGTTAATGAACTCAATCGATAGAATTGTCTCGTCAATGCAAAATGCGGCTATTTTAAGTCAATTAACTAAACCTTCTGTTGAGCATGTTAAAGAGATTATTGGCTTGAGCTTACCTGCTGCAGTGACAACCTTATTTCCGGATAACTCAGCAGAGCAAACCATGGCCTTGGTTGCCCAATATAAACATCAGTATGTTGAAGTGAATAATACTCCAGCGCCGTTATTTAATGACGCTATTGCATTACTAACAAGGTTACAACAAGAACAGAAATTATTAGCGGTTGCTACAGGTAAGGGAAGAGTCGGGTTAGAACGGGTTTTTCAAGCAACGCAAACCGGTCACTTTTTTCATGCATCGCGTTGTGCTGATGAAGCTAAATCAAAGCCCCATCCTGACATGTTATTAAGTTTACTTGATGAACTTAATGTACCTAAATCACAAGCAATAATGATAGGCGATACCAGTCATGATCTAAAAATGGCACTAACCGCTGGTATTGACAGCATCGGTGTGACTTTTGGTGTACATGATAGAGAGGTGTTAAGTGAGTATAACCCTCGAGCTATTGTTGATTCATTAACTGAGCTACAGCCGCTATTATTAAGCTAGTTAAGGAAAAAGGTTGTTGAGCATTCAATAACCTTTTTCTAATGTGTCTTTTTTTGCAATATTAACTGTAAAATAAAGCGACCTATATTATTTAACCTGAGCTCGGCTTAACAAATG